>DASRLC010000533.1:0-31931 GCA_035648655.1 Polyangia bacterium
TCCCAGCCCCGGACCTTCGACCACCCGCGCCGCCGCCGCGGCGGCTGCGGCTCCGGCTTCGACCAGCGGCGTGCCGGCGGCCAGCCGCAAGGTGAGCACCACGCCGAAGACGTCGCCGGCGCCGGTGGAATCGATCTCGCGGGCCGGCGCGGCGGGGATCTCGAGCCGGCGGCCGCTGGGCGCGATCAAGGTGGCCCCCCGCGCGCCGCGCGTGATGGCGACGGTGGCGCCCCGTGCGACAAACCTCGCGGCCACCGCCTCGACTTCGGGATGGTCCTCCTCGGAGACGACGGCCAGCTGCACCGGCGGCGGATCGAGCGCCTCAGCGAGTAGGGCCGGAACGATCTCGCCGCCGGGGCCGGTTCCGCGCAGCCACCCCTGCAGCCCCACCCCGATGAAACCGGCGCCGAGCGACGCCACCAGCGCGCGGTCGCACTCGCCGGCCACCGGCCCGACAAAGGCCACCGGCGCGCGGCGCCAGGCCTCGGGAACGTCCGCCACCGCCAGCGCCGCCGCCCGGCACTTGAGCGCCAGCCTGCGGCGCGGGCCAGCGTAGGACAAAACGAAGGTGGTCATCACGTCGCTCGCCGCGCAGGCAAGCCGCAGGTGGGGGTGGCCCCGCAACGGCGCCAGCAACGGATCTTCGGGCGGCGCCACCGTTACCAGCGCGGTCGGCACGTCCAGCCGGACCGCCACTTGCGCCGCATAGCTGACCGCGCCGCCCAGACGCGCGCCCAATTGGACGTCCAATCGGGCTTGGCCCGCCATCTCGTCGCGCGTGACGTGACCCAGCACCAACAGCTGCGGGGTCGTGGTCGCGCTCACCCGATCAATCTAGCGCGCCTTTTCGGCCCGCTGGCGGTTCCGAATCGGTAAAATAGCCGGCATGTCGTCTGTGTTCGTGGGCGCTTGATGCCGCCGCGCCCCCTGCGGATCGCCCCCTCGATCCTGGCTTCGGACTTCGCGCGCCTCGGCGAAGAGGTGCGTGCGGTGGAAGCGGCCGGCGCCGATCTGATCCACGTCGACGTGATGGACGGGCGCTTCGTGCCCAACCTGACCGTCGGGCCGGCGGTGGTGGCCGCGCTGCGCGCGGTGACCAAGCTGCCGATCGACGTGCACCTCATGATCGTCGAGCCCGAACGCTACGTCGAAGACTTCGCGCGCGCGGGCGCCGACCTCATCAGCGTCCACCTGGAGGCCTCGCCGCACCTGCACCGCACGGTTCAGCACATCCGCGCCGTGGGCAAGAAGGCCTCGGTGGCGGTCAACCCGCACTCGCCGCTCGACGGCCTCGACGTGGTGCTGCCGGACCTCGATATGGTGCTGCTGATGACGGTCAACCCGGGGTTTGGCGGCCAGCACTTCATCGAGGCGGTGGTGCCCAAGATTCGCGCGCTGCGCGCGGCGGTCGAGCGCCGCGGGCTGGACGTCGACATCGAGGTCGACGGCGGGATCGGGCCCGAGACCGCGGCCACAGTGGTCGAGGCCGGCGCCAACGTGCTGGTTGCCGGCTCATCGGTGTTCCACGCGCCGGGCCACGACTACCGGTCGGCCATCGCGGCGTTGCGCCGGGCCTGAGCTCGGGCGCCGCTCAGACCGTAGGGGCGCCGGCCGCCGCGTTGATGTCGGCGTTCTCGAGGCGCTGTACGGGCGCGCCGCGTTTTGCGATCGCCAACATCGCGCGGCCGACCTGCTCGCTGGTGGTCAGGTGTTTGGGGACCAGCCGCTTCAAGATCGGGAACAGCGGCGCCGCCACCACATAGGCTGCGCGGTAGAGCTTGGTCTTGGACTTCACCCCGTGCAGCGGCTGAATGATGCCGGGCCGGAACATGTAGGCGGCCTTGAACGGGAGCGCCAGCAGCGCATTTTCGGTCTCGCCCTTCACGCGCGCCCACATCGACCGGCCACGGGCGGTGCTGTCGGTGCCGGTGCCCGAGACGTAGATGAACGTCATGGCCGGATTGCGCGCCGCCAGCACCTGCGCGGCCGCCAGCGTGAAGTCGTAGGTCACCCGCCGGTAATCGGACTCCGACATGCCGGCCGACGAGATGCCGAGGCAGAAGAAGCAGGCCTCGTAGCCGGTCAAGCCATCGGCGATCGCCGAGAAGTCGGTAAAGTCCTGGTGAACGATCTCCTGAAGCTTGGGATCCGACTGTCCGGTCGCGGTGCGGCCGACCGCCAGCACCTCGGTCACCTCGGGATCGAGCAGGCACTCTCTCAATACGCCCTGTCCAACCATCCCGGTTGCGCCGAATAGAATGACCTTCATCGCCGCAGCATAGCGGGGGGCAGCCGGTTTCGCCGCTGGGCATCCGGCCCGGCGGCCGTGGCGCGGCCTGCCTTGGAGTCCGAGCTCTCAGGATCTAAGCTTACAAACCGGATGCGCCGTCATCTCGAGATCGCCATCCTGTGGGCCGCCGCGACATCGGGCGCCGGCGCCTGCAGCACCTCGATTGCGCCGATCGCGGTCGCGGCCGGATGTCCAGAGCAGCCGGTGCGCGGGCCGGACGAATACGATTCGGAGCCCGCCGACCAGTTGATAGACGACTTCGAGGACGGCACCACGATGCTGGCCGCGGTCGGCGGGCGCAACGGTGCCTGGGTCCTGGGCACCGACGGCACCGACGGGACGGTCACCGACGCCAACTCGGGGCAATGCGCGGCCCGCGGCGTCGCGGCGGGACACTTCGCCGGCGTCGGCCTGACCAGTTGGGGCGCCAACTGGACGGCGGTCTTCAAGAACAACAACAACGGACCGGCGGTGCCCTACGACGGGACGGCCTACGGCGGCATCTCGTTTTGGGCGGCGGTCGGCAGCGCTGCCCTGGCCCCGTTCCAGATCCCGATGGGGATCACCACCATCGACAACGCCTGGAACGGCGGGGTCTGCACGACCTCCTGCATGGACTACTACGCCACCACGGTGACGCTGACGACGACCTGGCAGCGGGTGGTGGTGCGCTTCTCGGATCTGGCGCAGGGGGGCTGGGGTGTTCCGCAGATCGCCATGCGCCGCGATCAGCTGGTGGGATTCATCCTGTGGCCGAACCACCAGTTCGACATCTGGATCGACGACGTGCGCTTCGAGCCCTGAGGACTGCGCCGCGCCCGCTCAGGGCCAGCTCAGATCGGCCAGCACCAGTGCCCCCAGGAACGGCTGTCCCCAGGTCCCGGCGTCGTTGCCGGCGAAATCCAGCTTGA
This sequence comes from Polyangia bacterium, assembly GCA_035648655.1. Classification (GTDB taxonomy): domain Bacteria; phylum Myxococcota_A; class Polyangia; order Fen-1088; family Fen-1088; genus JADGRB01. The sequence goes on from DASRLC010000533.1 coordinate 3,202, forward strand.
TGGCGCTGGTGGTGGCGCCCGCGACCGCACGCAGCCCCAGCCGCAGCCAGCGCACGATCTCCAGGCTGGCGTCGGCGCGCGCGAAGATCGCGCCGGTCACCACGCTGGCGCCGGTGGCTTGCAGCGGGGCGCTGGTCTGGCCATCGGCGCGCAGGTCCAGCATGCCCAGGCCGACGCCGGCGGTCGCCAGCAGCGGCGACCCGACCGGGCTCAACCGGCCGATCAAAGTTAGGCCCGCCAGATAGGCGCCTATTCGGGCCGATCCCTCGGGCCCCGACAGCGACGCGGTTCGAAGGGGCGCGCTCAGATCGATGGCCAACATCCAGCGCGGCGCGATTGGATGCTGCACCGACAGCCACGCCTGCAGGGCGGCCGAGCCGCCGCGGGGCGCGAAGAGGACACCAACCGCGGCGTCCAGTTCGAGCTGCGGCCCGACCGCTGTGTCGGGCCCGGCGACCAAGGTGGGCGAGCTCTCACCGGCCGATGCGGTCGGGGTGGGGGGCTTTCGATCGGCCGACCCGTGCGGCGGCCCAGGCTGCGAGAGCAAGCTTGTGCGTAGCAGCTCGGCGGTCTGCAGCGCGATCAAGCTCTGGTTGGGGCCGCGTGGGCTCTCATCGACGACGAGCTGGCGCAAGAGCGAACGCCCCGAGGTCTCGTCCGCCATCCAGACCTCGACCCCCTTGCGGCTGGGCACCATCCGGATGGCCGCCACCGCGCGCTGCGATCGCGCCACCGTCTCCAGCGGCCCCAGCGTGGCGTGGGTGCGCCACGGCTCGAGCGTCACCACGGTGAGCCCGAGCCCGGCCACCTCGGCGCGGACCCGCTCGGCGAACGGGTCGTCGGCCCGGTCGACGATCAGCAGCACCCGCCGCGACGACGTCCCACCCGGACCGGCGGCGGGTGCGGCCTGGATGGTCGCGGACGGCAAGGTGGTCGCCGCTGCGGCCGAGAGCATCGCCGCCGCGGCGACCCACCGCAGTCGCCGGCCGAACACCGGGCGGAGCTGCGGGGAGGGGGAAATCACTCCGACAGCATAACTCTGGCTTCGGGCGCGTAGGGTCCTTCGGGGAAACGTTGGAGATATCGGGCTGCATCGGCGCGCGCGCCGGCCCGGTCGCCGGCCCGTTGCCGGGCCTCCATCAGGCGGCCTACGGCGTCGCCCATGAGCGGGCCCTGGGGCAGCTCGGCCAGGTAGGCGCTGAACCAGCGGACCGCCTCCGGGTAGGCGGCGCGCCGTTCGAATGCCATGCGGCCCAGCGAGAAGGCCGCGGTGGCGGCGTCCGGAGAGCGCGGGAAACGCTGCCGCAGCGCCACCAGCGCCTGGACCGCGCGAGCGGTATGGCCCGAGAGCCGGGCGGCATCCGCGAGCGCCAGCAGATCGCTCTCGCCGGCGGTGCGGCAGACGCGGCCAAAATCGGCGCGCTCGGCGGCGCGCAGGCCCTCGACGAGATGGCCGCTCGCCAGCAGCTCCCGCCAAGCGTCGCCGGGCGCCGCCGGTTTCGACAGCAGTGCGACCCGCGTGCCGGGCGCCGCCGCGGACGCTGCGGCGGTCGGCGGATTCGCCGTCGACGTCGGATTCGGCGGCGACGACTGGCACGACCAGCGCACGGTCTCGCCGGCCCGCACGGCGTGCGCCTCGGCCAAGCAGCCGCCCGAGACCAGCACCGAGCCCTCGCGGGTCGAAAGGCCCAGCGACTGATCCTTGGGGTTCCAGTCCAGGCGAAACTTGGTGCCCGTCACGAGAACGTGAAACGGACCGGCCTCGAAGCTCCAGTGGGTGCGCGGCCGGCGGTGGACGATGGCCACGTCGACCGCGCCGTTCTCCAGCAGGACGCGCGCGCCCGCCGACTCCGCCGAGAGGACGCGCGCGCGCCCGCCCGCCCCGAGGACGACGGCGCTCCCCTCGGAAAACCGCAGCGCGACCGGCAGGCCCTCCGCCTCGACCACGTCGCCGAGACGCCCGGCGGTGCCCGCCGCCCCCACCTGAAACGAGATCGGGAGCCGGACCCAGATCGCGAACGCGGCCGCCGCGCCCACCAATCCGAGCGCGCCCAATCCGAGCGCGACCCAGAAGCGGACCGCCGGCCGGCCCGACCGGCGCAGCCAGCCTGGCCGCACGCCGGCGGCGTTTCGCGCGGCCACGCGTTCGAGCAGCGCGGAGCGCGCCGTGCGGAGCTGTTCCCCCGGGTTGGCGCTGGCATCGAGCGCATCACGGATCGCCTCGCCAAGATTCTTCAGCTCTGATTTTGGCGAGTCCATCGCGTCCCCCCCTCCAGCCATTGTTGCAGCTCTGGCTGCTCGCGCGCCGCGGCCAGGAATTGCTTTTCGGCGCGTGACAGCCGGCGCTTGAACGTCGCCAACGAGGTCCCGCAGGCTGCCGCCCCATCCGGCAAGGTCAGGCCGTGGACGATCCGCATCACGAAGGCCAGGCGATCGTTCACGGGCAGCCGGTCGAGCAAGCGGTAGGTCTCGCGCAGCGCTATCCGGGCCTCCGACGAGGGTGGTTCTTGCTGTCGGGGCCGGGTCTGCTCGGGTGAAAACAGAAACAGCCATTTGCGGCGCGCCCGCCGACGGATGTGCGCGCGCGCGGCGAAGATGGCGATGGTGGTCAACCAACTGCGCACGCGATCCATTTCCTCGAGCTCCTCGATCCGATCGATGGCGCGGATGAAGACCTCCTGCAGAAGATCGGGGAGATCGGCGTCGACCCCCAGCACCGACTGCAGCGTCCGCTGCACGTGGGCCGCGTGGCGGTCGTAGAAAACCGCCGCCGCCCCCGGATGGCCAGCGCGCAACGCCGCGACCAGCGCGTCGTCGCCGCCCACGAATGTCAGTGGTGTGACCATCCGATGCGCAGTGTTCATAGAGCCCGGAAAACGGCTCAGCCAACCGAGCCTACACGAAGGTGGCCGCTGGCGGGCGCCGAGGGGGCCCGTGAGCCGAAATGTGGGTGTGGTGGCATCCTCGCTCACCCTGCATCGTCGTGAACCTGCCTGGCGCCTAGGCCGCCAGGCAATAGCTTTGGGAGGCCGCGTGATTCGTTCCCTATTTATTTGGCGGTGGCTGGCAGCAGGTTTGGCCCTGGCGTCGTGCTCGTCGTCGATGCCGACGGCGGGCGGCGGTGGCGGTGCCTCGGGCGCCGGCGGCACCGGCGGCGCGCCGGACGCCGGGAGGACGGTGGGCGCTTCCGGTCTGCCCACGCCGCCTGGCGCGGGCGGCCTGCCCAAACCCTCCGGCACGCCGGGAAACCTGACCATCTTGAACTGGGCCGGCTTCACGGCGGCGGTGTCGTGGACCTTCGACGACTCGCAGCCCTCGCAGATCGCCCACTACGCCGAGCTGGCCGCGGTCGGCATCCCGGTAACCTTCTACATCAGCACCGGCAACAGCGCCGAGGCCGGCTACGACGCGACCTGGACCCAAGCCGTCAACGACGGCAACGAGATCGGTAACCACACCGTCCACCACTGCCAGGCCAACCTCACCGGCTGCAGCTTCGGGACGGCCGACAGCACGCTCACGCAGGAGCTCGACGATTGCACGGGCTACATCACGCAGCATTACCCGCAAAGTTCGGTCTGGACGTCGGCGTCCCCCTTCGGCGACACCGGGTACGACCTGGACGACGCGACGCGCTTTCTGGTCAACCGCGGCGTGGGCAACGGCCTGATTGGCGCCAACGACAACACCGATATGTTCAACCTGCCGATCTACCTGGCCCAGCCGGGTGACACCGCCAGCATCTTCAGCGCCCAGATCGACGGCGCGCACAGCGCCGGAAAATGGCTGATCCTGCTGGTCCACAGCATCACGCCCACCACCGACCTCTGGTACAACCCGGTGGCCATCACCGACGTGACCGGCGGGATGAGCCACGGCCAATCGCTCGGCGACGTCTGGAACGATACGGTGGTGGCCGTCGCCGCGTACTGGCGCGCGCAGAAGCTGGTCTCGGGCCTCACGCCGACTACCTCGGGCACCGGTCAGACCTGGACCTGGACGCTCCCGGCGAATTTCCCGAGCGGGAAGTACCTGCGCGCCACGGTGGCGGGCGGCACGCTGAGCCAGGGGGGCAATGCCCTTCCCTGGAACGACCACGGCTATTACGAGCTCGCGCTCGACGCCGGCTCGGTCACGCTCTCGCCGTAGTCGGTGATTGGGCAAGCAACGGCGCGAACGCGGCGCCCAACGTCGCGGGGTGGTCGATCTCCACCGGATCGCCGTGCGCCATCACTACGCGGCGGATATCCCAGATCAAGATCCGCTCGATGCTGGCGGCCAGCGCCTGGCGATCCTTGGCCAACCAGCGCTAGAGTCGATTCGGTCCGAACCGCCGCCACATACCGAAGGCGCGATAGAAGAAGCGCAGGTGCATTCCTTCTTGAAGATTGAGCTCCGCCTCCCAGAGATCGGGGCCGAGCGCGCGCAGGGTCGGTGCAGGGGAATTCGAGGTCGGCGCCATGGTCGCTCCACGTTTGCGCTCGATCTTTCGGCGCGTCAACTGGGCCAGGGCGAGCAGGGCGGACCGAAGCGGGTGCCGGCGGCGAAGTGAAGTCCGAAATCTTCGTCCAGCACGGCAAGGAGCTCGTCCGGGGTCGCGATCAAGCGCTTGTCGGCGGTCCCGTCCGGGTGGCGCAAGCTGAGCTCGCGGTCGAGGAGGGTGAGGCGCCCGGTGGGTGTTGCGCGGGCGACCATGAGACGGGTTCGGAAGTGGGACTGTGGGTGGGTGCTGGTAAACCAGTTGGCCAGCTCGCGGTCGATGGGCGGCATCTCCTCCAGCGTGAACTCGCAGGCATCCTGCCATTCGTCGCCCAGTCGGACCTGGTGATAGAAGCGCGGCGCGTGGGCCGATCCTTCGCGGGTGATCCGGCGCGGCTCGTGGGGCGTCGGCTGCTCTCCCTCAGCGTCGAGGCGGATCGCCGAGGTGAGGGATAGCCCACCGATGCCGACGTCGGCCAGCCAGGACTCGCCGGCGATCTCGGCGCGAACGAACAGGTGCGTGCGCGGCGGCGTCACCTCGCGTGGCCGCTGCAAGCGCACCCGCGCGCTGAGCGGCGCTGCCTGAAAGCCGAGCGCGGTCAGCACCAGCAGGAGTAGTCCGTTCTGCTCGAAGCAGTAGCCGCCCCGTCGGTCGGCCACCAGCTTTCGTTTCAGGTCGGCGGGCTCCAGCCCGATCGGCCGTCCCAGGAGAACGTCGAGGTTCTCGAAAGGGATGGTGCATGCATGGCGGAAGATGATCGCGTTGAGCGTCTCCAGCGTCGGCGTGCGCGGCCCGGAATAGCCGATCCGCGCGCAGTAGGCATCGAGGTCGATCATCGTCGCGCTCAGCGGGCCTCCCGCGGTGTCGAGGTCGCTCGCGCGCACTCGGCGGCCCGGGCCACCAGCAGTGCGCGCTCGCGCAGGTTTCGCGTCAGCGCCGCCGCGCGTTCCAGCTCGACCCGCGCCTCGTCGAAGCGTCCGAGCTTCATGAGGAGATCGCCGCGTACACTGGGCAGCAGGTGGTATTCCGCCAGCGCCGGCAAATCCGTGAGCGCGTCGACCAGCGCCAGCCCCGCGGCGGGACCCGAGGCCATCGAGACCGCCACCGCGCGATTGAGCTCGATCACCGGCGACGGCGAGCGGCGGGCCAGCGCCGCATAGAGCGCCGCGATCCGTGCCCAGTCGGTCGACTCGGCAAGCCGGGCGCGCGCGTGGCAAGCGGTGATCGCCGCCTGCAGCGCGTACGGCCCAGGCTCGCCGCCCAGCGCCTCGGCGCGCGCCAGCGCCGTGAGGCCGCGCCCGATGAGGACCTGATCCCACCGGCTGCGGTCCTGCTCCAGCAGCAACACCGGCTCGCCGCCGGGGCCAATCCGCGCGCGCGATCGCGAGGCCTGGATCTCCATCAGCGCCACCAGCCCATGCACCTCGGCCTCTTCGGGCACCAGCTCGGCCAGGATCCGCCCCAGTCGCAGCGCGTCCTCGCAGAGCCCCGGTCGCATCCAGTCGTCGCCGCCGGTGGCCGTGAAGCCTTCATTGAAGATGAGGTAGATGACCTCCAGCACCGATGACAGCCGGGCCACGCGGTCGGCGCCGCGCGGGACCTCGAAGGGGACGCCGGCCTCGGTCAGGGTCCGTTTGGCGCGCACGATCCGCTGGGCGACCGTCGGCTCCGGCACCAGGTAGGCGCGCGCGATCTCCTCGGTGGTGAGGCCGCCCAGCAGCCGGAGCGTCAGCGCCACCCGCGCCTCGGTCGAGAGCACCGGGTGACAGGAGGTGAACACCAGCCGCAACAGATCGTCGCCGATGTCGTCGTCGAGCGCGAGCTCGATCCGGTTCAGCAGATCGGCCGCGTCGCGCGTCTGCTCGGCGTCGATCTCGTGGCCCAGCTCTTGGTGCTTGCGGGCCAACCGCTGATTGCGTCGCAGCTCGTCGATGGCGCGGTTCTTGGCGGTCGCCATCAACCAGGCGCCCGGGTTGTCGGGCACGCCGGTCGACGGCCACCGCTCGAGCGCGGTCACCAGCGCCTCCTGGGCCAGCTCCTCGGCCAGCCCCACGTCGCGCATCATCCGCGCCAGGCCAGCGATGAGCCGGGCCGACTCGATCCGAAAGACCGCCTCGATGGCGCGATGGGGGTCGGTAGCCGTCACGGTTGGGATCAGAGCATCTTCTTCTGCGTCATCGGTCGCTGGTCCTCAGCCGCGGCGTTCGACGCGGCCGTCGGCGTGGCGGGCGAAGCGGCCTTCGGTGCGCGGGTGGACCGGATCGTCGCTCGGCCAAGGCCAGCCGCCGAACTGCGTGCGCTGGTAGTCGGCGATGGCCTGCTGGATCTCGGCGCGGGTGTTCATCACGAACGGGCCGTAGTTCACCACCGGTTCGCCGATCGGGCGCCCCTGCAGCAGCAGCACCTCGGTCTCCTCGGGGCCCCCCACCAGCGCGGCGGCCAGCTCGGGGCGTAGTCGGACGCGGTGGCTGGTGGGGACGGCATGCCCGTCGACCGTCAGGCCCTTGCCCCGGAAGAAGTACAGCGCGCGGTTGGTGCCGGGTGCCGGCGGCAACGACCACTCCGCCCCCGGGTCGAGCTTGATGGTCCAGATCGCGACGTCGCTCTCGGGGCGGGCGGCCCACGAGCTCGGCGGCGGCGGCGGCGCGGCGACATTGTCGTAATGTCCGGCGGTCAGCGTCAGGGTAACAGCGCGGCCGGCGCGATCCTCGACGATCTTGCGCGGGATCTGGTCGTCCCAGAGCATCGCGAAATACGGTGCCACCATCTTGTCGGCGCGCGGGAGATTCAGCCAGATCTGGAACAGCTCGAGCGGATTGTCGCGCTGCCGCTCGACCAGCGGGAACATCTCGGCGTGGACGATCCCGCCGCCGGCGGTCAGCCATTGTACGTCGCCGCGGCCGTAGCGCGCGGTCGCCCCCATCGAGTCGGAATGATCGAGCAGGCCGCGCCGCACGACGGTGACGGTCTCGAATCCGCGGTGCGGGTGCTGCGGAAATCCGGGCACGGTCTGCCCGTGATACATGCGCCAGCCGTCCTTGACGACGAAGTCCTCGCCCAGGTTGCGCCCCGCCAGCGAAACGGCGGGCCCCATCTGTTCGTTGCCGGCCGGGTAGTGATCGTCGTGGTGCACGCAAAACAGAAACGGATCGCTGGTCTCCCATGGGAACCCCTGCGGCGTGATCTCGATGACCGCGTCGGTGCCGGTCGCGCCTTTGGCCTGCTTTGCGTTCATTGCTGCCGATGCCCCCCGTTTGAGAGAACTGGTGAGGACCCCCGCCGCCGCGCCGACCGCACCCGTGACCGCCGCCGCCTTGAGCGCCTGCCTGCGCGAGACCTTGCCCATGCCGCCAGTATGATCGCTGGGCGGTGCGCTTGCACGCGACCGCGTGCCTGGGCGCCAGCGTCGTCATTGGTCATTTTCGTCTTCGGGGTGCGGGCTTCGCGTGGCTGGTCAGGAAGGTGCCGATTCGCGCCTGCAGCTCGGGCGTGCCGAGGCGATGGCCGCCGCCGTGGATGGTCCACAGCTCCGCCGAGCCGTGGGGACAGCCGGCGTAGGCCGCGATGGTGGTCTCCGCGCCGGGCAGGCGCGGGTCGAGATCCAGCGTCGTGATCTTGGGCTTGGCGTTCGGCAGGCAGCCGAGGCGCTCGGCCCAGTCGTGGATGGTCTGGGGCGCCGAGGGAAACGGGGCCAGCGCGCGGTTACCGAAGACGCGTCCGCCTTGGTAGGGGACGATCGGGTCGGCGTCGCCGTGCACCTCGGCGACGGCGATCGACGACACCGCCGTGCAGGCCTCTTCGCGATCGCGGCCGGCGCCGCCGATGCTGACGACGGCGGCCAACCGATCGTCCATCCAGCAGGCCAACCGATGGGCCATGAAGCCGCCGTTCGAGAACCCCCACCACGTAGACGCGCGCGGGATCGATCTCTGGTCGTTGGCGCCAGCGATCAATCAGGGTTTCGAGCCGCGCCAGATCGTCGACCGCCTTTCCGTCGAAGTTGCAGCAGGCGCCGCCGGCGTTCCAGAACCGGTGCCCCGCGCGGTCCATCGTTCCGTCGGGGGCTACCAGCACCATCCGCCCGTGCTCGGCGATCGCCCGCAGGCCGGGATCGCCCAGCGCCGGGCTTCAACCATCGGACCCCCGGGGGGGCGGCAGGCGGCGCGGAATGAGCAGCGTCGGTGGCTCGTCGGCGTCGCCGATGCTGATGGCCGGGCCCGCAGCGCCGGTGCGGTTGTTCTTCGGACCGATCACCTCGACCAAGGCTTCGTCCCAAAGGAACCCGCCGCGCACGTCGGTGCGGTTGGCGTCGGCGGGGAGATCCATGGCGTCGAAAATCTCGGACTCCTCGGGGATCTGGCGCAGCGGAAAGTTGGGTTTCGCCATCAGGCGCGCGCCCTCGACCAGGATGGGGACGCGCTGCCCGGACGGGCCGACCAGGTCGAAGTCGTGGGCCACCTCGAGTTGCTCCGCTTGCGTTCCCCAGACCCGCTTAGGATTTTCGTCGGGACCGAACGGCGTTTGTTTGCTCTTCTGCGAGTAGATGGCATTGAAGGCGCGCATCGGGAACCCCAACACCACGCCGATGACGGGGCGATCGGCGATCCGGAGCAGGGACGTCGCCGCCACGCGGGCCCGCCCGACCACCGAAACGATCGTTCCGTCCTCGAGCGCCGCCAGGTTCGACCAATCGGGGGCGATGCGGGTCGCGACGGCGCGGGCCCCCGAGATCGACAGCCGCCGGGCGACCGCGCGTCCGAGCGGATTGTCGACGCCGTTGAAGAAATCGGCCACCGATTCCCCGATCGGCGACTGCCAGGCCCACGCGAGGTCGAAGCGCGGGTTGCTGAGGCGACGAAGCGGGGTGACAGCGGTATCGGTCACGGGTGGAGCGTCCACCCGGCCTCGATGAACGTCAACCGGCGGCGCCCTGCCGGGCGGGGTAACGGGCGGTTGGTTCCCATGAAAGCGGGCGATCGATCTCGTGCGACTGAAAAGCACTTTTCATGCGAGGCACGGAGGAGTCAGATTGTGCGCATGCTCGTTCTTCACGATCATTTGACGTCTGGCAACGGCTACAAGGCACGCCTTCTGCTCGCGCAGCTCGGGATCGCCTACCGACGGATCGAATACGACATCGACCGGCGCGAGACACGCACGCCGGAGTTTCTCGCCAAGAATCTCAACGGGCGCATTCCGGTGCTGGAGCTCGAGGACGGCAGCTTCCTGCCCGAGTCGGATGCCATTCTCTGGTACCTCGCGGCCAGCCTGTACCGCTCCCGTGAGACCTGCCTGCGCGAGCACCCGCCGCGCGGGGGGCCGAAAAAATAATTCTGCGCTGTTGTCGATCGGCGGTCGGCCCGCTCGTCGCCTTGATATGAGGGGCAGCGATTCCCGCCCACCCCGCCAAAACATGCCCGAACGACAGTAAAAAAAAAGGAGACGCCCAATGAAGGTCATGGTCTTTGTCAAAGCCAACAGCGACTCGGAAGCCGGCAAGCTGCCCAGCGGAGAGGAGTTCCGCGAGATGGGCCATTTCAACGAGGCGCTGGTCAAGGCCGGCGTCATGCTGGCGGGTGAGGGGTTGCAAGCCAGCTCGAAGGGGAAGCGCGTGCGGTGCGTCGGCAAGCAGCGCACCGTGATCGACGGTCCCTTCAGCGAGACCAAGGAGCTGGTGGCGGGGTTCTGGATCTGGCAGGTCAAGTCGATCGACGAGGCCGTCGAGTGGGTCCGGCGCAGCCCATTTCAGGAGGGGGAGATCGAGCTCCGTCCGATCTTCGGGCCCGAGGACTTCGGTGACGCGATGCCGGCCGACGTGGCGGCGCAGGGGGCGCGGCTGCGGGCCGAGGCGGCCGGCAAGAAATCGTAGTGTGCGGTCGCGGGGCGCGGTCGATATGACATCTTCGGGGAAGCTGGCCCACGCAGCTTCTCCTCATATTGACCGCGCTCTGGACCTGCGACGCCAGCGACGCGAGGTTCAGGGGCCAGGTCCCTGCCGCTGTTCCTCGCTTGGACGTCGGGGGCGGGTTACGCTCATTGGGTGGATCGGGATGAGATGCTGCGTGCCCTCCAAGCTTTTGGGGCGCAGGGCGTCGAATACGTTCTCATCGGCGCGGCGGCCATGGGTGTTCACGGCCTGGTGCGCGCGACCGAGGATCTCGACGTCTTCATCCGGGCCACCGCAGAGAATGTGGCGCGTCTGCAGCAGGCGTTTCGAGAGATCTATGGATCGGATCCCAATATCGATCAGATTGAGGCCAAGGATCTGCTGGGCGACTATCCCGCGATTCGTTACTACCCACCCAGCGGCGATCTATATTTCGACGTCATGACACGCTTGGGGACCGCCGCCGACTACGACACCGTCGAGGCCGAAATCAAAGAGGTGGCCGGCGTCTCGATCCGCGTGGCCAGCCCCCGGGCGCTCTAGCGGCTCAAACGTGACGCCGTTCGTCCCATCGATCGGCAGGACGCTGCGATGCTCCGGCGGGCCTTCCAGCTCGAGGACGACGAATGAGAGGGCGGGTCGAAAAATTCCGCTCTGTCGCGGAGATGGCCGGTGCACCGATCGTCGTTTCGCCCGAAGAAGGTTTCGAGCGCTTCGCTCGGCATTGCGCGAGATATTTCCAACTCGCACCGCGGGTCTATCCGCGGGGCGTCTTTCGTTTTCGATCGCTCGAAGAAGCGCAGGCGGCGCGCGCGACGGTGTCGGAGCAGAATTTGCGTGCCGTCCGGTCGCGATAGCTCGACGAAGGGCGGGGCGGCAGGGTATCTCTGTGGCGTGGTAACGAAGAAGTCCAAGGTCGTGGCGCGCGGCAAGCGCCCGGCGGTGAAGATCGACGAGAGCTATCGCGCGGTGGCGCCTCGGAAGCTGGCGGCGAATTCGCGGGCCGGATCGGCGGTCCGTTCGTGACGCCGGCCATCTCCATCGTGGGGCTCACCAAGACCTACGCCAGCGGGTTTCAGGCGCTCAAGAAGGTCGACCTCGAGATTCAAAAGGGGGAGATCTTCGCGCTGCTCGGCCCGAACGGCGCCGGCAAGACCACGCTCATCAACATCGTGTGCGGGATCGTGACGCCGTCGAGTGGGACGGTGGTGGCGGATGGGCACGACATCGTGCGCGACTATCGGTCGGCGCGCTTCGAGATCGGGCTCGTCCCGCAGGAGCTGACCACCGACGCCTTCGAGACCGTCCGGGCCACCGTCACCTTCAGCCGCGGGCTCTTCCGCCGGTCGCCCAATCCGGCGCACATCGAGAAGGTGCTGCGCGAGCTGTCGCTGTGGGACAAGCGCGAGACGCGGATCATGAACCTGTCGGGCGGCATGAAACGCCGCGTGATGATCGCCAAGGCGCTCTCGCACGAGCCGGAGATTCTTTTCCTCGACGAGCCGACCGCCGGCGTCGACGTCGAGCTGCGCAAGGACATGTGGGCGCTGGTGCGGCGGCTGCGCGAAGGCGGCGTCACCATCATCCTGACCACGCACTACATCGACGAGGCCGAAGAGATGGCGGATCGGATCGGCATCATCAGCAAGGGCGAGCTGATCGTCGTCGAGGAAAAAGCCAAGTTGATGCAGAAGCTGGGCAAGCGGCAGCTCACGCTCAATCTTCAGGAGCCAATGGCGGCGCTGCCGGCGGCGCTGGCCGGCTGGCCGCTGTCGCTCAAGGCCAACGGGAACCAGTTGCAGTACACCTTCGACGCGCACGCAGCGCCGGGCACCGAGCCGCAAGACATTCCGTTGTTGTTGCGGCGTCTCGGTGAGCTGCAGATCGGGTTCAAGGATCTCAGCACCAGCCAGAGCTCGCTGGAGGAGATCTTCGTCAACCTGGTCAGCCACCCGGAAGGGGCGTCGGCGTGAGCGAGGTCGGCTTCAACCGCCAGGGGGTCTGGGCGATTTATCGGTTCGAGATGGCGCGCTTCGTGCGCACTCTGCTGCAGAGCGTGGTCACGCCGGTCATCACCACCTCGCTCTACTTCGTGGTCTTCGGGTCGGCCATCGGCTCGCGGATGTCGCGCGTGGGCGGCGTGTCCTACGGGGCCTTCATCGTGCCGGGCCTCATCATGCTGTCGCTCCTCACCGCCAGCATCTCGAACGCCTCGTTCGGGATCTATTTCCCGAAGTTCACCGGGACCATCTATGAGCTGCTGTCGGCACCGATCTCGTTCGTCGAGATGCTCATCGGCTATGTCGGCGCGGCGGCCACCAAGTCGATCAGCCTGGGGCTCATCATTCTGGCCACCGCCACCGCCTTCGTGCCGGTGCAGGTGCGCCACCCCTGCTTCATGGTGGCCTTTCTGCTGCTGACGGCGGTGACCTTCAGCCTGTTCGGCTTCGTGATCGGCGTCTGGGCCAAAGGCTTCGAGCAGCTCCAGCTGATCCCGATGTTGGTGGTGACGCCGCTGACGTTCCTGGGTGGCGCCTTTTATTCGATCGACATGTTGCCGGCGCGCTGGCGGACGGTGGCCCTGTTCAACCCGGTGGTTTATCTCATCAGCGGGTTCCGCTGGAGCTTCTACGAGACCGCCGACGTCGGGGTCGGCGTCAGCTTGGCGATGACCAGCGGGTTCCTGCTGGTGTTGCTGGCGGTGGTGGGCTGGATGTTCAAGAGCGGGTATCGGCTCAAGAAGTGACGGGTGATCGGGTGCCGGCGCGCGTTCATCTGGTCGACGGCACCTACGAGCTCTTCCGGGCGCACTACGCGCCGCGGCCCGGGCACCGCGATCCGTCGGGCCGTGACGCCAAGGCCACCACCGGCGTCGTGTCGTCGCTGCTGGCGTTGCTGCACGATACGGACGAGGCGGTGACCCACCTGGCGGTGGCCTTCGACAACCCGATTCGTTCGTTCCGAAACGATCTGTTCGCCGACTACAAGAGCGACGAAGGGGTGCCGCCCGAGCTGCGGGACCAGTTCGACGCGGTGGAGGACGCGGTGCGGGCGCTGGGGGTGGTGGTCTGGTCGATGCGCGAGCACGAGGCCGATGATGGACTGGCGTCGGGGGCGCGTCTCTACGCCGGCGCGGTCGATCAGGTGCGCATCCTGACGCCCGACAAGGACCTGGCCCAATGTCTGCGCGGAAACCGGGTGGTGCAGGTCGACCGCCGCCAAAAGAAGGTCACCAACGAGGCCAGCTTCCGCGCGGCGCGCGGCTTCGGCCCCGCCAGCGTGCCGGATTTCTTGGCGCTGACCGGCGACACGGCCGACGGCATTCCCGGGCTGCCCGGCTTCGGCGAGAAGAGCGCCGCGCTGGTGCTGGGTGCCTACGGGCACCTGGAGGCGATCCCGGCGCTGCCGTTTCAGTGGTCGGTCAAGGTCCGTGGCGCTTTGCAGCTCGGCGCCACGTTGGCCGAGCGGCGCGACGACGCGCTCTTCTATCGGCGATTGGCCACGCTGATCGACACCGTGCCGCTGGCCGAATCGCTGGACGATCTGGAGTTTCGCGGTGTCCCGCGTGCCCGCTTCGAGGCCTGGTGCGACGCCGTCGGGGTGAGCACGCTCAAGACCGCGCCCAAGCGCTGGGCGCCCTGACGGCCGATTGATTCCGGCGGCCCGTCAGGCCAGGTCGCGCGGTCGGGGCGTCAGAATCCAGCCCAGCAGCGACGAAACGATGCTGACCACCAACGCCCCGCCGATGGCCGAGCCGAGCGAGGCCACCGTGAAGCCCGGCACCAGCCAGGCGGCCAGCGCGAAGGCCAGGCCGTTCACGACCAGATAGAACAGGCCCAGCGTCAGCACGGTGATCGGTAGCGTCAGGATGGTCAACACCGGGCGAACCACCGCGTTCACCAGGCCCAGCACCAGCGCCGCGATCAGCAGCGTGCCGCCCGACGCGACGACGATGCCGGGCACCACCCGCGCGCCGACGGCCAGCGCGACGGCCGTGACCAGCCAATGCACGAGAAATCCCATGCGCCAAGCTTGGCCATAATCGCGGCCGGGGGCAAGCCAGACCGGCCGGCGCGCGTCCCGCGCGTGGGCGCTGCGGGCCAAGCTTGTTTTGGCTCAGGCGATCACCGATCCTCGCCCCGCCCGTGTCCGTCGGGCGGCGGTCCGGGCATGTGATCGGGCCGGCAGGCCAATCGATCGTCCGGGGTGGCGTTGCAGGTTCCGGAGAGGGTCCGGTCGCGCAGCGTGACCGTGCAGCTGTCCCCGGTCTTCTTGTCCTGGCAGGCGCGGTGCGATTGGGCGATGCGGCCGCGAAGGTGCGTTGACCCGCGGGCGCGAGCTCCGATCGGGCGGCGGTCGATTTTTTCCCGCGTGGGCCTGGCTTCTCGGGAATCCCGACCGAAATTGAGCCTGGCCCGCTTCGGGCCAGCGACAACCTCAACCGCCGGAGACCCGATGTCCCAGCTGCGATCGACCCAACATGCCACCTTCGTGATCGAGCGTGCCTATCTGGCCCCCCCCGCGCGCGTGTTCGCCGCCTGGGCTTCGGCAGATGCCAAGGCCCGCTGGTTCTCGGGTCCGGCCGACAAGTGGACGCTGAAGCAGCGCGAGCTGGACTTTCGTGTCGGTGGCCGCGAGCTGCTGGTCGGCAGCTTCACGGGCGGCGCGGTCTCCGCCTTCGAGAGCCGCTACCAGGACATCGTGCCCAACCAACGGATCGTCTACAGCTACGACATGCACATCGAAGATCGGCGAATCTCAGTCTCGCTGGCGACGGTGGTCTTCGAGGTGTCGGGGGTCGGGACGAAGCTGACCCTCACCGAGCAGGGGGTCTTCCTGGACGGGCTCGACACGCCGACCAGCCGCGAGGCTGGAACGCGCGCGCTGCTCGAAAACCTGGACGCCGCCTTGCTGCGCGACACCGAATAGCGCCGCGCCCGAGGGCCGACGTGTCGATCGAAGATCGAAAGGCGCCCGCGTTCCAGCCTGGGTGCGCCCGTTGTAAGGTGGGGCCGTGGCGGTTGGTTGGCAGCGCGTGGTTCGCAACGGGCTCGACGTGGTCGAGCTCGCGACGGCGGCTTCGCTCTGCAGCATCGCGCTCCACGGCGCGCAGGTCTTGAGCTTCCAGCCGCGCGGCGGCCGCGACCGGCTGTGGGTGAGTGATAAGGCGCGCTGGAACGTGGGGAGCGCGCTGCGTGGCGGGATCCCGCTCTGCTTCCCGTGGTTCGGCCCGCACGCGACCGGGCCCGGCTTTCCGGCCCACGGGTTCGCGCGCACGCGGCTTTGGCGGCTGGTCGGCGTCGATGAGCTTCCGGATGCCAAGCCGCGCGCGGTGTTCGAGCTGCGCGCCGACGAACAGACCCGTCCACTGTTTCCCTATGCATTCACGGCACGCTCCACGGTGATCGCCGGCGAAGATCTGGAGCTGTCGTTCGAGGTCGAAAATGACGGCGCCGAGGCCTTCGAGTTCGAGATCGCAATGCACAGCTACTTCGCCGTCTCCGACATCGCGGCGGTTTCGGTCGAAGGCTTGGGCGGCTCGTCCTACGTCGACAAAGTCGCCGGCGGGGCCGGTCATCAGCAGGCCGTCGGCGCGTTGGAAATCGCGGGCGAGGTCGATCGCGTTTATACCAGCGGTGGCCCGTTGGCGCTGATCGATCCGGGGCATCCGACGCTCCACCTCGAGGGGCAGGGGATCGCGTCGGCGGTGGTCTGGAATCCCGGGCCGGCCAAAGCGCGCGCGCTGGGCGATATCGACCCGGAAGACTATCGCCGCTTCGTCTGTCTCGAGATGGGCAACCTCGGGCCGGGGCGAATCTCGCTGGCCGCGGGCGCGCGGCACGTATCGGCGGTGCGGATCCGAAACGAGGATCTCGGCTCTCGACGGGGCGGTGAAGCCCGCTAGGAACCGAGCTTGGCGGCGGTGCGCAGCCAGCCGCGAACCCGGTCGCGGGGCAGCTCGTCGAGCGATCGCAGCTTGAGGTGACGTCCGGTCTTGCCGTCCCCCTCCAGGCGTCCTTCTGGATCGGCGAAGGTGCCCGGTGGTCCCGCCAGGATCAGGTTCACGTGGGCCTTGAACCCGGCCAGCGCGCACATCATCCGATCGCCGACTGTATAGAACGGCATACCCCACTTGATGGCCGAGCTCGCCCCGGGGGCCGCCTCCTCGATCATCTGGCGCAGCTCCTCGAGGATCGGCCGCAGGTGCGGTTGTTGTTTCGCAAAAAAACCGTCGATGGGCGCCCCGAGATCCGCGCGCCGGCCGAACTTCTTGGCGGCCGTCGCCTTGGGGGCCAGCGGCTGGGCTGGCTGGGCCGGCTTGGTCGCCGGCTTTGTCGCCGATTTCGAGGCGGGCGATCCGACCCGTTTCTTGGTTGGTTTGGCGCTGGGCTTCACGTCTCCAATGATGCCACAGCCCTCACGTCTTTTTCCGCCGCGGCGGATGCAGCGTTTCCCCGCGCGCGCACAGCTCCACGAATTGAGCGACGCGCGCGCTACGTGTCTCTGGCTTCTTGGCGGCCTGGACCCGATAGAGGATGGCGTAGCGATTCGCACCGTCGAGCGCCTCGAAGAACGCGCGGGCCTTGGCATTGCGGGCCAGCGCGGCCGCCAGATCGGCCGGCACCGTCGCGACCCGCGCGCCCTGGTAGGCGCGCGCCCAACGGCCGTCTCGCTTGGCGCGCTCGATCTCGGCCAACCCCGGGGTTTCGATCGTCCCGCTGGCGATCAGAGCCTCGGCTCTGGCGCAGTTGATCTTCGACCACGGGCTGCGCGCGCGGCGCGGGGTGAACCGCTGTAACCAAGCGGTGGCGTCGATTCCCTTTTTTTGGCTGTCGATCCAGCCCCAAATCAGCGCGCCGTCGAGCGCTGTGGCGTAGGTGAGCGCGTCGGCGGCGGCGTCGGCCCCGCCCTTGATGATGCGCAGCCAGACGCCCGGCGACCTGGCGTGGTTGGCCTCGAGCCAGGCCCGCCAGGCGGTGGCCGACTTCGGCGCCAGCGTCGGCTCCGTCGCCGACGGCTTTGCGATCCCTTTTGTCAGGGCTTGGTCTGGTTGTGGCCGCGGCGGCCCTGGGCGAATTCCACCGCGTAGCCGTCGGGGTCGAAGGCGGTCATCGATCGCTCCCATGGCTCGTCGTGTGGCGGTTGCTGGAAGACCACGCCTTTGGCCTTCAGCTCCTCGTAGAGACCGTCCAGATCGTCGGTGCTGAGCTCGACGTGAATCCCCCGCTTTTGCGCGGGCGTCATCTCTTCCACGCCCTCCTTGCGCGCCTCTTCCAGCGCGAGCAGGCCGATCGTGCCGGCGCCGATGCGGAGCATTCCGAACGCCGGCAAGGATTTCCACGCGATCGTGAGCCCCAGCGTGCCGCCGTAGAACGCCAGCGAGCGTTCTACACTCTGCACCGTCAGCGTCAGCCCCTCGAAGCGCATCTCGACCATGATCGAACGATAGGCCGCCACCACCGCAGCGTCAGCAGAAATCGCCCCGCAGCGCCGCGGCTGAGCCTCTGCTAAGAAGAGGCCATGAGCGATCGCATCGAGGTCGGGTTTCAGGCGTTCATCTCCGATGGTCAAGAAGAGTTCGGCGCGATTCGCGCCACCTCGCCGACCGGAAAAGACGTCACGGTGTACGTCGAGAACAGCGGCGACTTCGTGGTGCCGATCGGCGCCGTCGTCAAGGTCGCCTTCGGCAAAGTGACCTTCGACTGCAAGAAGCTCGACGCGACCTTGCGCCGCGCCATCGGCCACGCGCACGACGTCGAAACCCTCTGAGGGATCGGCGGTCGCGCAGCTCGAGTCATTCGACGAGCACGCCGTACGATCGCATGAGCAGCACGGCCGTCTCGGCGGCGACGCGGGCGCCTTTGCATTTGTTCTTCTGCGGATCGAAGAACACCCCGTCGGCGCGCGCGAAGTTGGCCTTGGCCAGCGTGCAGCCGGTGATCGTGCTGCCGGTCAGATCGCTGCCGGTGAAGTCGGCCTCGGTCAGATCGACGCTCAAGAAGTTGGCTTCGCGCACCAGGCAGCCGACGACCCTCAGCGCGCGCAGGCGTAGGTCGACGAACGAGGCGTAACGCAGGTCGCAGCCATCGAAGGCCAAATCTGGCAGCGAGCCGAGACCGCTCCACTCGACGCCCATCAGCTTGCTGCTCTTGAAGATCACGCCCCGGAAGGCCAGCCCCTGGGGCGCCATCCGGGTCAGGTCGCAATCCTCGAAGACACAATCTTCGAGCCGCGTTTCGGGCCAACGGCTCTGCGGCAGTTTGCAGCGCCGGAAGACGCAGCGTTGAAAGTCCTTGCCCGAGATTGCGGCGCCTTCGGTCGCGAGGTCTTCAAACGTCTGATCGGCGAAGGCGTCTCGGGCCCCGAAAGGGCTCTCAGAAGTGGAATCCATCGTCGGTCGCCGCGGTTCGCCAGCTTCGCGGCGTTTAGGGGGAGACCAGTTTGGGGGTGGCCCAGCTGGCCTTCAGCCGCGCCGCGATGTCGAGGCGCGCGCCCGCCGCCGCCCGCGGCAATCCGTCGTCCACCGACGTGCCCGGCGCCGCCCGCTCGAATTTGTCGAGGATCGCGTCCGGGATGAAGCGGGTGCGCGGCGTGAAGACGTGGCGATCGCCGTGGCGGCTCTGCTGCCGAATGAAGAAGCGCAGCGGGTGGATGAGGGCCAGCGAATTCTTGGCGCGGGTCATGGCCACGTAGAGCAACCGGCGCTCCTCCTCGATCTCGGGGGCGGTGCCGGTCGCTAAATCCGATGGGATGCAGCCGTCGGCTGCGTTGAGGACGAAGACCGTGTCCCACTCTTGGCCCTTGGCGGAGTGGATCGTCGAGAGGATCAGATAATCCTCGTCCAGGTGTGGGGGCCCGGCCTCGGCGCCGGTCGCCTGCGGGGGATCGAGCGTCAGGTCGGAGAGGAAGCGCTCGCGCGACGGCGCCGCCGCCGCCAGCTGCTCGAGTTGCTCCAGATCGCCCAGGCGGACGCGCGCGTCGTCGTAGAGGCGCTCGAGGTGCGGCTGGTACCAGCGACGGACGAGACCCATCTGGGTGGCCCACGGACCAACCGGGCCGCACAGTTGCGAGAACAGATCCGCGAAGGCCGGCCAATCGGTTCGCGCGGCCGCCGGTGGATCGAACGTCGCCAGCGCCGGCGGCAGCGCAAACCGCGCGCCCGCCACGTGCCGCACCAGCGCGTCCGCCAGCCGCGGTCCCATGCCGGGCAGGAGCTGCGCCACCCGAAAGGCCGCCAGCGAATCGCGCGGGTTCTCGGCCCAGCGCAGGCAGGAGAGGGCGTCCTTGACGTGGGCCGATTCGAGGAAGCGCAGGCCGCCGAACTTCACGAAAGGAAGGTTGCGGCGCCCCAGCTCGACTTCCAGCGCGTCGCTGTGGTGGCTGCTGCGGAACAGCACCGCCTGCTGCCGCAACGGCACGCCGGCCTCGCGCCGCTCGAGGATTCGCGTGACCACGTAGTCGACCTGGCCGGGCTCGTCGGCGACGGTCGCGAGCACGGGCCGCTCGCCGCCAGGCCGTGCCGAGAACAGTCGCTTTTCATACCGTTCGGTCCCGAGCCCGATGACCGCGTTGGCGGCTGCTAGAATTGGCTGCGTCGAACGGTAGTTCTGCTCGATGGTCTCGACGGTTGCGGGCGGTTGGTATTGGTTGGCAAACGCCAGGATGTTTCCCACGCGCGCCGCGCGGAAGCTGTAGATCGCCTGCGCGTCGTCGCCGACGACGGTGACGCCGTGCCCATCGGGCTTGAGCAGGCGGAGGATCTCGGCCTGCTGCGTGTTGGTGTCCTGGTACTCGTCGACCAGGACATGGTCGAAGAGGCTCCGGACGCGCGCCGCCAGTGCCCCATCGGACATGAGGTGGAACCAGTAGAGCAGCAGATCGTCGTAGTCGAGCACGGCGCGCGCGGACTTGGCCTCGACGTAACTCGCGAACAGCGACCGGAGAGGCTCTTCCCATTCGAGGCACCAGGGGAAGCGCGTTTCGAGACAGGCGCGGAGCGGCTCTTGCGTGTTGACGACGCTCGAGTAGATGGCCAGGCAAGTGCCCTTGCGCGGGAAGCGGCGATCGGTGTGCGCGAGACCGGCGTCGTGTCGCAGGCGATCGAGCAGGTCGGCGGAATCCTCGCGATCGAGCAGCGTGAACCCGGGATCGAGGCCGATCTCCTGCGCGTGGTGGCGCAGCAGCCGGTTGGCCACCGCGTGAAACGTGCCGGCCCAGGGTAGGGCCGACTCGGTTGTCGGCCGTCGATTCAGAAGGCGCGCCGCGCGCCGGGTCATCTCCTGGGCGGCCCGTCGCGAAAAGGTCAGCAGCAGGATCCGCCGCGCATCCGCGCCGCGCGCGATCAGCGTCGCCACCCGATGCGCCAGGGTTTGGGTCTTTCCGGTGCCCGCGCCCGCGATCACCAACAGCGGCCCGTCGCCCGCGCCGGCCGCGCGCCGCTGGGCCGGGTTTAGGCCGGCCAGAATCGCGTCAATCGGATCGGTTGAATTGCTCGGATCGCTGGGTTGGGCGGAGTCCACATCGAGAGACTATACTAATGTTCAGGTTCTGGAAAATTCGCGTTCCCCGTCGGGAGAAGAGCGCGCGCGTTCAGCGCCGCGCTCGAGATCGGCGCCGGGCGATCTCCGCCAACGCCAGCAGAAGCCCAGTGGCCAAGGCGCCGCACGACGGCCCGCCTTCGACTCTACACGAACAGCCTCCGCTCTTTGAATCGGGTGGCGTCGATCCGCCGGCGCCGCCGGTACCGGTCGTCGCGCCGGAGCCGCCTGCTCCCGTCGTCGGAGCACCGCCACCGCTGCCGGTCGTGGCAGCGCCGCCGCCGGTACCAGTCGTCCCGGTCGTCCCGGCCCCGCCGTTGCCCGCGCCGCCGTCGCGGGTCGCGCAATTGCTGGTGCCATAGGTCGAACAGTCGACGACCTGGACGGTGTAGGTGATGGGCGTCGTCGTTCCGCCGATGGTGACCGTATAGTTGTGGCCCGCCTCCGAGGTCCAGCCGTTTGGCGTGATGCCCATGGCGTACTTCGCACCGTACGATCCCAGGTTGGTCGACACGGTGACCGGCTGGTTGGTCGTCCCGTCCATGACGGTCGCCGTCGCCGAACCGAGGTTGATGGTGTCGCTCTGCAGGCTCCAGCCCGATTTGTCGAGCTCGGTCGCCGTGAACGCTTGCAGGGGCACCGGTCCGGCGGGCGGCCACCCCACATAGGGCACCCCGGCCTTACCGGTCCCACCGACCTGATAGAAGCACGACGCCGTCATGGTCCGGCCGCCGCTTCCGACCGAGCCGAACCCCACCGGTCCCAGCGAGTTTGCGAGGATCCAGGTCCGGTGTCCGAAGTTGGGGCCGGTCGCGTTGTCGCTGTCGTCCATATAGAGGTCGATGCACCCCACGGCCTGTCCACCGCAGATGCTGCTCCGGTTCGAGGCCGTCGCGCCCGCCGCGTTGTAGCAGGTCGCGGTGGTCGCGGGCGTGTGGGTCAGACCGTTGGCCGCCTGAATGATGGCGCAGTCCTGCGCGTTCGTATCGAAGGTGGGATCCTCGGTGACCTCCGGCATGGCCGTCAGGAAGCGATAGAGGTTCACCAGCTTGAGCGCGTTGGGACGGCCGGGCGGCTGGAGATCGCCGGGATCGCAGGTCGTCACGTCGCCGGTCGAGACGCCCTCCGACGTGTCCGCGCGATCGCAAACCCACCGCTGACAAACCTCATCCGCCGTGTTGACCGCCGCGGCAGCTCGGGGCGCAAGGACCGTCAGCGCAACCAGCCAACCGGCGGCGCAACCTGGGCGACGGGAGAAGATGGTCATGGGGCCTCGAGAGCGTGTATGTCCGTTGCTGCGTCTTTGGGGGAACAAAATCGACCGACCTTCGACCGACCTTCGAAGGAGCGCGCTGCCGACCAGGCCGCGGCGCCGATGGTCGGCGGGCCGCTAGCTCAGGTTGGGCGCCGTCCGGGTCTGGGCGGTCGCGAAGCGCAGCCGGTAGGCGGCCGGCGTGACACCCAGACGTTGCGTGAACGCGCGCCACATCGTGCTCGCGTCGCCGAACCCGGTTCGCGCCGTGATGTCTTTGAGCGGAAGCGGCGTCTCCTCGAGTAAGCGCCGGGCTTCGTCGATTCGCAGGCGGCGTACCAGCTCCGCCGGCGATTCGTCGAAGTGCTCCCGGCACCAGCGGCTCAGCGTGCGCGGGCTCATCCCGATCCCCTTGGCGAGGCGGTCGACGGGCAGCGCCTGGTCGATGTGCTCGAGGACGAAGGTCGCGACGTCGGGCAACCGCGCCGGCTCCTGCTCTTGTCGTTGGAGCGCCGAGCTGAACTGGGCCTGATTCCCGGAGCGTCGCAGGAACAGGACCATCCGCTTGGCGACGGCCATCGCGGCGGTGTGTCCATGATCTTCTTCGATGAGCGCCAGGGTCAGATCGATCCCTGCGGTGAGCCCGGCCGACGTCCATACGCGCCCGTCCCGCACGAAGATCCCCTCATCCACGACGCGTGCGGTAGGGAACCGCGCTTGCAACTCTGCCAGGTGGAGCCAATGGGTGGTGGCACGCCGTCCGTCCAGGACACCCGCTTCGCCCAGGACGAAGGCCCCCGTGCAGATCGAGACGACCGTCGGAATCCGCCGGTGATGGCGGCGCAGCCAAGCGACCAGACGCGCCTGGTCGTCCGGCCAGGGCATCCGCGGCGATCCGCCCGCCACGATCGCGATGTCGGGGAGCCGTCCGCTGTCTCGGGGCAGGGGGCGCACGCCGCCCACGATCAGGCCGTGCCGCGTCCGCACCGCGGGGCGGCGCGGCCCGACCAGCTCCAGCCGATATGCGGCGCGCCCCAGCACGTCGTTGGCGTGTCCCAGCACCTCCCACGGCCCCGCGATGTTCAGTGCTCCGGTCCCCGGCGCGACCAAGAACCAGACCCGTTTCGACGCACGGCCCACCATCGCACTGTGATGGACAATGGCCGAAAATGCAATCTTGTTGTCCTTTGGGCCAAGGGCCTTTCGCCGTATGGTCGAGGCATGATCAAGATCGGGATCAATGGATTTGGGCGAATCGGTCGGGTGGCTTTCCGCGCCGCGCTCGAGCGCGCCGACGTCGAGATCGTGGCGGTCAACGATCTGCTGGAGCTTCCGCAGCTGGCGTACCTGCTCAAGCACGACTCGGTTCACGGTCGGCTGCGACGCGAGGTGGTGATCGAAAGCGGCGCTCTGCTGGTGGACGGGCGGCGCGTTCGCGCGACCGCCGTGAAAGATCCGGCGGCCTCGGCCTGGGACGAGGTGGGTGCCGACGTGGTGATCGAGTCGACCGGGATCTTCCTGACCAAAGAGAAGGCCGAGGCGCACCTGCGGGCGGGCGCCAAGCGGGTCATCATGTCGGCCCCTTCCAAGGACGACACGCCGATCTTCGTCTACGGCGTCAACACCGATCGCTACGCGGGCGAGCCGATCGTTTCGGCCGCCTCCTGCACCACCAACTGTCTGGCCCCTCTCGCCAAGGTGGTCGATGACGCGTTCGGTATCCGGCGCGGCCTCATGACGACCGTGCATGCCACCACCGCGACGCAGAAGGTCGTCGACGGCGTCTCCGGCAAAGACTGGCGCTTCGGGCGCGGCATCCTGGAAAACATCATCCCGGCCTCGACGGGCGCGGCCGAGGCGGTCACGCGCGTGCTCCCGGCGCTCAAGGGGAAGCTCACGGGGATGTCGTTCCGCGTCCCGGTCTCCGATGTCTCGGTCGTCGATCTGACCTGTGAGTTGGTCCGCGGTGCCAGCTACGGCGACATTTGCGCGGCGGTGAAG
Organism: Polyangia bacterium; assembly: GCA_035648655.1. Lineage (GTDB taxonomy): Bacteria > Myxococcota_A > Polyangia > Fen-1088 > Fen-1088 > JADGRB01. Next base: position 27,360 of record DASRLC010000533.1, read on the forward strand.
CGGGCTTCCGAAGGAACCCTGAAGGGCGTCCTCGGCTACACCGACGAAGAGGTCGTCTCGACCGACATGCGCGGCGAATCCCGCACCTGCGTCTTCGACGCCCGGGCGGGCCTGCAGCTCGACCCGACCTTCGTGAAGCTGATCGCCTGGTACGACAACGAGTGGGGCTACTCGAGCAAGCTCCTCGATCTGGCGGTCACGGTCGCGCCCCGCTGAACGGCCTTGATGTCGGGCTCGACCGACGCCAGAGTGCGTGGATGGCTGCGGCGGAACAGCTTGCCGCGCTGGCTCGAATCGCTGGCCTATTCGAGCCGCGGGGGATCGAATACTGGCTGTTCGGTGGCTGGGCCGTCGACTTTTACCTGCGCGCCGTCACCCGTGCGCACGGCGACCTCGACGTCGCCGTATGGCTGGCGGACGTCCCGGCCATCGCGGTCCTGTTCGAGCGGGACGGCTGGAAGCACGCCCCGGAGGCGGAAGAGGACGGCTACACGGTCTACCGGCGCGACGGCGTTCGTCTGGATCTGGCGTTTCTCGCGCGCGGCGCCGACGGCGCGATCGTCACGCCGCTCCGACAGGGGAGCGCGCCGTGGCCCGCGGGCACGTTCGGCGACGACGTCTCCGATCTGCTCGGCGTGCGCGCGCACCTCATCGCGCTCGCGGCGCTCCAGGCCGACAAGTCCGAGCCGCGCGACAGTCCGCTCGTGAGCGCCAAGGACCGCGCCGACCTGGCCGCGCTGGCGCGCCTGAAGTGACGACGGCGCCTCCTGGCGATCGGCGGTCGGGTCGTCGTCAACGACGCGCAACGCCGGTTGGGTTAGCGCCCGTCGCGGCGACGGGCGCGCCCGGGAGCGGGGGAACGGTCACCCGCCGAGCTGGACGCGCTGGCCGACCCAGGTCGGCGACCCGCAGGCTTCGACCAGGAAGTTGGCGACGTCGGCCCGGGAGATCGACGCCGGCATGCGGACCAGCTCGGTCGTGCGCACGTACTTTCCCTTGGCCGGGCCGTTGGTGAGCCGGGTGGGGCGCGCGATGACGAAGTCGAGGCCGCTCTCCTGCACCAGGCGCTCCTGGACGGCGTGATCGCGGAAGAAGCCCTTCAAGAGACGTTCGATGAGGAACTTGCGCTGGAACCAGGTCTGCGCAGGCTTGCTGTCTGCGACGCCGTGCGCGCTCAGGACCACCAGGCGCTTCACGCCGTGCTCCTTCATCGCGTCGATGCAGTACCTCGTGCCGCGCGAGAAATAGTCGGGCTTCTCCTTGATCGTGCCCAGCGAGCCGGGCGAGGCGCAGATGATCACGGCGTCCTGACCGGCCACCGCGCCGCGCACCGAGGCCGCGTCGTGGAAGTCGCCCGCGACCTTCGTCAGCGCGGGATGGGTGACGTCGAGCTTGGCGGGCGTGCGCGACAAGGCCGTCACCGCGTGGCCCTTGGCGAGCGCCGACCCGACGCAGAGGGCGCCGGTTCCCCGCGAGGCGCCGAGGACGAGGATTTTCATTGGCGCAACATACACCCGACGACGGCCCAGAGGCCGCGCTGGCCGCCGGCGAGCGACACGACCGACCGCGTCCGCAGGGGCGGGCGTCGAGGGCGGGCGACGGCTGGCGGTCCCCTAGGGACGCCAACGAGGCGTCAAGGCGCGGCCGAGGCGGGGGGCGCGCTGCCTCGCTTGACCAGCTCCCAGAATTCGACGCGGCTGTTGGTCTTTGGAAAAGCCTCCGAAGGAACCGGCCTGTCGAGAAATTTGCAGAGCGGCTCCCATCCCTCTTTGACGTCGTAAACCAACAGGTTGTGGGGGCGGATTGCCGCCTTGACGGCGTCATTGTGCGCCGTGAAGGCTTTCGCGAGGTCGATCGTGCTCAGGCCGGCGGGGAAGCCGTTCCTCGCGATGACCGCCGTGGCCATGTCGAGCCACGCGCGCATATGGGGGGGCGCTTGGTCCTTGCCGGCGACCAACGTGTAGATGGTCTCCGAGAAACTGGCGGCCCAGCTTTCGGGGCTGCGCACGGTCAGGATGAACTTGGCCTCCGGATAGGCTTTGCTCAGCTCGCGAAAAAATCCGGCGGTGGGCCAATCGACGGCGCTCTGGTAGCCGTCATAGATGGCGGCCCAATCCGGGCTTCCCTTGACGGCAGCCTGCCACAGCGGAAGCTGCACCGGCATGTGGTGCAGCACTTCTTCCATGTGATGGCATGGCCCGAGCCCCAGTTGAGTAATCGCGCTCTTCAGCGAATAGGTTCCGGTTCGCCCAACACCCGTGCCGATGATCTTCAACGCCATGACGTTTCGCTCTCCTTGTGGAACCCGCCTCGCAACCAGAATCGAGCGCCAGTATGAACGATGTGTGCGCCCCGTCTACGGCAGAGGTACGTCGGAGCGGCCGGGATGGGGGGGGCCGAACCAGGTGGTGAGGGCGTTGCGAAGGCCCCGGTCGGAGCCGTCGGCCACCCAGGCGACGTGTCCGTCGGGCCGAATCAACACGGCGGTGGGCGCCGCGACCGCGCCGAGCACCGGGAGCTCCCACACCCCAGCGTATCGAGCATCCACGCGTCGCACCCGCTCCGCCCATGGGGACGACGCGGTGTCGAGGGCGCCGGGCTCACCGAGATTGAGCAGCACCGGTCGGGCCGCGTGCAGCAGGGTGAACGCCCGCCGCGGGCCGTGGTCGGTGACCAGGTCTATATCGGGCATGCGGCGCCCGAGCAGCGGGTGTCCCGCGCCGAGGTCGTAACGAATGTCCAGCCCGGACATCATCGCGGCGTATTGCTTGCGAGGCCCGTCCATCTTCAGCAGGTCGGACACGGTCTCGCGCAAGGCCTTGGTCCGTTCGTCGCCGCGGTTGAGCGCCGTTTGCGCCATGCTGGTCTGGAGCACGCGCGCGCCGATCGGGTGCCGCTCGGCCTGGTAGGTATCGAGCAGGCTCTCCGGCGAGATGCCGCTCACCACCTGGGCCAGCTTCCATCCTAGGTTCACGGCGTCCTGGACACCGATGTTGAGTCCTTGTCCGCCGGCCGGGGAGTGCACGTGTGCCGCGTCGCCGGCCAAGAGCACCCGCCCCACGCGGTAGGACGCCGCCTGCCGGGTCGTGTCGGTGAACCTCGAGAGCCAGGTGACGTTGTGAACCCCGTAGTGGGTCCCGTAGACGGCGATCAGCGCCGCGCGAAGGTCGTCTAATGTCGGCTGGTCGCCTGGCATGACGTGCGGCTCGATCAACACGACGCGCACGCGCTTCCCGTCCTCGAGCTTGCCCAGGGCATTGACGCCTCTTTCACCCAGGCGGATGCCCCACGCCGGCTCTTCGGCCATCTCGACCTCGGCAATCAAGTAGCTGACCGACGGGTCCCACCCCGGGAAGTCGATACCGGCTTTCTTGCGGACCAGGCTGCGACCGCCGTCGCATCCGACCAGGTACGCCGCCCGCAATGAACCGCCTTCAGACACCTCGATGTCGACGCCGGTGTCGTCCTGGGCAAAGCCCGTCACCTCACGGGCGCGATAGATCGTGACCGGCAGCCCGTCGACCCAGGCGGCGAGGATGCGCTCGATGCGGTCCTGCCAGAGCGCAAGCCCGTAGTTGTGGCGGGTCGGAAAGTCGCTGATGTCGAGCGGGTTCATCGCGAACCCCGCGACCTGCATGACCTTCCCTTGCGAGAGGAAGCGCTCCGCGATTCCACGCTGATCGAGCACCTCGATGGTGCGGCAATGCAGACCGCCGGCGCGCGAGCCGGCGAGATCCTGGTTGGCGCGCCGCTCGACGATGGCGACGTCGACGCGCGCCAGCGCCAGCTCGGCCGCCAACATGAGTCCCGTCGGACCGCCTCCAGCGATCACCACCGCATGTTTCATCATGGTCGATGACCCTGCGGCATGACCGGGGGCTTGCTGCAATCCCCCGTGGCTGGCATAAATTAGAGGTGGAGAGGGACGGGGGCGCGCTTTCGCCTCGTTCCGGGCGCGTCCCCTCGGCTCCGATTTTCCGGGGCCTTCGGCCGCCCGCCGGAAGCGCTGGAGATGGTGCTCGGGACCGTTTATCATCCGGCTCTTGCTTCGGCCGTCGTTGCTCCTGGCTCTCGCTGTTTGGGTCGTCCCGCTCTGGGGAGCCGCCGCGTCGCCCTCCAACTGGACGAAGGTCAAGCACAGCAAGGCGCTGGCTACCACGAAGGTTTCGGCGAGGGCTCGGCCCTCGGCGGCGCGGCGGGCCGTGACCGCCGGCGCCGGCCCGAGATCGAAGGCGAAGGCGAAATCCGATGGGACGGCTGTCAATGGGAAGGTCGCGGTGTTCGGGTTCACGGGCGATGGCGCCGAGCGCGTCCAGCAGGTGGTGGTCAGCACGCTGCGCACGCGCGGGCTGGAGGTCACGACGACGTTGCGTCCAGTCGACAGCGCCGAGCAATATCGCGAAATGGCCGCGGCGCTGCGGCTGGCCGCCTACATCGACGGGACGGTCGGCGGCGCAGGGGCACGTGGGCAGGCGACCGTGCGCGTCCGCAGCGGCGTCACGGGGCGGCGGATCGCTTCGGTCCGGTTCTCCGGTGAGCGCAGCGCACTGGCGGCCGACGTCGGCAGCGGAC
>DASRLC010000534.1:0-9010 GCA_035648655.1 Polyangia bacterium
GGCCGAGGTCGAACCAGTAGGCCGCCGAGGGTTTGAAGTAGGTGGCGTTGGTGACCGTCCCCATGATGTGACGGAAGAAGATCTCGTCCACGTGGTAGTCGGGCGAGAAGTGGAAGTCGTGGATGGCGTAGTCGCCGGCCGGCTGTTGCACGTAGCGCCAGCGATAGTTGAGGTACTGGCCGGGGTCGGAGGCCTGATCCCCCGACGCGCCGCCCACCTCGAACCCGACGAAAAACGAATCCTTGAAGAGGCGCAGCTCGCTGGCCACCACCCAGCCGGCTTGGGCCAGCTTGATCTCGTGATCCTCGGCGGCCAGCGCGCCCGGGTGCAGGATGCGCCCGAAGATCCCGATCCCCTCGGCCTCGATGGTGAGCGCTTTGTAGTAGAGCTTGAACCAGAGGTCGGGCGTCACGCTGACGCCGTCGAACGGAATGGACTGCGGCAGTTGATCCGGCATCAGCGCCTGCGCACCGTAGGGCGATGTCTGTTCGGTCGCGGCCGGGTTCACCGTGTTGCCCTGATTTCGGTACACCACCTGGAGGCCGTAGTTGAGCACCAGGTCGCCGCGATCGATCCGCTCGCGCAGATCGACTGGGCTGTCGATCTTGGTGACGGAGGCCATCAGCTCCAGCACGTCGTCGTTCTGCGATAGGTCGTAGGGGTAGCCGCTGGGGTCGTCGCGGCCCAGAGAGAGCTGCTGCGTGGTGTAGCCCTGGGCTCCCAGATCCCAGGCCGCCGCGATCTGGTGGCCATAGATGGTGGTCAGCCCCATGACCCGGTCGACCGTGGTCCCGACGTCGCAATCGGCGCAGCCGCCGTCGTTGTAAAACAGGCCGCGCCCCCAGTGCCAGGGCATGCGGCCGAAGCGCAGCGACCCGAACTCCGAATCGACCTCGGCCCAGGCGCGCTTGGCGACGATGCTGGAAACGAAGCCGTTCTGGCCGATCTCGGGCGCGTCCTGGGTCGTGGACAAGAAGGCCGAGGGGGCCACACCGGGTACCGACGTCGGGGAGATGGCCGAGTTCCCGGCGATGGTCGAGGGGGGGCGGTTGAAGCCCTGAATCCCGGCCAACGAGTCGGGCGTCGAGCCCAAGATGGTGTTGTCGAGGACATCGAACTGCGCGTGGATGCGCACCTGATCGGTGATGTTCAGCGTCGGCTCGAGCCGGAAGCGGATGTTGGCGCCACCGATGTCCTTGTGCGAGCAGTTCTGACCGGGGCTGCCCATGGTGGTGGGCGAGATGGTGGTCGAGTTGGAGAACGGCGAGGGGCACTCGAGCGGCAGCGGGAACGGCGGGAGCCCGTAGTTGGTGGTGCCGGGCGTGGTCGAGCCGCTGGGGACGGTGGAGTATCCGAGCCCGAGGAAGAAGTCGTGCATGTAGTCGCTGCGCAGGCGCAGGTAGCCCCCCAGCTCGAAGATCTGCATCTTGCGGCGGTTCTGCTCGGGATAGCTCGACAGCGGCTCGAGGTCGGTGGGCCGATTCTCCTCGGGCGCCTCTTCGGCGGGGCCTTCTTCCTTCTCGTCCTTGCCCGGGCCGGGGGGCGGCTGCATGCCACCGCCGGGACCGCCCATGCCGCTCGGTCCGCCCATCTGCGCGGCGACCGGTCGGGCCAGCAGGCAGAGCGCGGCGCCCCAGAGCGTCAGCCGAAGCGCCTGGCGGATCACGCGGGCGACCCCGCGCAGAGCTCGAACAGCACGCCGCCGGTGGAGGCCGGGTGCAGGAAGGCCACCTCGTGGCCGCGCGCACCGGGTCTCGGCGTCTCGTCGATGAGGCGCACGCCGGCCGCCTTGAGGGTCGCCAGTGCGGCCCGCAGATCCTCGACCTCGAAGCAGACGTGGTGCAGGCCCGGCCCGCGGCGGGCCAGGAAGCGATCCAGGCTGGGATTCCCGCGCGGCGCGCAGATCTCGAGGGCGGCGGCGGCCTCTGCGCCGGGTATGGCGCCGCCGGTGTGCAGAAACGCGACGTCCGTCGCTTGCCCCTCGACGTGCTCGCGGACGCCGGGCAAGAGCCCGAAGAGGGCGGTCAGCCCGTCGGCGCTCGCGTCCCGGTCGGCGACCGCGATGGCGACGTGATCGATGCGCTTGACCTTGATCATCTGTTGGCGACGGCGACGCTGCGCCCGAAAGGCTGGCGGGGCCGAAAAGGCCCGCACCTTATATCAGCCCCGCTTGCATTTGAAAGGTGGAATGACGGGCGCGCACCTTTAAGATCATGTCGATGCCTACGACCGGCTCCGCGCCCTTCCGGTTGCCTCCCTGCGTGCGGAAGTCGGACCTCTGACCATGAGCGCGTCGTCTTCCCTGGCGGCCCGGTGCGGCCAACTCATTTCCGTGGGCTTCGAGGGGACGACCGCGCCCGCCGACCTGCTGGCGCGAATCGCCGCCTCGGAGATCGGCGGCGTCATGCTGTTCCGGCCCAACATCGTCGATCCGTCCCAGGTGGCGTCGCTGGTGACGGCCTTGCGGGCGTCCGCGCCGGTGGAGGCGCCGCTCTTGATCTCGATCGATCAGGAGGGGGGCCTCGTACAGCGCCTGCGAGCGCCCGCGACGGTATGGCCACCCATGCTGGCGGTCGGCGCCGCGGGGGATGCGGCGCGCACCACGGCGGTCGGGCGCGCGCTCGGCGAGGAGCTGGCCGCGATCGGTGTGGGCTGGAACTTCGCGCCGGTGCTGGACGTCCACACCAACCCGGCCAATCCGGTGATCGGCAACCGGGCCTTCGGCACCACGGCCGAAGCGGTCGAGGCCCAGGCCCTGGCGTTCTGGCGCGGCCTGCGCGCCGCCGGCCTGGTCGGCTGCGGGAAGCATTTTCCCGGACACGGCGACACGCGGACCGACTCGCATCTCGATTTGCCGGTGGTCGCGCACGATCTCGAACGGCTGCGCCGGGTCGAGCTGGCGCCCTTCGCCGCCGCGGCGCGGGCCGGGATGGAGGCCTTCATGACCGCCCACGTCGTCTATCCGGCCCTCGATCCCGATCGCCCGGCCACGCTTTCGCGCCGAATCGCGACCGATCTGCTGCGCGGCGAGCTGGGATTCCGCGGGGTGCTGGTCTCGGACGATCTCGGGATGAAGGCGGTGGCCGACCGGTACCCGATCGAAGAGCTGGCGGTGGGGGCCGTCGAGGCGGGCGTGGATCACCTCCTCATTCGCGAGCCGGTGGCGCGTCAGCGGGCGGCGTTCGAAGCCCTGGTGCGGGCCGCTGAAGCGCGCAGCGAGGTCCGCGACCGTATCGCCGAGAGCGCCACCCGTGTGGCGGCCCTCAAGGTCGCCTGTACCGTCGCCCGGCCCGCCCCGAGCGCCATGCTGCCTTCGCTGCTCGGAACGCCCGCGCACCGGGCGCTGGCGGGATCGTTCGCCACGGGCGAGCCGTCGGCCGCGGCGCGCTCGCCGGTCGCCGACGGCTGACGGCCGGCGCGGCCGAGCGCTCGCCGGCGTCGATGTCGGCGTCGCTCAGACCCGGACGCCGACCGCCAGGCCTTCGCCGGTTGGCAGCACGGTGGCGCGGAATTTACCGCCGCGCGCCAGCGCTTCGTGGACCGCCTGCATCGCGCGGATCGCGACCGCACGCGGCCCCACCGGACGCTCCGGGAGGTGGCCGAACAGGAAGGCGTTGTCGACCAGCACCAGGCCGCCCGAGCGAAGGTTGTCGGTGGCCCAGTCCAGGTAGTGCGCGTAATTGTCCTTGTCGGCGTCGATGAACACCAGATCGAAGGGGCCCGCGGCCGAAAGACCGGGCAGCACCTGCAGCGCGGGTCCGACATGAACGCGCGCTTGGTTGGCGAGGTCGGCGCGCCGGAAGGTCTCGCGCGCGATCTCGGCGTGGCGGGGATCGATCTCGATGGTGTCGAGCTGGGCATCTCCAGCGGGGCCGCCCATTCCGCGCAAGAGCGCCACCCCCGAGTAGCCGCCCAGCGTGCCGATCTCGACCGCGCGGCGGGCGCCGGACAGCCGCGCCAGCACCTCCAGGTGGCGTCCGTCGAGCGGCGCGACCTGGATGTCCGGCAGCCCGGCGGCGGCGCTGCGCGTCCGGGCGTCGATCAAGATCTGATCTTCGGGGAGGTACAGGTCGCCAACGTACTCGGCCAGCGCTGGATCGTCGTTGCCGAATTCCTTGCTCATGCCTTGACCCTGCCGCGGCGAAATCGCAGCGTCAACAGCGACTCGATCAGCACCAGGCCGATCGCCGCCGCGCCCAGCGCATGCCACAGCTCGAGGCGGCGGCGCGGGGCCGGTCCGGCCAGTGCTGGGGTGGCGGCGCGATCGGGGCGCTGATCGTCGGGCAGCAGCGCCGGATCGGACTCGCGCGGATCCAGGTTGACGACGAAGGCGGCGTCGGGCCGTTCGCTGAGCGTGCCGTCGGCGCGCGCCGCACGCACCCGGTAGAACCCCGGCTCGTCGGTCTCCGTGAAGACCACCAGACGGCGCGCACGCAGCTCGCCGGCGTGCGAGGCCGGTGAGAGCCAGCGCGACTCGCCGTTCGGGCGGATCACCTCGATCCGCCGATCGTCGGCGTCGAGGCCGATCTCCCGCATCTGGCCCACGGCGATGGCCGAGGTGGCCTCGCCGGACGGCACGCCGGCCAGGTAGCGCGCAGCTTCCTGTACGAGCGGCAGGAACCCAGGCCGGATCGGCAGGTCGGTCCACTCGCGGTCGATGGTGGTGGTGAGCAGCAAGACCCGACCGCGCCCGACCTGCGCCTCGACCAGCGCTGGCGCGCCGCTCTCGTAGCGCAGCACCTCGCGCCGCCCGGGTGCGTCGGGCAGCGGCGTGAGCAGCATGAACTGGAAAAATCGCGCCGACGAAAGGCCGTCGCCCTGCGCCGGGAACGCCGAAAGGAGCGGGTGCCGCCGGTCGATGGGCGCCAGCCGTTCGGCCGGCCGCAGATCGACGGTTTCGCCCTCGGCGTGCGTGCCGGGCAGCGCCGACGCCGTGCGCTTGAGGCCGAGCGGCTGCGGCAAGATCGGCCGCAGCTCCTGGTTCCAGGCGTCGGCGTCGATTCGATCGCCGACCGAGATGAAGAGACCGCCCCCCGATTCCACGTAATGGATGAGCGCCGCCGCGAAGGCCGGCGACGGCCGGTTCAGGTTGGCCAGGAAGATCGTGCCGTAGCTCGGCAGATCGCGCAGGTCGACATCGTCGGCCAGCGTGGTGGTGACCGAGAACCCGCTGCCGCCGGCGCGCAGCGCCGCCTCGAGGAAGAAGACCTCGTCCTCGGTGCGCACGGTGCGCGGATCGCCGTCGACGATCAGGACCCGCAGGCCGCGCGAGGCCTCGACCAGGCAGGCGCGCCGATCGTCGAGCGGGAAGCTGTCGTGATCGATCACCGCCTCGGCCTCGTGCGCGCCGCCGCCCGCCACCGTGTGGACGAAGCGTTTGCGGGCCCGTCCGTGGGCCGGGACGTCGATGAAGCCGCGCGCCACCTCGACGCCGTCGAGCGCCAGCGTGACGCCCAGACCCCGCGCCGGCTGCGCCGCGAAGTTGGCGATCTCGACGGTGACCGCGATCCCTTGGGCCCCCTCTTCGGGCGCCGGCTCGGCCGATAGCGCCGTGATGGCGCGGTTCTCCCAGGCGCCACCCACGTCGAGAATGACCAGCTCGGGGCCGCCGGCCGGCTCGGGGGCAACGTCCTGCCAGCCAGAGGCCTGCAGGTCGGTCACGGCGTAGATCAACCGATCGCCGTGGGGCGAGCCGGTCAGGATCTGCGCGGCCCGCCGCAGCGCCGCCGCGAAGTCGGCTCGGCGCGCCGAGCAGGCCACGGCGTCCAGCGCCGAGAGCACCCGCGCGCGATCGCTCGACAGCTCGGCGACTGGGGCCGACGAGCCCTCGGACGCCAGCACGAGCGCCACATCGGAGTCGGGCGACAGATGCTCGATGACGGCGCGGGCGCGGGCGCGGGCCTGAGCGAAGGGCGTGCCGTCGCTGGTTCGCCGGCGCATGCTGGCCGAGTCGTCGAGGACGATCACCGCGCTCTGCGAGCGACCGGTCACGGCCGGAAGGTCGGAGCGCACCTCGACGAACGGGCGCGCGAAGGCCAGCGGCAGCGCCATGGCCAGACCGGTCCGCACGATCAGCAGCAGGACGTCGCGTAGCCGCCGGCGGGCCGAGACCTCCCGCTCGGCGCGCAGCAGCAGCTCCATGGCCGCGAACCGGATCGGGCGCGCGCGCCGGCGCCCGATCCGGTGGAGGATCCAGGGGGCGGCGGCGGCCAGCAGACCCAGCAGCAGCGAGGGCGCGACGAAGTGCACCCGCTACCTCCGATTCCGTTGGCGGGCGAACAGGAACGCGCGCAGCACCTCGGCGGGCGGCGCGTCGGTGGTTGCGAACCGATACTCCACGCGGGACTCGACGCAGATCTGCCGCCAGCGCTCGCGCAGGGCCGCCGACTCGCGCCGAAACGACGCCGCCAGATCACGGGGATCGACCAGCAGGCGGCGCGCGTCGTCGGGCTCCATGGCCTCGAAGAACGTCACGTCGTCGTAAGGCAGCTCCACCTCGTCCGGATCGAGGAGGTGGAAGACCACCACGTCGTTGCCGCGCGAGCGGAGCTGGCGCAAGCGATCGGCCAGATCGGCCGGCGCGTCGAGCAGATCGGTGAAGAGAACGATCAGGCTGCGGCGGTCGGCCAGCTCACCGACGTGGGCCAGCGCGCGCCCCGGCTCGGTGCGGCCGGCCGGCGTCACGGCCTCCAGCGCGACCAGCAGATCGCGGACGTGTCCGCCGCGGGTGCGGGGCGGCAGGTATTGCCGGGTGCGATCGTCGAACACCAAGAGGCCAGCCGGATCGCCCTGCTGCGCCAGCAGATAACCGAGCGCGGCGGCCAGATAGCTGGCGTAGGTCAGCTTGCTCGGGCCCCGGCGGCCGTAGCCCATCGAGGCCGAGGCGTCGAGCACCAGGAAGGTGCGCATCTCGGTCTCGTCCTCGAACCGCTTGAGGTAATAGCGATCGATGCGTCCGACCGCCTTCCAGTCGATGCGGCGGATGTCGTCGCCCGGCGCGTACTCCTTGTGCTCGGCAAACTCGATCGAGGCCCCGGCGCGCGGATTTTGGTGGAGGCCAGCGAAGGCGCCCTCGACGATCACGCGCGCCCGCACGCTCATCGATTCGAGGCGCGCGATGTCGGCAGGGGCCAGCGCCAGCGTCGGCATCGGTGGGGCGCGCTAGGCGGGCGCGACGGCCTCGATGAGGCGCTCGACCAGTCCGTGGGCGGTGAGGCCGTCCGCCTCGGCGTGAAAGTTGAGCAGCACCCGGTGGACCAGCACCGGGGCCGCCAGCGCCCGGACGTCTTCGATCGAGGCGGCGTAGCGGCCGTTCAGGATCGCGCGCGCCTTGGCCGCCAACACCAGGTACTGCGACGCGCGCGGCCCGGCGCCCCAGGAGACGTACTTCTTGATCAGCTCGGGCGCCGTGGCCTCGCCGGGGCGGGTGGCGCGGCAGAGGGCCACCGCGTGCCCGACCACGTGCGGCGCCGCCGGCACCCGCAGCACCAGATCCTGCAGCTCGAGGATCCGCTCGGGCGAGAGCACCTTGCGCAGCGTCGGGCGATAGCCGGTCGTCATCTGGTTGACGATCTGTATCTCCTCTTCCGCCGACGGGTAGCCGACGTCGATCTGGAACATGAACCGATCGAGCTGCGCCTCCGGCAGCGGGTAGGTCCCCTCCTGCTCGATCGGGTTTTGGGTCGCGAAGACCAGAAACGGCAGCGGCAGCGGGTAGGTCTGCCCGCCGGCCGACACGCGGTACTCCTGCATCGCCTGCAGTAGCGCGGCCTGGGTCTTGGGCGGCGTCCGGTTCACCTCGTCGGCCAGCACCACGTGCGCGAAGATCGGCCCGCGCACGAAGCGGAAGACGCGGCGGCCGGTGGCGCGATCCTCTTCCAACACGTCGGTGCCGGTGATGTCGGCGGGCATCAGGTCGGGCGTGAACTGGATCCGCCCGAACGACAGCGCCAGCGCGTCGGCCAAGGTCTGGATGAGCAGCGTCTTGGCCAGGCCGGGGACGCCCACGAACAGGCAGTGCCCGCGCGCGAACAGCGCCACCAGCAGGTGGTCGATGACCTGCTCCTGACCCACGATGCGCTTGCCGATCTCGGTCACCAAGGCGCGCCGCGCGGCGGCGATCTCGGCGACGGCGTCGAGGTCGCGCTCGGCGGACGCCGAGACAGAGACAGAGACGGGCAGGGGCGTGGGAGCGGGGTCGGCCATCCCCGGCCAGAATGCCACGCGCCGGGGGGCCTGGCTACGAAGCCCGGTCGAAATTCCCGGCCGCCGGTGCGCCGGGCCGCTCGGCGGGGTGCGTCCAGGCCGGTCGACCGTGAATAAACGAACGCGGCGGCGGGCCGGCGCCGGATTTCTTACCTCCACCCCGCCGGGCGGGTCCTGCTCGGCGCGGATTTGCGTCGGCACCGTCATTGCTACGGAAGATGTCGATTGCGCCACGCGGAAAAGGAGCCGATGCCGTGAACCTACTATTGGTGGATTCCTCGACGATCTTTCGAATGGGCTTGCGCGCCGCGCTGGCTGCGGCGCCGGAGGCGACTGGGTTGACCGTCATCGCCGAGTGCGGGGAGGGCGGACAGGCCCGTGAGCTGGCGCTGGCGCTGGTCCCCGACGTGGTGGTCACCGATCTGAACCTGCCCGATCTCAACGGCATCGCGCTCACCCGGGAGCTTGCCCGCGCGGTGCCGACGGCCAAGGTGCTGTTGCTCGCCGCCCACAGCCCGGTCGCGATCGTCCACCAGGCCATCGGCGCGGGCGCCGGTGGCTACGCGCTCAAGGCTCAGCCTCCGGCGGAGATCGTGGCCGCGATCGGGGCGGTCGGGCGGGGCGAGCTGGTGTTGCCGCCCGGGATCGCCGTGCCGGTGGCGGGAGCCTCCGGACGTGGCGAGCGAAACGGGGCCGCCCACGCCATCGAGCGCCTGTCGCAGCGCGAGCGCCAGATCTTCGATCTGGTGATTTGGGGGAGCTCGAACAAGCAGATCGCCGGACGGCTCGGGATCAGCATCAAGAC
>DASRLC010000535.1:0-3381 GCA_035648655.1 Polyangia bacterium
CGAGCTTCCTCCCCAAACAGCCTTGTCTAACTCGACCTACTGCACCAAAATGGCTTGAATACAGGGTATTCGCGGCCTATGCGCACTGGCTCTAGCTAACTCATAACCCGAAGGTCGCGGGTTCGAATCCCGCCCCCGCTACTTGAAGAAGCCCCGCTCAGGCGGGGTTTTTTCGTAGGATGGTGGGTAGGTGGCGGCGGCCAAGGTTCCAATAGGGTTCCGTCTGTGAGAGATCGCGAGACGCCCGAGCCATGATCTTCGCCGGGACGGAGCTTCGGTACGAGCTGGAGCGCCGCCGTGGGCTGGCGATGAAGACGGTCGAACAAGCGGACGACGGATACCTCCTCAACGTCAGCGAGAACGAGTGGGTTGACCACCTGCTTGACGAATATGGCATGGACGTCCCGGAGCTCGATATGGCGAACGCCACATCGCAGATAGCGGGATCGACACGCACGCAAAGCGGAGTCATCGCCCGCGCAGAAGTGATCATCCCCTTCGAGGGTCGCGGGGATCTGTTTGGCTTTCAGCCCAACCTATGGGGCCCGAGACAGGTTGAAGGCGAAGAAAAAGGGGGGATGCTTGTAAAGCACGTCAAGTTCCCGCCGGCGAGTCCCCCCGACCTCACGCCCGAGACCTGGCTCGGCACAATGCGCTCATTCCTTAACGCCGCGAGCAATGAGGCGCAGGCCCACAATCAGTCCCTCAGCGAACAGTTGCACGCACTCATTGGGAGGGAAAGGACGCGGATTCTTGAGGCGAGGCAGGCTCTCGAAGAGCTGTCCCTGCCGATCGTCGATCGGCCCGATGCGCCTCGGACGTACTCGGTGCCCGGAGTCGAGCGTCGCGAGGCTCCGCCGCTTCCGGCCACCGGCTCACAGCCGGTGCCCCTAGAGCCCCGTGTTTTCGACGAGTTCTTCGAGCACAGCATGGCTGTCATCGGGAGCGCCGGCAGAGCAATGGAGCGGACTCCGGGCACGTTCGCCGACGGCAGCGAGACGCAGAAGCGGGACGTCCTGCTCGTCATGCTGAATGGCCACTACCAGGGGGCTGCCGCTGGAGAGGTCTTCAACGGCGCGGGCAAGGCCGACATCATGCTCCGGTTCGCTGACCACAACGTCCTGGTGGCCGAGTGCAAGTTCTGGGACGGCATAAGCAGCTTTCGCGAGGCACTTGAGCAACTCGAGGGCTATCTGACGCTGAGGGATACACACGCGGCGTTGATCGTGTTCGTCCGGGGGAAGGACGTCCACGGTCCAGTTGCCGAGGCAGAGGCGTTCGTTGCTGGTTTAGACGGCGCCGAGCAGCTAAAGGGCGCTGACGGCGGGACGGAGTTTCGCTTCCGACTCAAGTCGACGAGGTTCGAGGACCGGACAGTTACGTTGCACGTGCAGTTCTTCCATGTGCGACGGGACGGGTAGGCGGGCCCGGTGCGGCAGTCACGCTCGTCGGGCCGCTCGTAGTTGTCATGTCGCCGGTCCGAGACGCCACGTGGAATGTGGCCAGATACCACCGCCAGAACGCCTCCGTGGCCAGGCATGAGCACGCCGAGAGCGTCCACACCGCCGCTCTCATCGGGTTGGCGGGCGGCGAGTAGACGGCCGTTCAGGACAGGCTCGTCAAGGCCTCGACCGGCAACGGTCACCTACTGGCGTCGTCTTGTGAGGCAATCGACTGCCCGCGTGCAAGCCTTCGCACAAAGTCCTCGCCAGAGGGAGTGAGACCGTACGTAAAAAAACCCTGCACGAAGTTGCCGCTACTCATGTGGATCTCCTCCCCCGCCTTTACGAGGAGGCCATCTTGCAACAGGTACAAGAAGTCGAACTCCATCTGCCTGTCAAAGTCGAACTGATTCACGCTCGGATTGTCGACAAAGAATGTCAGCAGGCGTCGCTCCATGTCGCTATAGCGGCCACTGATTAAACCGAGGTTGCTCTTGTAGATGCGTACAGCCTTTTTGTCGATGTCTCCTCGCTCGGCACGGTAGTGATCGTTGCGGCACAGCACGATGAGGTTCTCGAACGCATGATTGGTCCGGTCACCGTCTATGTGATGAACTTCGATCTGAGTTTGGCCGCAAGCCGGGATTGCGCACCTGTATCCCGCCTCAATGAGGGCTTCGCGCCTGCGTTCGGCCTCCATGTGGGTGCGAGGCGGCTTCGGCATGCCAGCAGGATAGTCGGCCGTTGACGGCTGAGGCGCAACCGGCGATCCGGCTCGTCGAGCGACCGAACCGGCCGAGTGGAACGCTAGTTGACCGACATATGTTCGTTACGACTCCCCATCCGTGCAAACCGCACGCCGAGCTGGACGGCGCGCTAAGCGCGGCGATCTCCGGTATGCGATCACGCTGGCGGACGAAATTCGGCTGGTGAAGGGCAAGGTCATCCCGCTCGAGATTGCGGCACGTCCTGTCTCCGTGGCGCCGGCGCAGCCCGCATGCCACTCGGCGCGTAGACCCATTCGTCTCCCGCCCACGCCAACCTCCCGCTCGTCATAACGCGCCAATCGAGATGAGCGAGATCGCGTAGAGCATCGTCAGGAACGGGAGGCGAAAATTCAACGTCCGGACCCCCACGTTCACGAACAGTGATCTTGCCGCCGGGACTGCGGTGCCGCGCGCCAGCAACTTCATCGATAAACCGCCGCAAGCCCACCCATCCTCCGTCGCGGTAGGCGTCCCAGCTATCTGCGCCCGCCTTGGCGGCCGCCCCTCCAGCGAACATAAGGGCTACCCACGGAACAGCGCCAATGAAGTCCATTGCGAACGGAAACGCACCGCTGCTCATCCGCACAAAGTCGTCTCGGACGGTCGCTTCGATCCCCGCTCGCTCGAAGATCAGGCGGAGCTCCCGCATCTCCTCTTGAGAGGCGCCTCGGTCGACCACTACGTCCAATGGATCTTGCATTCTCCGCATGGTAGGGCTCGGATCGAGTCCAGCGATCCGAACTCCGTGTACGATCGTCGCATGGACGACCGGAAACTGCGGTGGAGCGACGCGAACCTGAAGAGCGGGGAGATGCGTGTCCCGATCGAGCCGCTGCCAGATGAAGACTGGGGCATGGCATTCGGAAGCTCGCTGCGGATGATGGAGCGCGAGACCCGCGGCCAGCAGTATGAGGGCTGGCATGTAGACGAGAGTGGCCTCATCCTCACCGGGTTCGAGCCTGCATCCACCAAACAAACGGCGGACTTCTTCGATGTGGTGGTCGTGCAGGCAAACAGAGAGCTCGCCCGGCACCTAGGAGCCCGGGTCTCTATGGGGCGGCGGGTGTGGGGGATAAAGATTGGCGCTGATGGCGTAGGTGGCTGCCGGTGAACTGGTGGTTCTAGTTGCGGCGCCGGGGCTGCTTGGTATCGGGTGGAGGGCTCTTGGGGTG
>DASRLC010000536.1:0-6820 GCA_035648655.1 Polyangia bacterium
ATCCTGGGAGCGCGGGCGGGGGCGATCCTGGCGGCGCGGGCGGCGGCGATCCTGGCGGCGATGGCTCCGTTGGTGCGGGCGGTGGCGCGGGCGCGCCGCTCGACGCCTCGGTCGACCGGGATGCCGCGGGCTCACGGGCAGACGCAGCGGATGGCTCCGGCCAGGCCGGGATGGACGGATCGGGTTTCGGGGGGATGGGCGGCGCCGGTAGCGCCTTCGATGGAAGCGCCGGCTCGACTGGAAGCTCGCCGGATGGTTCGCCGGACTGAGCGCGCGGGCGAGCGTCGTGCGAGACTGGCGGGCGATGAAGCATCGCCGCAGGGTCGACTGGTCGATCATCCTGGGCGCCGACCAACCGGTGCCGAGGGTTTTGGATCGGTCGGTTTCCGGTGGCATGGCCGCGCTGCTTTCCACCTTCAGTGAGCTTCGGGCGCTGGAGGACCCGGACGCGATCATCCGACGAGCGGTCGAGCTGGCGCGAACCCGCATTGGGCTCGCGCGGGTCGCGATCTTTCGGTTCGACAAGGCGCGCGATCTCATGCTCGGGACCTGGGGATCCGATCTGAACGGTCGGCTGGTCGACGAGCATCAGATCATGTACGCCGTGAGCGGTCCGGATCGGGAGGCCTTCCGTCGGGCCGAAGAGGAAGGTGAGCACTTCACGGTCTTCGCCGACTGCCCGATCATCGAGCACCAGGGATCGGAGACCCTCATCGGGGGCCGGGGGTGGGTCGCCTGGACGCCGATCCTAGCCCCGCACGCCAGGATCGGCATGCTGTTCAACGACGTCGGGCTCACCGGCGCTCCGGTCGATGCAGCCCAGCAGGCGCAGGTGGCCATCTTGTGCTCGTTGCTCGGAACCGTCCTCGATCCGCTCCGCGCCTCGCACGGGTCGAGCGACGGGGGCGCCGACGAATCGTCGTCCTCGCGCCGCCTGGCGACCGCGGCCGCCAAGATGCTGGCCAAAGATCCGGGGCTCCAAGGAGCGGACCTGGCGGCTCGGCTGGAGGTGAGCTTGGGCCGACTCGCGCATGTCTTCAAATCGGAGATCGGCATGTCGATCGTCGAGCACCGCAATCGCCTGCGTCTCGAACGATTCACCATGCTGCTCGACAAGGGCCGGCGGAATCTGCTGGAGGCGGCCCTGGCGGCGGGGTTCGGCAGTTATGCGCAGTTTCATCGGGTCTTCCGCGCGCTCCGGCACGTGACGCCGCGCGAGTACCTGCGGCTGCGCGCCTGACCCCGGAGGCGCCTGGGTTCGGCGCGCGAACCGTGACGCGCCACGCTCTTCGCATTATTGCCCGCGTTGTTGTCATTTCCCGACTTCGAGGCCGCCAAGAAACGAGTTTTCTGTTGCGGCGCCAGCGCCAGCGGCTCCTACAATGCGCGCCGTGCCCCATCGCTGCGCGGTTGTCGGTCTGGTTCTCCCCTCGGTGGCGCTCGCGATCGCCTGGGGCGCGGCCGGCTGCTCGTCGAGCCCGTCCAAATCCACCCCCGACGCCGGCGGTGACGCCTCCACCGTCAACGTGGCCTGGGATTGGGTGGGGATCGTCGGCACCGGGCAGAGCTTGTCGGTCGGCGGCAACGCGCCGTCGGTCACCGCGACGACCCAGCCCTACGACAACTTGAAGCTGTCGTTCGGAGGCGCGACGGTGGCGCCGCCGTTCGATCCGACCATTGCCTCGCTGGCGCTGGTTCCCCTGGTCGAGCCCATCCGCCCGCTCGCGACCACCTACCCGAGCGCCTACCCAGACAACATCTACGGCGAGACGCCCCACACGGCGATGGCCAACCAGATCACCGCGCTGGCTAGGCAGGCGTCGCAGGACTACCTGACGGTTCACACCGTCGTGGGCGAGGACGGTCAGGCGCTCACGGTGATTGAGAAGAACCCGACCAACCTGCCCACGACGGGGACGTCGGGGCGTGCCTACGATGCCACCCTCTTCGAAGCGGCGGCCATCACCCGGCTGGCGGCGGCCGCGGGCAAGAGCTATGGCATCGGCGCGATCGTCATGACCCACGGCGAGTCCGACGCCGGCAACTCCGCCTACGACGCCGATCTGTACCAGCTGCTCACCGACTACAATCAGGACTTGTCGGCCATCACGGGGCAGACCGCGAAGATCCCGATGTTGCTCTCGCAGCAAAACTCGGTCCCCACGACCACGGGGAGCGTAGCGGTTTCGGCGCTGCAGCAGTGGCAGGCGGGGCTCGATCACCCGGGCGAGATCGTCTGTACCGGACCGAAGTACCAGTACTCGTACGCGACCGACAGCACGCACGTCCACCTGGATGCCACCGGGTACGACGAGCTCGGTGAGAAGTACGGGCAGGTCTACTTCGAACGGGCGGTGCTCGGAACCGACTGGCAGCCGCTGCAGCCCGCATCGGAAGAGGTGAGCGGCAACCTGGTCACCGTGCATTTTCACGTGCCGGTCCCCCCGCTGAGCTGGGACGACACCTTGCCGGCGCCGCACGGATCGATGATTCCCGAGTGGGCCCCGGGGCGCGGCTTCGAAGTGATTGCCGCGAACGCCCGCCAGACGATCACCAGCGTCGACATCGTGGGCGACGACGCGGTGCAGATCACCTGCGGGGAGGATCTGACCGGTCTCACGGTGGTGGTGGGCTATGCGGCGACGGCCGAGGGGGGCACGCCGCCGGCGGCCCAACCCGCGTACTGGGGACAGCTACGCGATTCGGATCCCTTCGTCGGTACAATCACCGGTGTGTCGCAACCAAACTATTGCGTCGCTTTCCAGCTGACAGTCAACTGAGTGGAGGCCGATATGCCGCGCGCAACCGTCATGGGGCTGGGGTTCATCGGTCTGGGGGTGTTGGTCACCGTGGGCTGTTCTTCGGGCGGCTCCAATATGATCGGTGTAGGCGGCGCTTCCGGAGATGGAGGCGGCACCGACGCAGGCGCAGCCGTCCCTCCAGCGGGCGTGGTGGCGGCGGGTGTTCGTTGGTTCGGCCGGGTCGACACCGCCAACGCCGCCGGGCCGCGCTTTTCCTGGTCGGGGACCGGCTTCATTGCGCAGCTTTCGGGGACCGGGCTTTCGGTCGGTCTCACGCTCACCCCCTCCACTGAGCCGTACCTCTTCGAGGCGGTCGTCGATGGGGCGCCGCAGCCGGTCTTCACCGCCGCGGTGGGGGCCGGGACCTACCCGCTGGCCACGGGGCTCACGGCGGGGACCCACACCATCGAGCTCTACCGCCAGACCGAAGGGGCCGAAGGGGATTCGACGCTGACCGCGCTCACCGTCGAGGGGGGCGCGCTGATGGATCCGCCGGCGGGACCGGCGCGGCTCATCGAGGTGATTGGGGACTCGATCACCTGCGGCTACGGCGATCTGGGAATGCTGAGCGACAGCGACTGTTACCCGACGGAGAGCGATTGGGATGCCTATGGGTCGGTGGCCGGGCGGGCGCTGGGCGCCGAGGTCAGCACCATCGCGGCCTCGGGACGCGGCGTCGTCCGGAACTACGGCGGCGACACCACCGGCACGATGCCGCTGCTCTACCCGCTGACGCTGGCCAATGACGGCGCGCC
This sequence comes from Polyangia bacterium, assembly GCA_035648655.1. Lineage (GTDB taxonomy): Bacteria > Myxococcota_A > Polyangia > Fen-1088 > Fen-1088 > JADGRB01. The sequence continues at coordinate 3,557 of DASRLC010000536.1, forward strand.
GCTGTGGGACTTTCACATCGAGCCCAACGCCGTGGTCATCAACCTCGGCACCAACGACATCAGCAACAACAAGGGCGATCCGGGGCAGGTGTTCCAGGATACCTATCAGGCGCTGATCCAGACGGTGCGCGGGAATTACCCGCACGCGTACATCGTCTGCATCATCGGGCCGCTGCTTTCGGGGAGCGACCTGCAGACGATCGAGGGGTACATCCAGGGGGCCGTCGCCGCGGTCAACGCCGCCGGCGACACGCGCGTCGAGTTCTTCAACCAGATCGATCCGCAGCCCAGCTCGGCGGCGGCTTGCCAGTACCACCCCAACATGGCCGAACAGACCGCCATGGGAAATCAGCTGGCCGCGGAGCTTCAAACCAAACTCGGCTGGTAGGGCGGCTGGCGCCGAGGAGCCAGCGACGGAGCAGCGGCGGTGTTTTCGCTCTCGCGTCAAGCGCGCCGGGCCTCACGGTCCCGGCGTTCCCGTCGCGTTGCTCAGGGCACCCGAGAGTTGGTCGCGGGCTCTCTGGCGGGCGAGGAGCTGCTGGTCGGTCAGGCGGGCGTCGTAGATCGATCGGCTGTCGAGGCTGCGGGCCACCAGCGTCGCGGTCGCGACCGCCAGCAACAGAGGCGCCACGAACGATCGGTCGCGACCGGTCAGCTCCATCATGATGACGACGGCGGAGATCGGTCCCTGGGTGGTGGCCGCCAGAACGGCCGCGGCGCCGACCAGCGCGAAGAATCCGGCCGGGACACCGGGCCAGAACATCGACCAGACATGGCCGAGCACGCCGCCGAGCATCGCGCCGAAGGTGAGCGACGGGGTGAGCAGGCCGCCGGGGATGCCGCTACCGACGCAGCTGGCCGTCGCCGCCGGCTTCAATAACGAGAGGGCCAGCATGAGCGCAGGCGCGACGCCACCGACGAACGCGAGCTGCGTGACCTCCTTGCCGTTGCCGAGCAACTGCGGGAACGCGATCGACGTCGCCCCCAAGGCCACCAGGACCAAAATCGGCGCCACGATTCGCAGGCGGCCTCTGGGTTTCGCGCGTTCGGCCCAGGCGATGAGCCGCACGTAGCCGACGGAGGCCGCGCCCGCGATCGGACCGGCCACCAGCGCCCAGCAGAGGATCGACGCCGAGGTCACGTACGGTGGAATTTGGTAGGTGGGGGCGTCGGGCAGCACGGTCCACGAGACCAGCGCGGCGATCAGCGAGGTGAGCAGGGCGGGTAGGACCATCCGGAGCGCCAGCACGCCGCGCATGACCTCCAGCGCGAACAGCGCGCCACCGACGGGGACGCCGTATGCGGCCGCCAGGCCCGCCCCCGCGCCGCAGGCGACCAACAGTCGGCGACGCTCGTCGGAAAAGCCGCCTCGGTCCGACAGCGCGTTGGCCAGGACGGCGCCCACTTGCTTCGGCGCGCCCTCGCGTCCGATCGACGCCCCCAGGCCCACTACCACCACCGATAACACGGCACTGCCGAGGGTCCGCAGCGGCGGCATCCGACCGGCCGAGAACCAGATCGCCGTGGTGGTGTCGATCCCGTTGCCGCTCGAAAGTCGGACCAGCAGGATTTGAGCGAGACCGGTCAAAGCGCCAGCCCCCGCCAATATCAGGAGATGTCGCCACGGCGCGGCGCGCGCGGCGGCTTGCAGGAGGCTGGCATCGCCGGGCCAAGCCAGCTGCTGCACGAGCTGCAACAGGCGCATCAGCACGGCGGCTCCGATGCCGGTCCCGATGCCGGTGAGCACGACGGCCAGCCAGAAGCCGACGGCGCCCGGCTGGCGCAGCGTGGCCGGAATTCGATCCCGGGCCGGCGGGTCTGGTTTCTCGTCGCCCTGCTCGCTCATGACGCCCGCTCGGTCAGGATTGCGGAGGTCGGCGGCTCGGTCAAATCCAGGCGTGTCGACGGAGACCGGGCGACCGGCTCACGATTGCTTCCGTTCGCGCGGCGCGGTCAGCGCTCCGATGACCTTCTCGAGCATCGAGGCCAGCCCAGCCGCCGGTGGTCCTTCCTCGCAGCGGCAGCGCTCCGCGGCCGGCACGTCGCCGAGCACGCTCTCCACGTGTCGGCCGCATCCCGCGAACGACGGTTTGCCGCAGCTTGAACAGGTGATTCGTCGACACATCTCGGTCCGAGCTTCCCACGGACTTAGCTTGGGGAGCTTACCGTACTGCGGTTACGCCTGTCTGCCCAGCCGCGGGGCGATCAGCCCCCGCTGGCGTCGGTGGCCAGCGCGTCCAGATCGGCGCTCAGCAGGCAGCTCTCCTCGGTCTTCAAGTCGCCGAGGATGGTGTTCGCCAAGGTGCGCACGCTTTGAGCCAGGCGGGCCGGCGAAAGGCCGGCTGGCTCCAAGGCCGACCTGGCCGACGCGAGGATCGCGCGCTGTTTCTCGTGGCCCTCGACCACCTGCGCTTGCAACACGGAGCCCCACCCGATGACGTCCCGCAGAGCGGTCGGCAGAACCCGCTCCTCGAAGTCGATGTGCTCTTCGAACGCCTCGTACAGCTCGCGCGCGTGCGTGCGCAGCGGTTCGAAGTCGCAGTCGGATTCAACGAAATGAATCGTTTCGGTGACCAGACCACGCAGCTCCTCGTGGCATGAAAGGATGGCGGCGCGCGCGTCGCTCGAAGACACCGGTTCCAAGGTCGTCGTTCTCATGTCCCCACCTCCAGGACGATCATGACCAGAGTCGAGCCGACGCGTCAGCGACGGATCGCGCCGTTAACCGAGATTCTTCGGGCGCGAAACGGGGCCTTGACCGAAAGGCCACGCCGACTTCGCGGCGATCAAACCATGCCCGACACCGACGGTGGCAACCTGATCGCCAAGACCAAGGCCTACGTCGCGGCGGGCGGTGAGGCCCTGTGTCCGTGACCGGTCGGTAGCCCAGGCGCTGGGTGCGTCTTTCGTCGAACGGCGCCGCAAAGATTTCGCCGCCCCGCGGTGGCGCGCCCCCCCGTAGGTTCTACCTTTGGCGTGAAGATCTTCGATCGCTGCCGCCCTATTGGCTTCGGTTGGACCCATAGACGACCCACGGAGGCCCCCTCGCCATGACGTTCCGCATTGACCGCGTCTGCTTTCTTTCGATCGGCTTGGTCGCTTTGATCGCGGGGTGTGGATCGTCGCCGTCCGATGGTTCGGGAATCGGCGGCTCGTCGGCCAGCGCCGGCACCACCGGCGCCACGGGCGCGGGCGGCATCGCGGCGGCTGGGACCTCCGGCGCCGCCGGTGGCTCGACCGGGCGCGCGGGGAGCCTGGGCGGCG
>DASRLC010000537.1:0-27911 GCA_035648655.1 Polyangia bacterium
GGCGCCGCTCCCGCTGGGGGAGCTGCCGATTCCAACGCGGCAGCCGCTGGCGCGACCGACCCCAACGCGGCAGCCGCAGGTGCGCCGGCGGACGACCAGAGCGCACCGAAGAAGAAAAAGAAGAAGAAGTAGCGCGAATAAACCGTAAGACCGGTCGCATTTGCTCGGTCTTGCGGTGTCTTACGGCGGTCTTTGGGGTTTCCGAGTAAGATGTTTGGAACTAGGGGAGCTTTGAGTTGTCTGATACCCAGCAACCGGGCTCTCGCGAGATGAAGGAGACACGAAATATGAAAAATCTCATCATCCGTCTGGCCCTCGTTGGCGGCATCGCGGCTCTGACGCTGGCCGGCGTATCCGGCAGGGCGCTGGCGGCCGATCCGCCCGCCGAAGGTGGAGGGGCCGCGGCTGCGGCCGCTCCGGCCGGTGGCGGTGGCGATGACGCCAACACCACCTACAAAGCCAAGACCGTGTACGACTTCGAAGACGATACGGTCGAGGGCGATCTGCAGCGCCCGGACGGTGAGCTCGTCAGCGCGCAGAAGAAGGCCGACCATTCGAGCCTGATCGAGATTCGTAAGGATTTCATCCCGGAGATGTTGAAGACCCTCGAGGACATTTAACCGAAGTGCCCTGATCGCGTCGGGGGAGGACGAGCTTCGCCCGTCCGAGCCCATCGCGGGAGGGTTTGGGAACCCTCTCAGGGGTCCTATCCGGTTAGACGGCCACGAGCGGTTCTTCCCTAGACAAGAAAGAGGAGAGCAGCCATGGCCGACGTGAATGTCCCCATCCGATTCGAAATTTACAAAGGGGACAATTTGGTCCGCGAGGAGGTCCTCGCGCAGGACGTGATCAAGATCGGGAAGCTCGCTTCTTCCCATCTGCGTCTGGACGACGAGACGGTGTCGCGCATGCACGCCGTCATCGAGACCACCGGACCGAACGAGATTCACGTGGTGGATCTGGGGTCGACCCGCGGGACCACCGTCAATGGGGAGCGCGTCACGAAGGCGCGGCTGCAAAGCGGCGACGAAGTCATGTTCGGCGACTGCCGCGTGGTGGTTACCTTCATGGAGGGGGCACCGGCCCAAGAGACGCCACCGCCGCAGGCCGCCTGGGGTGGTCGTCCGGGCGGGTTCGCCCCGCCGCCGGCAGCCTACGCGCCACCGCCACCGCAGACCTTCGCGCCGCCGCCCGGATTCGCGCAGCAGCCGGGCGGCTACGCCCCGCCGCCGGGACCGCAGGGCGGCTACCAGGATCCGGCCGCCTATCAACAGGCGCCCCAGCAGGCCTACGCGCCCCCGCCGTCCTTCGGCGGCTCGCCGGGCGCGGGCGCCGAGGTCGAGGTCCACGACGGATCGCGCGCGATGGAGGTCCAGACGGTCTTCCGCGGCGTGGTCACCGGCACCCGCCACCTCTACAACCCCGAGGGGAAGTCGACCCACGGCCAGGGGACTTCGATGCTCTACGCCGGCGCCGCCATCCTGGTGGTGTCGATCGCGACCTTCATCGCCACGGCGATCGACGTGGGCGCCGAGAAGGTGCGCTACGAGGAGTGGCAGAACGCCGGCAAAGAGTCCAAGTCGTTCTACTGGAAGGACCGCTCGCCGGTCCTGCCGGTGATCGTCTTCGGCGGCATCATCGGCGGCATCGCGCTGGCCTACATGGGCATGAAGCGCCGCGGGAAGACCAGCCCGAACTTCCTCATCGGCTCCGACGGCGACGTCGACGCGCCGGTCTCGCCCGAGTTCGTGCCGGCTTCGTCTCACCCGCTGGTGGCGGCGACCGGCTCCGATTACGTGGTGAACGTGACCCCACGGATGGGCGGCGAGGTCTACGTCGACGGCCAGAGCTATTCGCTGCAGCAGTTCATCCAGCAGCGTGGGTCGAGCTTCTCGCTTCCGCCGGGCGGCACCGTGCGCCTCGACTGCGGCGAGACGAACTTCGTGATCACCTCGACGCCCCGTCCGCGTACGTTGGAAGTGCCGTTCTTCAACTGGCGCTGGGACGAGCAGGTCTACTCGGTCGGGACGACCGTCGCGCTGGCGCTCTTCCTGCTGATGATCTTCTCGGTTCCCCCGGATCCCAAGTCGCTCTCGCTGGATCTCTTCAACAGCGACAATCGCTTCGTGAAGTTCCTCATCAAGCCGCCCGAGGAGAAGGAAGAGGACATCCCCGAGTTCCTCAAGAAGAAGGACGACTCGCAGCAGGGTGGCAAGGGAAAGCGCCACAAGGGCGAAGAAGGCAAGATGGGCAAGAAGACCTCCAAGAACAAGGAGGGTCTCTATGGCCTCAAGGGTCCCAAGGACAACCCCGATCCGCACCTCGCCAAGAAGCTGGCCGAGGAGCAGGCCAAAAACGCCGGTATCTTGGGCGTCCTCAAGCAGACCGAGGGCTCGCACATCGCCTCGATCTTCGGCCGTGACTCGGCGCTCGGCAACGACGCGTCCGATGTCCTCGGCGGCCTGGTCGGTAACCAGATCGGCGAGGCCTATGGCGTCGGCGGTCTCGGCCTGGTCGGCACCGGCTCGGGCGGCGGCGGCACCGGCGAGGGCACCATCGGCCTCGGCAACCTCGGCACCATCGGCAAAGGGGGCGGCGGCGGCAACGGCTCCGGCTACGGCCGCGGCGCCGGTGGCCTCGGCGGCCGTCGCGCCCACGCGCCGGACGTCATCCCGGGCCAGGCCAACGTCCGCGGCTCGCTCGACAAAGAGATCATCCGCCGCATCATTCGGCGGCACATCAACGAGGTGAAGTACTGCTACGAGCAAGAGCTGACGAAGAAGCCCGAGCTCGGCGGTCGCATCATGGTGCAGTTCACCATCGCAGCCTCGGGGCAGGTCATCGCGTCGGTGCTTCAGAACTCGACCATGGGCAACGCCCGCGTCGAGAACTGCACGGTTCAGGCGGTTCGCCGTTGGGAGTTCCCGAAGCCCCTCGGCGGCGGTATCGTCATCGTATCGTACCCATTCGTACTGACGCCCGCTGGCGGCGGAGAGTGATGAAGATGAAATCCAATCGATCGCTGTTGGTCGTACTCGCCATCGCCTCGGTATTGCCGGCCTGCGAGGGCTTCGTCTGTAGCCAGGAACGCATCAAGGCGATTGAGCTCGCCAACCGCGGGGCGGACGAGTTCAAGAACAACCTCTACGATTCGGCCGAGAAAGATCTCAAGCAGGCCATCCAGGTCGATCCGACCTACGAGATCGCCTACTATAACCTGGGCAAGGTCTTCCAGAAGCAGCGGAAGTGGGACAAGGCGATCGAGTTCTTCGAGCAGGCGGTCCAACGCAAGCCCGACAACGCCAATTACCAGTACGACCTCGGCGAGGCGTATCTGTCGGCCAACCGAATCGACGACGCGGAGAAGGCGCTCAAGGCCTCGACCGCAGCCGACCCGAAGCTGTTCAAGGCTTGGTGGCGACTGGGGTTGGTCTACAAGAAGCTGGATCAGCCGAAACAGGCCGACGACGCCCTCCGGCACGCCATCGAGGCCAACACCCGCTTCTCGAAGTCCTACGTGGCCCTCGGCTACCTTTACCTGGACTACGACTTCAACAAGGAAGCCGCCCAGGTGTTCCAGGGGTGCGTAACGGCCAAGGACGACGACGGCGAGTGCCACAACGGCTATGGTCTGGCGCTCAAAAACCTCAAGCAATACGAGCAGGCCACCTCCGAGTTCAAGAAAGCCCTCGACGACGATCCGGAGCTGTACGACGCCCTGTACAACTGTGGGATGGCCTACTCCGACTGGTACGACGAGGCCCATGGCAACGACCAGAAGGACAAGGCGCGCGAGTACCTCCAGAAGTTCGTCACCGACGGCGCCAAGACCGCCGACGGCAACTACCTGAAGGCCGCCAATGACAAGCTGTACGCGCTGTCCGGCACCTAACGGACGCCGAAGTCAACCTCCGGGCTTGGTCCTCTGAGCCGGTAAAGCGACTGGGAGCTCCGTGTTCCCGGTCGCTTTCGTGTTTATAGCCGGCGGGCGCGTGCTATAAAAATGCTCCTGTTTTCTACTCCGTTTCGCGGACTTAGCGACGGAGACGCCGGCACCGATCCGAGTCTGGAGGAGCGTAGTGGATCAGCAGTCGAAGCAGGGCCAGGGCCACGGTAAGCGGAAGAAAGACGAAGAGGCGGCTTCGAGCGGCAATGGCGCTTCGAACGGCCACGACGATTTTTCTGCCGAGCTCGCCGGTCCAGCCAAAGCGGCCCTCGAGGCCGAAAAGCAGTCGGTCGAAAAAGGGATCGACGCTTGGAAGAAGCTGGTCGCTTCGAACCCGACCGTCTGGGCGCCGCGCCGTGAGCTGGCGCGGGTCTACAAGAAGGCCGAGCGCTGGAACGCCTTCATCGAGGTGATGAAGGAAGGCGTCGATAAGGCCAGTTGGGCACGCCCCGAGGACAAGGTGCCGGTGCTGCGCGAGATGATCGAGGTCTATCGCGATCGCCTCAAGCTCGACGTGATGGTGGTCAATGCCTTCAACCAGATCCTGACCATCCAGCCGACCAACTTCGAGGCGGTCGACGAGCTGGCCGCGCAGTACGAGGCGATGAAGCGCTTCCCGGACCTGATCGCGCTCTTGCGCAAGAAGGCCTCGGTGGTCGAGTCCCCGGCCGAGAAGGTCGCGCTCCACCTGCGGGTCGCCAACCTCTTCCTCGAGAAGCAGAACCAGGCCGAGGCCATCAAGGCCTACGAGACGATCCTAGAGCTCGATCCCGACAACACCGACGCGCTCGGCTTCGTCAAACAGATGTACGAGAAGCGCCGCGATTGGGACAAGCTGGTCGCCGCCAACCAACGCGAGATCGAGAAAATCACCGACGCCGACGTTCGACTCGCGCGCCGGATCGAGGTGGCCAAGCTGGCCTCCGAGAAGATGAAGAAGGCCTCGGTCTCGATCGACCTGTGGCAGAAGGTGCTGGCCGATGAGCCCGGCAACCTCGAGGCGCTCACCGAGCTCGAGAAGCTCTACGAGCGCGAGAAGATGTGGACCGACCTGGGCGCGGTTCTGGAGCGCCAGGTGGCCGCCAGCTCGGATCCGACGCGGCGATCGGCGCTCTACGTCAAGCTCGGGATCCTCTACACCGAGAAGGCGCAGAACGCGGCCCAGGCGACGGCGGCTTGGCAGGCGCTGCTCCAGCAGGAGCCAGAGAACCGGCGCGCCCAGGACGCCCTCAAGAAGCTGTATCTCCAGATCAAGGACTGGAACGCGCTCGAGGGATTCTACGCAGGGCAGGGGAAGTGGGACGAGCTGGTGCGCGTGCTCGAGCGCCAGGCTGAGTCCGAGGACGACACGGCGCGCGTCGGTCTGTGGAACAAGATCGGCGAGATCTACCGCGACCGCCTGAACAAGCCCGATAAGGCGCAGAAGGCCTATGAAAAGACGCTGTCGTTCGACGCCCAGAATCTGACGGCGGCCGAGGCGCTCGTCCCGCTTTACGAGAAGACCAAGGACATCAAGCGGCTGGCCGACGTTCTCTTCGTCGAGCTGAATCACACCCGCGATCCGGCCGAGCGGCCGGCCCGCATGCGCCGCCTCGCGGAGCTGCTCGATCTCGGCTCGGGCGACAAGGTGGGGGCGCTGCGCCTCACGCTGACCGCTCTCGGCGAGTCGCCGACCGATCCCTGGGCCATCGAAACCTCGCGCCGCTTGGCGCGCGAGAGCGGCGGCTGGGCCGAGCTGGTTCAGGCCTACGAAGCCGCGCTCCCCCAGGTGAACGATCCCGAGGCGCGACTGGCGCTGCTCGGGACGCTGGCATCCGCCTACGAGTCCGAGCTGGGAAGCCCCGAGACGGCCATCGAGCGCAACCAAAAGATCCTCGAGCTGGCCCCCAAGGACGCCCAGGCGGTGGGCGCGCTCGAACGGCTCTACGTCGCCACCGGTCGCTTCGCGGACCTGATGGCCATCTACGATCGCAAGCTGGAGCTGGCCAAGACCAAGGCCGAAGAGCTGGAGATCCGCTTCAAGCTGGCGAATCTCTATGAGGAGGAGATCAAGCAGCCCGACAAGGCCATCGAGCTGTACCTGGCGATCCTCAGGCAGGACCCGGCCCAGCAGGCGGCGCTGGCCGCGCTCGATCACCTGTATCAAGGGCTGGGGCGCTGGAAGGATCTGGCCGCCACCATCGAGCGGGAGATCGAGGTCGCCACCGATCTGGCCGACGTGGCCAAGGTCGCCGAGCTGAAATTCCGGCGCGGCGCGATCCTCGAGCAGTACCTCGAAGACGGCGCCGGCGCGGTGGCCTCGTACCGCGAGGCCCTCGGGCTCGAGCCCTCGCACGTCGGCGCGCTGACCGCGCTGCAGGCGTATCTCTCGAGCAACGACGCCCAGCAACAGCAGGACGCCGTTCAGGTGCTGGAGCCGATCTACGAAGCGACCGGCGACACCGCGCGCCTGGTCGAGGTCCAGCGCATCAAGCTGTCGCACGAGAAGAAGACCGACCAGCGGGTCGGTCTGCTGCTGCGGATTGGCCAGCTCGAAGGCCAGCTCGGCAACACCGACCAGGCGTGGGAGGCGTACACCCGCGCGTTCACGGAGAGCCCGGCCTCGCTGCCGGCCCGGGAGGCGCTGGAGAACCTGGCCAACGTGCTCGACACCTGGCAACAGTTGGTGGCGCTCTACGAAAAGGCGCTCTCCGCCAAGGGCAAGGAAAAGCTGCCGCCGGCGCTCGAGCGCGAGCTGTTGTTGGTGGTTGCGGTAGCTTACGACGAGAAGCTCGGGCACTCGGATCGCGCCGTGGAGTACTTCCGCCGCGCGCAGAGCATCCTGCCCGAGGACGCCTCGGCGCTGGTCGCGCTCGAGCGCCTCTACACCCGCACCGAGCGGTGGAGCGATCTGGTCGACACGCTCCTCAAGAAGGCGCAGCTCGTCACCGACGAGGCCGAGCGCGAAGAGATCCGAACCCGCATCGCCACCGTCTGGGAAGAGATGCTGGGCAACGCCGAGCAGGCCATCGTGGCCTGGAACGTGGTCCTGCAAGATAGCCCCGGCAACGTCCGGGCGTTGCGCGCGCTCGATCGCCTGTACCTGGGCCGCGGCGAGTTCCGGGAGCTGGCCGACAATCTGCAACGCCAACTGGCATTGGTGGATGGGGACCCGGCCGCCTCGGTGGTGCTGCTGGGACGCCTGGGCGCGCTCCGGGCCGAGCGCCTCAATCAGCTGGGCGCGGCGGTCGACACCTACGCCAAGATCCTGCAGCTCGAGCCCGAGCACGGCCAGACCATCGCGGCGCTGGAACGGATCCTACCCAGCCCGCAGCACGAGCTGGACGTCGCGCTTCTGTTGGAGCCGATCTACAAGATTCGCGGCGATTGGCCCCGGCTCAACGCGGTCTACGAGGTCGAGGCCAAGCACATCTCCGATCCCGACCAGCGGATCGCGCTGCTCAAGCAGATCGCCGAAGGCTACGAGGTCGGCCTCGACGATCCGGACCGTGCTTACGAGGCGCTCGGTCGCGCCTTGGCCGAGGATCCGCAGAATGTCGAAGTGCAGATGGCGGTCGAGCGGCTGGCACGGGCGCTCGACAAGCTCGACGATCTGGCGGCCCGCTACGGGCAGCTCGTCTCGGGGATCGCCGATCCGGAGCGGAAGAACGCGCTCTACCACAAGATCGCGCGCTTCGCGGAGGTCGACCTGGGTGACGACCGGCAGGCCGCGGCCGCTTACGGCGCGGCGCTCGACGCCTGGCCGCGCGATCTCGAAGCCGCGAACGCGCTCGAACAGCTCTATCTGCGCGGCGGCGACTACCCCAACTTGGTGCTGCTCCTCCAGCGCAAGGCGGAGATCGTCGAAGGGCTCGGCGAAAAGAAGGCGCTCTTCTACCGCGCCGCCCAGCTCTACGAAGAGGTGATCGAGGACCTCGATCGGGCGGTGGCGGTCTTCGAGCACGTGCTGTCGATCGACGACGGCGACCGCACCGCGCTCGATCAGCTCGAACGGCTCTACATTCGCCTCGGGCGCTGGAACGATCTCAAGCACGTCTACGCCAAGAAGGCCGAGCTGGCCGCGACGCCGGCCGAGAAGAAGCAGATGCTCTTCGTGCTCGGTCAGGTCTACGACCGTGAGCTCGGCGATCAAGAACGCGCCGTCGAGACCTACAGCTCGATCATCGACATCGATCCCGAGGACTACGACGCCGCGCAGGCGCTCGATCGCCTCTACCAGCAGCTCGGGCGCTGGTACGACCTGCTGGCGGTGCTGGAACGCCAGACCGAGATGGCGCCCTCACCGGGCGAGGTGGTGTCGCTGCGTTTCCGCATCGGCGAGCTGTGGCGCGAGCACCTCAAGGATCTGGCGCGCGCCGTGGAGGCCTACCGCCAGGTGCTCAGCATGGATCCGTCGCACGAGCCGACGGTGCGGGTGCTCGAGGCGCTCATGGCCGGCAAGGACGAACCGGTGTTGGCGGCCCAGGTGCTGGAGCCGATCTACGAGAGCGCCGGCGAGTGGGATCGGGTCATCGCGGTCTACGAAGTCATGCAGGCCCACGGCGACGAGGCCCTGCGGCGGGTCGAGCTGCTGTCGCGGATGGCCGAGATCGAAGAGCGGCGGCTGTCGCACCAGAACGCGGCCTTCGACATCTACGGGCGGGCCCTGCGGGTCGATCCGACCAATCAAGAGGTATTGGGGCAGCTCGATCGCCTGGCGGCCGAGACCGGACATTGGCCCAAGTTGGCCAATCTGTTCGCCACCGAGCTGGAGAAGATCGAAGATCCGCGCCGGCAGATCGATCTGCTGCTGCGCTTGGGACGCCTCTACGAAGAGGAGACCAACCAGCCCGACGAGGCGATCGCCACCTATCGAAAGGCCGTCGAGGCCGAACCGGAGAGCAAGCCGGCGCTGGTGGCTCTCGATCGGCTCTACGGCCGCGCCCAGCAGTGGGACGAGCTGGCGGACGTCGTGCGACGTGAGATCAAGATCGCGCCCTCCGACGAGGATCGCGTCGCGCTGACCTTCCGGCTGGCCCAGATCTATGAGCTGGCGATCATGGATCTCCCCAAGGCCGTCGAGGCCTATCGAGAGATCTTGGTGGCCGATCCGGCCCACATGGAGACCCGCACGGCGCTCGAGCGGATGTTCATGGGCGGGACCATGCAGATGGAGATCGCCGAGGTGCTCGAGCCGCTCTACCGCGCTGGCGAGGAGTGGGAGAAGCTTCACCAGATCCACGAGGTACAGCTCCAGCGCACCACCGATATCGCCGAGCGGCAGGTGCTGCTGCGGCGGCTGGCCGAGATCGCCGAGGGCAAGCTGGTCGACCAGGTGGCGGCCTTCGAGTGGTGGGCCGAGGCCGTCAAAGAGGATCCCTCCTCCGCGCAGGCGCTCGACGAGCTGCTGCGGCTGGCGCGCGCGACCCACCAGTGGGACGCCTACGTCACGACCATGTCCGAGGCCGCCTCGGCCGATCGCCCCCCCGGGGTGCGCCGCGACGTGCTCCTGCGCTTGGCCGCCAGCTTCGAGAGCGATCTGGGCGATCTAGAGCGGGCCGAAAAGGCGCTCCTGCAGGTGCTCGGCGAACACGACAAGGATCCGGCCGCGCTGGCCTCGCTCGATCGCATCTACGAGAGCCAGGGGATGTACGAGAACCTGGCCGGCATCCTGCGCCAGCGCCTGGCCATCACCGACGACACCGTCGATCTGGTCGGCTTCAACCTGCGCCTCGGGCGCGTCTACGGCGAAGCGCTCGAAGAGGTCGACTCGGCCATCGCCAGCTATCTGGCGGTCCTCGAGCACCAGACGCGGTCCCGCGAGGCGCTGGAAGCCCTCGAGCGGCTCTACTTTCGCAGTGAGCGCTGGAGCGATCTCTACGGCGTCTACGAGAAGCTGGCCGAGATCACCGACGACGAGGGCGCGCTGGCCGACTGCTACGCGCGGATGGCCAAGCTGGCCGCCGACGCGCTCGACGACCGCGACAAGGCCGTCGAGCTGTGGGGCCGCGTGGTCGACATGCGCGGCGAGGACGCCATCGCGCTGTCGGGCCTGGCCGATCTGCACGAGATGGCCGGCGAGTGGAAGGAGCTGACCGAGGTCCTCGAAAAGCAGGTCTCGGCCACCCCCGATCCCGAGGCCCGCATCCCGATCTACAAACGCCTCGGGCGCATCTGGGGCGAGAAGCTCTCGCGCGAGCGCAACTCCCTCGAGAGTTGGCAGAAGGTCCTGGAGATCGATCCGCAGGACGTCGACGCGCTCAGGGCCATCGCGGCCAACTACCGCAGCGCGGGCGCCTGGGAAGAGCTGTCGCAGTCGCTGCGCCGCCTGATCCAGGTCGGCCAGCTGGGCGGCAGCGGCATCGAGAGCGACGAGCTCAAGGAGCTGTTCGCGCAGCTGGGCGAGCTCGAAGGCGAGACCCTCATGCGTACGCAGGATTCGATCGACGCCTGGCGCGAGGTGCTCGAGCTCGATCACGCCGACTTCCGCGCGCTGGCGGCGCTCGAGCGGCTATTCATGCAGGAGGCGCGCTGGGAAGAGGCGGTCGACATCCTCGAGCGGCGTGCGGAGGCGCTGGCCAACCCGACCGAGCGGGTGGACGTCCTCATGCAGGCGGCCTCGCTGTGGGCCGACAAGATCGGTGACGGCGGCTCGGCGGCGCAGGTGTACGAGCGCGTGCTGCAGATCGATCCCAGCAACACGACGGCGTCGATTGAGCTGGAGCAGCTCTATCGGCAGCGCAAGAGCTGGGTCAAGCTGGTCGACCTGCTGCTGGCGCGAACCGAGTTCGCCACCGACGCGGCGGGGCGGATCGGGCTGCTGGTACAGGTGGCCGAGATCTACGAGCAGCAGCTCAACGATCGCGACAGCGCCTTCGTGACGTTGCAGGCGGCGTTCCGCGAGGACTACTCGAACGACCATGTGGCCAAGGAGCTGGAACGGCTGGCCACCGCGGCCGACAAGTGGAACGAGCTCATCGGCGACTACACCACGGTGGTCCAGGGGATCGCCGACGCCAAGCAGGCCGCGGACCTGTGGGTCAAGATCGCGCGCTGGTACGATTCGGCGCTGCGCCACACCGACTACGCCATCGCCTCGGCGCAGCAGGCGCTGCAGCTCGACAACACCCACCTCGGCGCGCTGCAGGCGCTGGAGGACTTCTTCCGCAAGCAGAAGAAGTGGACCGATCTGGTCGCCGTGTTGGCCCGCCATGCGGAGTGCGAGCTGGATCCCACGCTGCGGGTCGATATCCTGCTGCAGCTGGCCGATACCTACGAAGGTCAGGTCGGCGACGCCACCCAGGCCATGAACGCCTACCAGCGGGCGCTCGACACCGACGAGCGCTGCATCGACGCCATCAACGCGCTCGAACGGCTCTACCGCCGCACGCAGGCCTGGGACCGGCTGGTCGAGGTGCTGGCCAAGAAGTCGCAGGTGGTCGACGACACCGACCAGGCCATCAAGCTCAAGCTGCAGGTCGGCGAGCTGTGGGAAGACCGTCTCGGCGACAACGATCGCGCCGTCGAGGCCTACAAGGAAGTCCTCTCGGTCGACTCGCGCAACCTGGCGGCGCTCACCGCGCTCGACGCGCTCTACGAGAAGACCGGGCGGATGGAGGAGTACGTCGAGAACCTCGAGCACCGGTTGGAGGTCTCGCCGCCCGAAGAGGATCGCGTCGCCACCTACCAGAAGATGGCGACGATCTGGGAAGAGAACTTCGCCAAGCCCGATCGCGCCGCCGAGGTGCTGGAGAAGATCCTCCTCATCGACGACAAGAACGCCAAGGCCTACCGCGATCTCGAGCGGCTCTACCGCCAAGAGCGCAAGTGGGAGCCGCTGGTCGAGACCTATCGCAAGCACCTGGGCGTCACCGCCGACGCCAACGAGCGGATCGAGATCTTCACCAAGATGGGGCAGGTCTACGAACAGGAGCTGCGCGATCTCGACCGCGCCATCGACGCCTACAGCGACGTGCTGACCGTCGAGGCGGAGCACCCCGAGGCGCTGGCCGGAATCGCCCGCCTCTACGAAGAGACCGAGCAGTGGGATCGGGCGGTCGAGATCATGCGGCGCCTCATCCGCGTGAGCACCGACCCCAAGGAGAAGGTCGACCTCAACTACCGGCTCGGCAAGATCTTCGACGAGCAGATGAAGGATCCCGAGCCGGCCCAGGAGTACCTGGTCGAGGCGCTCTCGCAGGATCCCGCCCACGTCCCGTCGATGCTGTCGCTGCTGGGCATCTACAAGCGGCGCGGCGATTGGCAGAAGGCGGCGCAGCTCATGATCCGCGCCGAGGCCGCCACCGTGAACCCGCTGGAGAAAACCCGGCTGCTCCACGAGGCGGGCAAGATCTTCCAGGACAAGCTCGGCGACGAGGCGCAGGCGGGGGATCTGTTCGCGCGCGTGCTGCAGCTCGATCCTGAGCACGTCGAGGCCGGCGAACCGCTGTCGCAGATCTACTTCAAGCGCGAGGAGTGGGCGCCGTTGGTGCCGATCCTCGAGATGCTGGCGCGCAAGGGCGAGCGCAAGACCAACCGCGAGCTCACGCAGCTCTACCACCACCTGGCCAAGGCGGCCGATCGCCTGGGCGAGAACGAAAAGGCGCTCAAGTACTACAAGCAGTCCTACGACCTCGACTCGACCTACCTGCCGACGCTGGTCGACCGGGCCGGGCTGCTCTACCGCCTCGAGCACTGGGACGACGCCTTCCGTATCTACCAGACCATCCTGGTTCATCACCGCGACACCCAGAAGGACGACGAGATCGTCGACATCTTCTTCCGCCTCGGGCGCATCAAGCTCAAGCTCAACGAGCGCACCAAGGCCGTGAACATGTTCGAAAAGGCGCTGGAGATTCAGCCCGGACACCGCGCGACCTTGCAGGCCCTGGTCGATCTCTACACCGAGGCCGGCGACTTCGAGGCGGTCATCAAGCAGAAGCGCGCCGTGATGGCCTCGTCGGCCAGCTCCCCCGACGAGAAGTTCACGATCTCCGAAGAGATCGCGCAGATCTACAAGGACAAGCTCTCCAACCCGCAGAAGGCCATCGCCGCCCACCTGGAGGCGCTCAACTTCAAGCCGAGCGATCGCCAGCTCCTGCACAACCTCCTCGACCTGTTCAGCGAGACCAAGCAGTGGAAGAAGGCGATGGAGATCCTGATGAAGCTCGCCGAGTTGGAGAGCGGCAAGATCAAGGCCCGCTTCCTGGTCGCGGCCGGCAACATCGCCAACTACGAGCTGCACTCCACCGACGAGGCCGTCGAGCTGTACAACCAGGCGCTCGACGAGGATCCCGACGATCTGAAGGCCTTCGAGCGCATCGACAAGGTGATGACCGCCAAGAAGGACTGGAAGAACCAAGAGCGGAACTTCCGGAAGATGATCAAGCGCCTCGGTCAGGAGCCGACCGGTGATCGCAAGGCGACCCAGGTCGCGCTCTGGCACGGCCTGGGCGAGATCTACCGTTCACGCCTCAAGGACTTCAAGTCGGCCACCGCGGCTTTTGAAGTTTGCGTCCAGCTCGATCCCGACGCGACGCCGCGCCACCAGATTTTGGCCGAGCTGTATCAGCTGTCGGGGCCCGAGTCCTACGACAAGGCCATCAACGAGTACCGCCACCTCATCAAGGTCTCGCCGGACTTCGCGCAGATGGGGGGCTATCTCAAGACATTGCGCGGCCTCTACATGGCGATGCAGCAGTACGACCGCGCCTGGTGCGTCGCCGCGGCGATGGCCTTCCTGCGCAAGGCCGACCCCGAGGAGCAGCAGTTCTTCGAACAGTACCGCCCCAAGGGCTTCGTGCGGGCCAAGGCGCGCTTGACCGAGGATCTCTGGAAGAACATCTACCACCCCGACGAGGATCGCTTCATCTCGCACATCTTCGCCGCCGTCAGCCAGGCGGTCGCCGGCGCGCGGGCCAAGGAGCACAAGGACTGGGGCCTCAAGCGCAAGGACCGGCGCGACGTCGCGACCGATCAGCTTCTCTTCAGCAAGGTGTTCAACTACGTCAACCAGGTGCTCGGTGTGCCGCAGCCGGAGCTGTATTTGCGGCCCGAGTCGCCGGGTGAGCTGGACATGGCCAACGCCCGCGAGAAGGCCCACCTCATCCCCTCGTTCGTGGTGGGATCGAGCCTCCTGCAGGGGCGGCCCGAGAAGGATCTGGCCTACCTGGTCGCGAAGCGGTTGACCTTCATGCGGCCCGATCACTTCGTCCGCTGGCCCACGGTGGTTCCGACGGTGGCCGAGCTCAAGATCGTCTTCCTGGCGGCCCTGCGTCTGGTGCAGCCGAAGTTCGAGGTCAAGGCCGACGTGCAGCAGCCGGTTGCGCAGTATCTCGAGCTGCTCAAGCGGTCGGTACCGCCGCAGATGCTCGAACAACTGGGCGCGGTGGTGCAGCACTTCATCACCGCCAAGGGCGAGGCAGACATTCACAAGTGGTCTAACGCGGTCGACATGACGGCCACCCGGGCCGGTTTCCTGATCTGCAACGATCTCGAGGTGGCCACCCGCCTCGTGCAGACCGAGCCGGTGTCGATCGGCGTCGCCGATCCCAAGGACAAGCTCCGCGATCTGATCCTGTGGTCGATCTCGGAGGAGTACTTCGCGGTCCGTGAACACCTTGGTCTGGTAATCGGCCAAGGCTGACCGGGACCCGGGATCTGGGCGGGGTTCTGGGCGAAATCGGGGTAAATATCGGGGATGGATTCGTCGCTCACCGCCCTGGTCGCCTCTGGGCTCGGCGCCGCCGCGATCGGTGTCTGGCTGGGGCGGCGCGTGGCGTGCCAGCGGGCCGAAGCGCTCTCGGCGGGCATCCGGCAGGTCACCGCCGCGATTGCCCGGGCCGCCGCGGCCGAGTGCGCCGAAATTCTGCGCGCCGGCGAGGTCAACGGTGCCGAGGAAGCGCGCGCAGCTGGCGCCGTCGCGGAGACGGCCCATCACCGGCGCGCCGCCGAGATCGACGCCCGGGCGCGGCGGCTCGGCGAGCGCCAGGCCACGCAGGTCGCCTGGGAATCCCGCGCCAACGAGGCTAGGGAGCGCGCCGCGGCCGCGCGGGCCCGCGTCGCCACGCAGGATGCCGAGGCGGCTCGCCTGAAGTTGGCGGTCGTCGCCGCCGGCAAGGAGATCCGGGCCGCGCTCGAAGCGGCGGCGGGTCTCACCGCGCAGGCCGCCACCGCCGCGATCTGTGACGGCGAGCTCGAAGAAGCTCGCCTGGCGGCCGCGCGCTTCGAGCGCAGCGCCGGTGAGGCCGCCAACGAGGGGGCGGGGCGCGGCGCCAAGCGAACCATGGGGATCGCGATGGGCCGCTTTTTGGGCCACTACCTGACCGAGCGGCTCCATTCGGTGCTGCCGCTTCCCGGTGGCGAGGCCGGCGCGGCGCTCATCGGGCCCGACCAGACCAACCTGCGCGCGATCGAAGCCGTCGCGGGCGTGACGCTGGCGCTGGCCGAGCAGCGCGACAGCGTGCGGCTGGAAGGGCTCGATGGCGTCGGGCGGGAGGTCGCGCGGCGCGCGATCGCCAAGATGCTGCGGCAGCCGAGCGCCGCGCGCGATCCGGACGCGGTGACCCGACTGACCCGAGGGATCTCCACCGCCCTCGACGGCGAGCTGCTCGAGCTCGGCCGGCGGGCCTTTTCGATCTTGGAGATCCCGCCGGCGCACCTCGAAATCGTGAAGTTGGTCGGCCGCCTAAACTACCGGACCAGCTTCACGCAGAATCAATGGAAGCACGCCATCGAAGCGGCGTTCCTGTGCGGCATGATGGCCGACGAGCTGGGCCTCGATCCCCAGATCGCGCGGCGCGCGGCGCTCATGCACGACATCGGCAAGGCGCTCACCCACGAGCTCGACGGCTCACACGCGGTCATCGGCGCCGACTACGCCCGCCGCCTGGGCGAAACGGAGATCGTCGCCAACGCCATCGGCGCCCACCATACCGACGAGCCATTCAACAGCGCCTACGCCTACCTGGTCGCGGCGGGCGACGCCCTGTCGGGTGGCCGACCGGGCGCCCGGCGCCAGACCGACGAGAACTACCTGACCCGCATCGAAGATCTGGAGCGCATCACGCGCGGCTTCCGCGGCGTGGCCGAGGCCTTCGCGGTGCAAGGCGGCCGCGAGGTTCGGATTTACGTGCAAGAGGACCGGGTCGACGATCTGGGCGCCGTCACGCTGTCGAGCGAGATCGCCGGCAAGATCTCCCAGGAGATGCGGTTCCCGGGCCAGATTCGGGTTACCGTCATCCGCGAGCTCAAAGCGATCGAGGTAGCCAGCTGAGATGAACATCGTCATTCCCCCCCTCTTTTTCTATGCCATCGGCGTGGTGCTGTTGGTGGCCGGCGTGGTGCGGGCCGTGACCCTCGGCCGGCGGCGCCCCGAACGGGAGCTGGTCGACGACACGCCCGCGCGCGCCAAGGCCCGCCGCCGCCACCTCACCTTCGGCCTAGTTTGGGTCGCGATGGGCCTCTTCCTGCTGCTCTCGACCGCTGGCCTGCTGCGCCTGCGCCATTGAGGCGCGCGCGCTAGCCGCTTTCAGGTTGACCGGATTGAGGCCGGCGTTCTTCGGTGCCGGCCGGCGGTTCGCACGACGCGCTCGCCGGACGCGCGGATACGGCTGCCGCGCCGAAGAACTGGCGATCGGGGCCTCGATCAGGTCGACGTAAAAGCGCGTTTAGAGCGCTGTGCTGGGCGGTTCGGGCTCGCGCGAGACGGGGCGCTCGATGCTGGGCGAGGTCTCGAGGCCGACGTTTGGTGAGCCCGAACGGCGCTGCCACCAAAAAAGAAAAGCCGGCAGTGCCACGATCGCCGCCGAGAGACAAGAGACCTCACCGAAGATCGCCATCAGCCCGAATCCCTGCAGGGCGTGATTGCGCGCCGCCAGCAGCGATCCGTAACCGACGATGGTGGTCCAGGAACAGAGCGCCACGGCCGCGCCCGTCGAGACGACCGCCCGCGCCACGTCCCGCTCCTCGCGGTAACGGGTGATCACGTTGAGGGCGTACTCGGCCCCGATCCCGAAAGTGATGGGGAGCGCGATGAAGTTCAGGAAGGTCACGTGCACCTGCGCCCAGCCCGCGCCGCCCACCATCAACAACACCCCCAGGAGCAGCGTCCCCCCGGCCAAGAGAGCGGCGGATAGTGGCCGGATCGACAGCCCGATCAGGCACAGGACGGCGATCAACGAAGTGGCGGTGGCGATCGGACCGTCGTGGAGGACCGAGCGGATCATGGCGCCGAAGACCACCGCCGATCCCGAGGTCGCGATGACCTTGCCGTTCGGCAGGTGGAGGTACTGGAGCACCGAGGCGATCTTCAGGAGATCGCGGCCGTTCCAGACCGAGATGCCGGTCTCGGGCGGGTAGACCAGCACCACCCGCCCCACCGTTCCGTCCCCCTCGGTGAACGGCCGCCGCGCGAAGGGCGGAAGGTCCATTGGGCCGAGCTGTCGCAGGCCGGCCGGCGGATTCACCTTGTTGATATCCGCGCGCTCCTTGTCGCTGAGGACCGTCAGCGCCGGATCATGGGTGAGCTTCCGGATCTGCGCGATGAGATCCAGCTTGCGGGCCTGCACCGCGGGCAGGCCCGGAAGTAGATCGTAGACGGTGACGATCTGGCCGATCACGTCGGGGCCGGGGAAGTCGCGATCTTGTCGGCGGATGGTCTGCTTGATCGGCTCCACCTCGTCGACGCTGTCGGCCAGCACGATGGTCGGCGACGGCCAGCGGCCGAACAGATGGTCGACGCTTTTGTTGAACTGCTTGGCCTCGTCGGTGGTCTCCAGCTTGGCGTTGAGCTTGCGGAAGTCGTACTCGAACGGGTCCTTCAGGAAGTGCCGCAGGCCGAACGCGCCGGCGATGGCGAAGACCGTAAAAGCGGCGGTGATGAGGCCGCTGTGGCGTCCGATCGCGCGCGCCAGCGGGCCGAGCTCGATGGGTGGCCGGTGGACCCGCACCGGGCCCTGCTTGCGCCGGCAGTCCAGCAACACCAGCAACGCCGGCAGCACCGTGAAGGTGGAGAGCCAGCAGAAGATCGATCCCACCGCCCCCATCACCCCGAATTGATAGAAGCCCCGGAAGCTGGTCACCATCAGCGAGGCGTAGGCGGCCGAGGCGCAGATCGATGCCACCGCGGTGCCGCGCCAGACACCGGTCAGCGCAAAATGAAGCGCCTCGGTCGGCCCGGACCCGCGGGCCCGATGTTCCTCGTAGCGCGACATCAGGACGATCGCGTAGTTGATGCCGTTGCCGATGATGATCGAGCCGAGGAAGGCCGTCGACGAGGTCAGGTATCCGAAGGCCAGCTCCGCCACCGCGAAAGCCATGGCCGTACCCACGGCGGCCGGGATTCCGGTTAGCGGAATGGCGCGCAGTCGGCCAAAATAGAGGCCGATCGACAGCGCCACGATGGTCACGCAGATGACGGTGACCCACAGGATGTCGCGCTCGATGGCGGCGCGGGTGGCGATGGCGGTGGCAATGGGGCCCGCCAAGTCGGCGCGCATCTGGGGCTGGTACCGCTCAGGAGGATCCTCGGCGATCAGGCGGCGGGCCGCGTCGTAGAGCGCCTCGCCGGCGTGCTCGACGAAGAGGCCGCCGGGGGGGAGCGCCGCGATCCAGACATACTCGCCGTTGTTGCTGGTGAAGACGCCGCCGGGGAAGTGCTCGTCGAGCCCGTCGTGCCGCTCGAGGCGCTTCTGCATCTGGTCGATCGGCTCTTCCTCTTCGAGCGAAACGAAGAGCGGGTTCTTGCGCTTGCTGATCTCGTTGCGCAGCCGGTCGCGGATCGATTCGAGATCGTCCTCGGAGACGAAGAGCCACTTGTTCCGCTGATAGAAGTCGCGGAGGTCGCGGACGTTGTAGCTGGCCAGGCTCACGACCGACGGCGGCAGCGCCCGCAGCTTCTGCGTGAGCGCCTCGGCGTACCGCAGGTTGGCGGCGTGGTCGGGCGACCGGATGCCGATCAGCAGCAACGACAGGTCGCCCATCCGCTTCTGCGTGTTAATCAGCGCCACCACGCCCGGATCATTGCTGGGCAACAGCTCTACGAACGAGGTCTTGAGCTTGAGCCGCGAGGCCAGGCCGAAGCCCCCAGCGAAGACCAGCGCGGCGCCCAGCAGGATCGCGACGGGGTGTCGGGTCAACCACTGCTGGTAGCGACTGATACGCGCGTGCGCTGGGGGCGCCATGGGCGCGGAACGTTAGCAAGGTTTCCCCCTCGGCGGGAACGCATTTGCGGGCCCCTCGCGCCCGCTGCCGACTCCGCCGAAACCCTACGCCCGTGTAGGTCGGCCGGTGTAGGCCGGCCGGTGTAGGTCGGGGTCGGGTGGTCGGATCACCTCAGCCGCTCTTGCGGGTTTACGAATCTCGTCCGCGCCCGTATCCTTGCGGCATGGCTTCGCCTTGCTTCGCTGCCCGGGTGGCCTCCGTGGCGGCCTTGATGGTCCTGGGTCTGGCCTGGGCCGCGCCCCGCTCGGCCTTCGCCGAGGGCGAGGCGATCACCGACGTCCGCGTGCTCGACAACCAGCGGACCGAGGAGTCCACCGTCCGGTCGATCGCTGGCATCAGCATCGGGGACACGCTGGAGTCCGACACGCTGGACGTCGTGCGCGAGCGCCTCAACACCACCGGCCTGTTCGCCGACGTCAACGTCTGGTGGGAGCCCAACGGCTCCGGCGTCCGGATCAACATCTCGGTCAAGGACAAGTTCCCCTGGGCGCCGCTTCCGACCGCCTCGTACTCCTCGAACAACAAGTCGATCGGCCTCATCTTCGTCGATGGCAACCTGTTCGGGCGCGGCAAGCAGCTGGTCCTCGGCGGGCGTCTGGCCACCATCGACTCGGGTCTCACGGCCGCGTACCGCGATCCGTCGCTGTTCGGAACGTGGATGTACTGGCAGCTGCAGGGGATCCTGCAGCGGCAGGTCATCCCCGAGTACGACAGTTACGGATCCGGCGCCACACTGGCCAACCCGATCGAGTTCCGCGAGACCAAACTGTTTTCATATGGGTTCGAACCGGCCTTCGGCATCGCCTTCTTCCGCCGCGTGAAGACGCAGGTGGCCTGGCACCTGGAAAAGTTCAGCTACTTCGGCCCCGGCTCGGACGATCCGGTGACGGGCGCGCAGATGGTGCAGGCCACCCAGCCCGGCACCATCGGGGTGGGGCGTGCCGGCCTGTCTTTCGATTTTCGCGCCCGCGAATTCGCCGTGATGACCGGGGAGGCGCTCTCGGGGGCCCTCGACTACGCGGGCCCGGCCTTCGGCAGCGACTTCACCTACTGGCGGGCGGGCGCCAGTTGGGAGCAGGGCATCAAGTTCTTCCGCGCGCACAACTTCATCTACAGCGCGGGCGCGACCGCGGGTCACAACCTGCCGTTCTGGTCGGAGAACACCGCGGGCGGCCCCAACTTGCGCGGCTATCTGAACCAGCAGTTCCGCGGCGACACGCAGCTGTGGGGCAAGGCGGAGTATCACTTCCCGCTCTTCTCGATCGGCTCGCTCGATTTCCGGGCGCTCGGATTTTACGACGTGGCGGCTATCTGGTTCCGCGACGTGCCGACCGAGCCGGTGATCACCGATCCGACCAACCCCAACCTCACGTACACCCAGCGTGGCACGTCGGATGGCCGGACGTTCCCCATGACCCCTGGCATCAATTCGGGGTTCAGCTGGAGTCAGAGCGTCCACAACGACGTGGGCGCCGGGTTGCGCTTCTTCCTGCGTTCGGTGGCCGTGCCGCTGATCGGCTTCGACGCCGGCTATGGGCTCGAGGCGCGCAGCTGGCAATTCATCTTGGTGATCGGCGCCTAGGGCGCATGCGCCGCACGAAGATTTTTTATTTCATCCCCAACCTTCAACAGGGCGGGACGGAAGGGCAGATCCTGCAGCTCATCAAGGATCTTCCGCCGCGGTTCGAGCCCGTGCTGTGCGTCTACAACGCCGACGAGATCTTCTTCGACGCGCGCTGTCCCCCCGGCCAGCCCGCCTACACGCTGGGGGTCCGCCGGATGGGCCCAGCCGCGCTGGCGCGCTTGACCGAGATCTTGCGCCGCGAGAAGCCCGACATCCTGCACTCCTACCGGGACAAGGCCAACTTCTGGGCCCGGCTGGCCGGTGCGCGCGCGCAGGTCCCCATCACCATCACGGCCTGTCGAAACCGGATGATGGAGCTGCGCTATCTGCTGACGGAAAAGGTCATGTCACGCTTCAGCCGCCTGATCCTGGTCAACTCGATTGGCGTCCAGCAGGAGCTCACGCGCTACGGCCGCGTGCGGCCCGACAAGATCCGCGTCATCTACAACCTGCTCGACGTGGAACATTTTCGCCCCCCCAGCGACGCGGAACGGGTCGAGGCGCGGGCGCGCTGGGAGCTGCCGCCCGGACAGCGGGCGTTCATCGTCCCGGGGCGGATCGGCCTGCAAAAACATCAGCTCGGGATCCTGTGGGCGATGCGGCGCCTGGCGCGCGCCGGCAGGTGGCCGGCCGACGCCGTCGTGCTCTTCGCGGGCCGGGAGCGCGATCGGCTGACCAGCGCGCTGGTCCACCGCGTGGCCCGCGATCCACTCCTGCACGGTCTGGTTCGGTTCCTGGGCGCCGTCAAGGACGTCCGCTCGCTCTATTGGGCCTCGGATCTGCTGCTGATCCCGTCGCTCTACGAGGGCCTGGCCAACGCGGCGCTGGAGGGGTGCGCCGCCGGTCTACCGGCGATCCTGTCGCACGCCGCCAACATCGACGGCATCGTCGAGCCGGGACGAACCGGCTGGCAGGTCCCCACGCTGAGCGTGCGTCCGCTTTCGCGCGCGCTCGACCAGGCGCTGACCACCTCGGGCGAAGCGCTGGTGGAGATGGGACGTCAGAGCCGCGAGCGGGTGGCGCGGATCTTCGCTCCCCGCGAGAACCACGTCCTCGACCAGATGGTGGCCATCTACGACGAGCTGGTGTCCAGCTCCAACGCAGGCGACCCGAAAACGGGGACGTCCAAAGCGGCCAACTCGGAAACCACTGGTCCGAAGGTGGCGGGCTCCACGGCGGCGTAGTCCAGCCTACCCTGAGCGAGCGGCGAGACGCCCAAAGCCGAGTGGTTTCGAGAGCTCCGGGTGTTGAAGAGCCACCAGCGGAAGTGTCAGAAATCAAACAGACCCTGCCGCCGCTCGACACAAGTTCCTTAAGTTTCGGTAGCTTAAGAAGGTAGGAGAGGCTGGCGTCGCGCTTGCTGTTCCTCCAGCCACGATGTCAGGCCTAGTTTCCGCGGCTGTCCTTCCGTTGTCCGTCAACAATAACGCCGTCCTGGGTGCGCCCGTGCGCGCCCCCGGGGTGGTCGCCCGCCGTCCCGGCCTGGCGCGGCTGCCGCTGCCACGGGTGCTGCTCTGCGACCTGGACGGGACGCTGATCGACAGCATGCCGACCCTGGCCGAGGTCGCCGCCGAGGTCATGGAGGAGATCTACGAGACGCCGGGGGTGCTGGCGCGCGAGCTCTATCTCGCGACTTGCGGGCTGCCGTTCGCCCGACAGCTCGAAGAGATCTATCCGGGCGATCCGCGCAACCGGCGGGCGTCCGATCTGTTCGAGGGGCGCAAGCCGGCCCGCTGCGGCGCCATTCAGATGGCGGTCGAGACGCGCCGGGCGCTCGAGAGCCTCCGGCGCCTCGGGGTGCGGGTGGTGATCTCGTCGAACAATGGGCGCGAGAACGTCGAGGCCTTCGCGCGCGGCTCGGTCTTCGGCTTCGACATGATCCTCGGCTTCGGCGGGGAGATGGCCAAGGGTAAGCCGCACTTCGACGCGACCTCGCGCATGTTCGGGGTCGATCGCCAGGAGATGCTGTTCATCGGTGACTCGCTGCACGACGGTGAGATCGCCGAGCGCGAAGGGGTCCCGTTCGTGGCGGTGGCCACCACGTTCTCGCCGGAGCGTTTCAAGCTCCGCTTCCCGCACGCTCCCGTGATCCGTCGCCTCGCGGCGCTTCCGGAGCTGTTTCAGTAGGGGGAATTCGTGCAGGCGGTGCTGCTGGCGGCGGGGCTCGGCAGCCGCCTGGGCGGTTTGACCGCCAACCTGCCGAAGGCGCTGATCTCGGTGGGCGGCGAGCCGTTGCTGGCGCACGCGGTGCGCTTCGCGCAAGCCGCGCGGGCCAGCGGCATCATCGTGGTGGGCGGCTACGAGTTCGATCGCGTGGCGGCCGAGGTGGCGGCCCGCGATCTCCCGGTCGTGCTCCTGCAGAATGAAGCCTTCCGCGACGGCAACCTGGTCTCGCTGCTGAGCGCCCGCTCGCGCATCACCGACGACTTCCTGATCATGAACATCGACCACATCTACCGCCCAGCCATCGCGGCGCTGGTGGCCGCCGACGTCGAGGAGGTGACCGCCTTCATCGACACCGATCGGGTGCTGCACGACGACGACATGAAGGTCGCGCGCGACGGGCGCGGCCGGGTGGCACGCATCGCCAAGACGCTGACCGAGTTCGATGCCGGTTACGTCGGTATGACGCGGGTTCCGCTGCACGCGGCCGCGCGCTACTGGGAGGCCGCCGACGCCGTGCTCACCGAGCAGGGGCGGGCGGTGCACGTCGAGCAGGTGCTGGCGCGGCTCGCGAAGTCCGAGCGGCCGCCGGTCTGCCGCGACATCAGCGGCCACGGCTGGCTGGAGGTCGACGTCCCCGAGGAGCGCGACCGCGCCGAAGAATCGCTCCGCCAAGGCGGCTGGTAGTGTGCGGGATCGCCGGCGCGCTGGCGCCGCGGGAAGACGCCCCGCCGCCGCCGGGGGCCGCCGAGCGCTTCGCCGCGGCCATGGTCCACCGCGGCCCCGATGGGTACGGATTCTTCCAGCGCGGGCCGGTGGCCCTGGCGCACCGGCGGCTGGCCATCATCGATCTGTCGGAGGCTGGCCGGCAGCCGATGACCAACGAGGACGGTCAGATCGCGATCGTCGTCAACGGCGAGATCTACAACCACGCCGAGCTGCGCGCCGATCTGATCGGCAAGGGGCACCGATTTCGCAGCGGCAGCGACTCGGAGGTGGTGGCGCACCTCTACGAGGAGGTCGGCGCGCGCGTGCCGGAGCTCTTGCGCGGGATGTTCGCCTTCGCGCTGTGGGACGCGCGCCGGGCGACGCTGCTGCTGGCGCGCGATCGCTTCGGGGAGAAACCGCTCTTCTACGGCGAGCGTCCGGACGGCTTCGTGTTCGCCTCCGAGCTGGGCGCGCTGCTGGCGGACGAGCGGACGCCGGCCGAGCTATCCTTGCCGGCGCTCGACAGCTACCTGGCGCTGCAATACGTTCCCAGCCCGGACACGATCTACCAGGGGCTCAAGAAGTTGCCGGCCGGGCACACGCTGGAGCTTCGCTGCGGCGGGCGGCCGGTCGTGCGCCGCTACTACCGCCCCACCTTCGCGCCGTCGCTGGCCCACCTCGACGAGCGTGAGGCGGCGGCGCGCGTGCGCCACACGGTCGAGAAGGCCGTCGCCGACCGCCTCATGTCGGATGTTCCGCTGGGGGCGTTCCTGTCGGGCGGGATCGACTCGTCGATCGTGGTGGCTTGCATGGCGCGCGCGCTCGGCACGCCCGTGAAGACCTTTTCGGTGGGCTTTTCCGAAGGGGGATGGGCCGGGAGCGAGCTGCCGTACGCGCGGCTGGTCGCGGAGCGCTACCGGACCGAGCACCACGAGCTGGTGATCGAGCCCGACATGATCGGTCTGCTGCCCGACATCGTCCGCCACCACGGCGAGCCGTTCGGCGACACCTCGGCGGTGCCGACCCGGTATCTGTGCGAGCTGACCCGCCGGCACGTGACCGTGGCGCTGTCTGGCGATGCGGGTGACGAGGCCTTCGGTGGCTACCGGCGCTACGTCTGGGCGCACGTGGCCGATCTTTTGTTGCGCTTGCCCGCGCCGCTGCGCGGTCTGGCGGCCGGCGCGCTGGGCGCGGTGCCGGGCGGTCGCGCCCGCTGGCTGCGCGAGTACGGCGCGCGGCTCTCCAGCGACGAAGGCGCCCGCTACCTGCGCTTCATCTGCCATTTCTCGGCTGGGGAAAAGGCCGAGATCTACACGCCCGAGCTGCGCGCGCGCTTCGCGCACGACGCGACCGCCGAGACGTTCGCAGCCCGCCTGCACGCCAGCGCCGCCACCGACGTGGTGGGTCGCCTGCAAGATCTGGACTGCGACACCTATCTGCCCGACGACATCCTGGCCAAGGTCGACGTCGCCAGCATGAGCCACGGCCTGGAGGCGCGCGCCCCCTTCTGCGATCACGACGTGGTGGAGCTGGGCGCCGCGCTGCCGGGCCGGATGAAGCTCCGCCGCGGCAAGGGGAAATACATCCTCAAGCAGGCCTTCGCCGATCTGGTGCCGCCCGAGATCGTCAACCGCCGCAAGAAAGGCTTCGCGCTGCCGATCGGGCGTTGGCTGGCGGGGCCCCTGCACGGCGGCGCGCGCGAGCTGCTGCTCTCGCCCCAGGCGCGGCGGCGCGGCCTCTTCGAGCCCGCCGCCGTGGAATCGCTGCTCGAGCGCCACCGCGCCGGCGCCGATCACGGAGAGCGGATCTGGAACTTGATGGTGCTCGAGACCTGGTTCCGCGAGCTGGTCGACGGCCGGGCGGCCTACGCGCGCGAGGTGGCTGCCCGCGCCGACGCCATCGCCGCCTCGGCCAGCCCGGTGCACGCGCCGGCGGCCGCGGCCCGGGCGTCATGATCGCCCAGGCGCCGACCCGGCGCGAGGACGCGGCGCACGCGGCGCGCAGTGGGCTCTCGCAGGTCCTGGCGATGTTCGGGCAGGGCCTGCTGCCCATCCACCGCATTTTGGTCTCGCGGCTCTTCGGCCAGACCGCCTACGGCATCTACCGCGCAGGGGCCGATCTGTGCGATGTGGCGATCAACGCCGGCCTGGCCGGCGCCGACAAGGGCCTGCTCCGCTACGTGGCCGGACATCGGGCGGCCGGCGAGAAGGAAGAGGAGAGCCGGGCGCTCGGCACCGGGCTGCGCCTGGCCGGCGGGTTCTTGTTCCTGCTCGCCATCGCGCTGGCGGTGGCGGCGCCGTTCTTCGCTCGGATCTGGGGGAAGAGCGAGTTTCGCTTCGTGCTTCCGGTCCTGGCGCCGACCGTCTTTGCCGGCGGAGGGGTCTTGGTGCTGATGGCCGCTACGCTGGCGGTGAAGGTGACGCGCATCAACCTCCTCGTGCGCGGCATCGGCGATCCGTTCCTGTTGTTGGCGGCCACGTTGATCGCCTATCTGGTTCGTCCCACCGTCGGGGGGCTGGCGGTCGCGCACCTCTGCTCGTACGTGGCGCTGTTGGGGCTGGCCTGGGTCGGCGCCAACGTCGTCTACGGCCCCGGCGAGATCGGGCGGGCGTTGCGCGCGCGCACGTCTTCCGGATTCATCCGGTTCGCGTTGCCGCTGGGCGCCTCCGGGCTCATGAACGGTTTTTTGCAACGGATGAACATCTTCATCCTGAGCGGCTACTCGGGCGCGGCCTCGGTGGCGGTGTTCGCCGCCTCCGAGGAGCTGGGGCGCTCCATCATCGGAGTTCGCTACGCCTTCGACAGCATCGTGACGCCCATGATGTCGGAGGCCTTCTTTCGGCGCGACCGCGAGCGGCTCCGGTACAACCTGGCGCTCATGACCCGCTGGGTCGCCTCGGCGTCGGCGCCGATCGCCGTGACCTTGTTCGTGCTGCGCCCGCGCCTATTGTCGCTGTACGGCTCGGGCTACGCCAACGGCGTCACCGCCATGGGGCTTCTGATCGTGGGCCACTTGATCAACGGCGTCATGGGCCTCACGCCCTACGTGGTCGTCATGAGCGGCCGTTCGAGCCTGTTCTTCTGGGACAACCTGGGGGCGGCGGCGCTCAACCTGGTCCTGTCCCTGTGGCTCATCCCCCGCCACGGGGTGACGGGCGCCGCGGTGGCGTCGCTCTGCTCGGTGGCCGGCCTACAGGGGGTGCTGGCGCTCCAGGCCTATTGGCTCGAGCGCGTCCACGCGTTCGAATGGCCCCTCCTCAAGCCGTTCCTGGCGGCGGGCGCCGCCTTCGGCGTCGAACGGGCGGTGGGCCGGCTGCCGCTGCCGGCCGCCGCGCAGATCGCCGCGACGATCGTGGCCGGGGCCGTCGGCTACGCCGCGGTTCTGTTGGCGCTGCGCCCCGGCGAAGAGGAGCGCCGCTTTCTGCTCGGCCTCTGGGCCCGCCTGTCGCGCCGGGGCCGCGCGCCATGAGGGCGGTATTTTTTTTACAGGGCGCGCGGGTGCCGGCCGCGCGCGTCCGCGGCTTCGCGATCGCGCGCGTGCTGGAGGCGGGCGGCATGGTCTGCAACGTGCGGGTGGCGCGCCCCAGCGTCTACGGGGACACCCGCCTGCCCTGGCCGTTCGATCGCCCGCGGCCGCTCTACGTCCCGATCGCCGGTCTGGCCCGGCTCTCCCAGCTCCGCGATCTGCGAGCCGACGACGTCGTGATCTTCCAGCGGCCCATGACCGAGCTGCCCACCATCGCGCTCGAACGCCTCGCGGCGCGTGGCCGCAAGACGATCTTCGATTTCGACGACGCCATCTTCGAGCGCCGAGGCGCGCGCCCGAAGTTCGAACGCCTGGTTGCCCTCGTCGACAAGGTGGTGGCCGGCAACCGCTACTTGGCCGCCGCCGCGGGCGCGCCCGACAAAACGGTGGTGATCCCGACCGCCGTCGACATCCACCGCTTCACCGCGCAGGCGCCGCGCGCCGCGCGGGGCCGCGACGTGGTGGTCGGGTGGACGGGGCTCTCCGGCAACTACCGCCAACTGGCGCACGCGGCGCCGGGGATTGCGCGCGCGCTGCGGCGCACCGGCGCGCGTTTCCTGGTCATCTCCGATCGGCCGCCGCCGCGCGGGCTCTCCGCTCTCGACGCCGAGTACCTCCGCTGGCGGCCCGAGACCGAGGCCGAGGATCTGTCGCGCATCGACATCGGGGTCATGCCGCTGCCGGACGGACCGTATGAACGCGGCAAGTGCGCCTTCAAGCTGCTGCAATACATGGCGCTGGCC
>DASRLC010000538.1:0-13823 GCA_035648655.1 Polyangia bacterium
GTGCGAAGCCGCCGCCCAAATCGACGCCGATCAAGAAGTCGCCCACGTACACGCGATCGGAGGCCGAGAGCAGCAGCGGCCCGCTGATTTTACGTCCGTTGACGTAGGTGCCGTTGGTGCTCTTCATATCGGCCACCTCGACCTGGCCGCTGGCCCGCACCGTGAACCGGGAGTGTCGCTTCGAGACGTTGCCCTTGGCGAGAACGATGTCGTTGCCGGAGACCCGCCCGATCGTGATCTCGTCCTTGTCGAAGGTGAGCAGCTTCGGTTCGCCGCCCTTCTCTGTCAGCGTCAGCTTGATCATGGAGCCTCGGGTTGGGGTTCAACCGACAAACGGTGCCGGGCGACGTTATTCTCGACGATCGCCAGGGTCAAGAACCCGCTCAGCGGGCGACCAGGGCGACGAGTGGCCCCCAGAATACGGCGCAGATCCCGCCGGCCGCCAAGGCCACCAACGTGACGGCCACCGTCAGTGAAACGTGGTCGCGGCGGCCAGGGCCAATCGCCGATTTATCCTTGGGTGGAGCCGACATCGGGCGCAGTATACAAGGCGGATCGAAAACTCGGAGGTCACATGACGCGATGGAAGCTGGCCGGTCTAGCCGCAGTGGCCGCTCTGGCCGCTCTGGCAACGACGATTTCGGCCCTCCCGGCGCTGGCTTCGGCCCCGAAGTTTTACTTCCAGATGCAGCCGGTGAAGGCCGGCCCGGAGGTCGATCAAGCCATCAAGACCTACGCCGCCGAGGCGCTACGGGCCGAGCTGGCCGCGCGCCCCGAATGGGCCTCGGACGTCGGACCGGCCGGCCAGCTGGGGCCCAACCAGGATCGCGGCGCGCTGGTGACGGAGCTCAAAAAGCGCAACCTACGCGGCTTCGACGTCACGGCGCGGATCGAAAAGCTCAAGCAAGAGGTGAAGGAACCCAAGCCAGGTGCGCGGAACAAACAGCTGGCGGTCGAGGTCGAAGTGACGGTCTTCGGCACCACCATTCCCGACGCCAAGCTGGCCTTCAGCGGCGACGGTCAGTCGGGCAGCGAGGCGGAGGTCTCCGAGAAACGCTTGGCGGCCGATACCGCCGACACCACCCACGACGTCCTCAAAGACGCCATCAAACAGGCCGTCGACCAGGCGGTCCTCAAGCTGTCGATCGGCAAAGCCGGTCCGATGAACGAGCGCCACCGGCACAAGAAGTAGGTCTCGCCCGTGCAGCCGATCGAACTGGCTCTCTTCGTGGTGGTGGCGGTCCTGGCGCTGGCGCTCATCGGCACGGTGGTGCGGCCGCACCTGCGGTCCCGACCAGCCGTTGCCAGCCCGGCGCCCGACGGGGCCGCCACCGGCGCGCCGGAGCCGCCCGGCAAGCTCTCGCCGTCGGTTGGCAAGCCCGCCGTCGAGCCGATGATCTGCCCGGCCTGCCACCGCGACTACCCGCCGGGCCTCCAGTTCTGTTCGCACGATGCGCGCAGCCTGGTGCCCGCCAGCCATCCAGCCGCGCGGCGGGCCGGCGCGGGGACGACCTGTCCCGTCTGCAGGCGTTCGTTCGAGGCCGGCAAGCGTTTTTGCGCCTTTGATGGCGAGGAGCTGGTGCCGCTGACGGTCGCCGTCGGGGGCATCGAAGGGGGCGTCCAGCTGCCCGGCCTGCTCGGCAAGATCTGCCCCAACTGCTCACGGCGCTACGAGAGCGAAGCCACCTTCTGTGGGCTCGACGGCGAGCACCTGGTGATCGTGAACTAGGGCTGGTCGCCGGAGGCGTTCCGTGCGACGCCATCGAACCACCTGCTAGAATTGCCGGCCTCATGCGTCTCAGCCTGGTTCGCGCCCCCCTCCTGATCGTGGTCGTCGGCCTCGGCGCCTGCCGCCGCTCGGCCCCCGATGCGCCGCCCGCCATGGCCGGACCGCCGCCCACGGTCGAGGTGCTCAAGGGCGGACGTTGGCTCTTCACCTACGCCGAGCCCGCCGGGACTTTCGCCACCACCGATAAACCCGAGACCGTCCCGGCCGAGTCGCGCGGGCTGGTGCGGGTGATCGATCCGGCGCAGCCCATGACGAGCCAGGGGCTGGCGGATCGGGTCTACGTGGCCAACCTGAACGAGGTGATCGACAAGGGGAAGTCATCGGCGCGCGCGATGTCGCGGGAGGCCTTCGAGACCGCGGCGCTGGCCGGCCTGCCGCGCGGCCAATCCTCACCGCTCGCCGCCCAGCGGATGCGCCCCACACCGATGCCGGCCGTGGACGCCGGTCTGGCGCCGTCCGCCGCCGGCGCGCCGGTCGTCACGATCTACGGCACCTCGTGGTGCGGCGCCTGCCGTGCCGCGCGCGAGTTCCTGACCGAGCGCAAGATCCCGTTCGCCGACAAAGACATCGAGCGCGATCCGGAGGCCGCGCGCGAGCTGGCCACCAAGGCCGCCAAGATGGGCATCCCGACCGATCGCGTGCCGGTCATCGATGTCCGCGGCGTGCTGCTGCTGGGATTCGATCGGGCGCGCATCGAAGCGCTGCTGGGACAACCGACATGAGAAGGCCCTTCGCCACCGCCGCGCTGGTGGCGCTGATTGGCGTCGCGGTCGGAACCGCGCGGCCGGCCCAGGCTCGCCTCATCGATCTGTACGCGGGGGCCACCGCGGGCGGCTTCGGCGGTTGGGGCTCCACGCCTGGCACGCCCGACTTCTTCGACAAGACGCACGGGCCAGCGGTCGGCTTCGATCTCGGGCTCAAGCTGCTGGTCTTCGATCTATCGGCCAATTTCCTGCAAACGTTCAATGGCAACGGGACGGCGGGTACGCTGATCCAGTTCCTGCTCGGGACCGAGGTCGACGTGCCGCTCGGTCAGACCAAGATCGCCGAGGGCCTCAGCCAGCAAGTCCTCAAACCCGAGATCGCCGGCGGCTTCGGCTTTGGCACCCCCGGGCCCGTCAATCCACCGCTCACCGACAGCCAGATCTCCGCCAAGGGGATCGTCGCCAACGCCACGCTGGGGTACGAGTTCTTCCTGAACCCGTTCATCGGGCTCGGCGCCAGCGGGACCTTCGGCTATCACTACTTTTTCGGCGGCGACGTCATCAACAGCAGCAACGTCCAGGACCACTCGTCCGGCTATCAGCTCATCGGCCTCGGCACCGTCACCTTCCACCTGGGCTATTAGCGGGGCACGGCCGCCAGTAGCTCGAGAAAGCGCTCGGGCGGCAGGAAGCTGTCGGTCTTGGCCACGATCGCGCCGGCCGGCGATACCAGGCGGATGGCCGGCAAGGTGTCGGCGCCGTACTTGCGCTTGAGCGCGCCCAACGCCGGCACGTCGTCGGCTTGCGACACGTCGAGCCGCAAGAGCGTAAAACGCCCCATGGCCTGGGCGACGTCCGGCCGCGAGAACACCTTCACGTCGAACTCGCGGCAGGGGAGGCACCAGGTGGCCGAAAAATCGATCAGCAGTGGACGTCCGGTCGCCTGGACGTCCGCCAGTGCCGCCGGCTCGTCGGTCATCCAGTGCAGCGCGACGTTGCCCTTGGGGGCCAGCAGGTAGTTGGTCGCACCGAACAGGCCGACGGTCGCCAGCGCGACGCCCAGCGCCTTGCGCACCCGCTCGCCCGCGCCGCCGTGAAAGCTGGCGTGCACGGCGCCCAGCAGAACCCCGGCCACCACCAGCGCCGCCATCTCGAGCGCGAAGGTGGCCTTGCCCGACCCGAACCGCGCCAACGCCGGCACGACGTTCTTCAAGTAGTAGAGCGCGGCGGCGAAGAGGGCCACGCCGAAGACGCTCTTGATCCACTCCATCCAGACCCCGGGGCGCGGCAGCGACATCGAGAACCCGGCCAGCAACCAGAACGGCAAGCCGACGCCCACCCCGTAGGTCGCGAGGAGCACGAAGCCCCAGCCGGCGTTGCGGGTGGTGGCGACGTACGCGAGCAGCGACGCCAGCGGCGGACCGGTGCAGGGCGCTGCGATGATCCCGGCCACCAGGCCCATCAAGAACGCGCCCAGCATGCCGCGCCCGCCGATGCGCGACAGGCGCGCCTGCAGCTCCGACGGCAGCGCGACCTCGAAGGCCCCGAACATCGAGAGACCCATGGCCACGAAGAACAAAGCCAGCGGCACGATCACCCAGGGGTTGGCCAGAAAGGTCCCGAAGGCCCTCCCGACCAGCCCGAAGGTGGTGCCGAGGGCGCCGAACATGGTGGCGATCCCCAGCACATAGGCGGTGGCCAGCAACAGCGCGCGCGACCGCGGCACCCCGGCGCGCGCGCCGAAGATGCTGACGGTGATGGGAATCATCGGGTAGACGCAGGGCGTGAGCGCCGTGAGAAACCCGTAGGTGAGCGCGAAGAGGAGACTGGGGTGAGGCCCGCTGCCCATGCCGATGTACAAGTATAGCGTCCTCGCCGTTGCGCACACGCGCGGCAACCTGTAATTTCCGACGCGGTCCCGTCATGCCCGCGCCCTCCCAGCCGGACTTGGATCTCGCGACGCGCGCGCCGAGCCACGCCGAGATCGGCCGCGTGGGTGACCAAGGAGCGCAACCATGAGCACCCAGCGGCGTTGGTCCGGTCCGCCCCTCGGGCGATTGGCGGTGATGGGCGCCGGGCAGATCGGCGGCTCGGTGGCGCTGGCCGCGCGCGCCGCGGGCGCGGTCACCGAGGTGGTGGCCTGGAGCCGCACGCGAGAAAAGCTCGATCGCGCCCGCTCTCTCGGCATCATCGATCGCGCGCTCTCCTCGGCGGCCGAAGCCGCGACCGGCGCCGCGCTGGTCGTGCTGGCCACCCCAGTGGGGAGCCTGGCCGCGCTGGCCGCCGAGATCGCGCCGGTGCTGGAGCCGGGCGCGCTGGTCATCGACGTGGGCTCGGTGAAGGCCTCGGCCATTGCCGCCATCGAGCCCAAGTTGGCCCCCGGCGTTTACGTTGCCTGCCATCCGGTGGCCGGAATCGAGCGGGTCGGGCCCGACGCGGCCAGCCCGCTGCTGTTCGAGGGAAAGCGCTGCGTAATCTGCCCGACGCCGCTCAGCCGCGAAGAGTCGCTGGCGGTGATCGAACGGCTCTGGATCGCGATGGGCGCCGAGCCGGTGCGCATGGACGCCGCACTGCACGACCGCGTGCTGGCCGCCGGGAGCCACCTGCCGCACGTCGCCGCCTATACGCTGGCCGCGACGCTGGGCGGCCTCGGACCCAAGGTGATCGAAGGCCTGCAGCGCCTGCCCACCAGCAGCCTGCGCGACACCACCCGCGTGGCGGCCTCCAGCCCGGTCATGTGGCGCGACATCTTTCTCGACAACCGGGACGAGGTGTTGCCGCTGGTCGACGCGCTCCAGCGGCAGATCGAGGCGCTGCGGGCGGCGATTGAAGCCGGCGACGGCGCGCGCATCGGTGCGCTGCTCGAGGCCGCCAAGGCCGGACGCGATCGCCTGGTTCCGGGCTAGGCTTGGCCGGATGACCCGAATGACGACGTCGCTACGGCTGGACTCGAGGCGGAGTCTGGTGTGTCTGCTGGCGCTGCTGGGCCTGCCACTGGCTGGTTGTGCCGAAACGCCGCTCGCCGGACCCCAGACGCCGGCTGGACCGCGCGCAGCGGCCGACGACAGCGATCTGTGGAACCTGGCGCCTTCGAACGCCGACGCGCTGGCCGATGTCGACCTGGCGGCGCTGCGCGCCTCGCCCTGGTCGCGGGCGCTCACCAGCACGGGTTTCGCCGGCGATCGCGACGAGAGCCGGCG
This sequence comes from Polyangia bacterium, assembly GCA_035648655.1. Taxonomy (GTDB): domain Bacteria; phylum Myxococcota_A; class Polyangia; order Fen-1088; family Fen-1088; genus JADGRB01. The sequence goes on from DASRLC010000538.1 coordinate 5,694, forward strand.
GGTCTTCGGCTACGACCTCTTCGCCGAGGGGGAGCGCATGCTGGCAATTGGCACCGAGGCCGCGGGCGCGCCGCGCACCTTGACCATCGTGCGCGGTCGGTTCGATCCGGCGCGGATCGGTGCGGCCTTCATGGCGGCCACGCCGGGCGCGACGGCCGGGCGCTGGCGCGACAGCCCGCTGTGGGAAGGGCGGGGCCGCGCGGTGGCGCTGGTGACGCCGCGAACGCTGGCGCAAGGCGATCCCGAATCGGTGCGCGGCGCCATCGACGCCGCCTGGGCCATCGTCCCCGACGCCAGCTCCGGACCGCTCGGCGTGCTGCGCCGGGCGCTGGGGGCCGACAGCAAGGTGCCGGCCGCCTTCGTGGCGCTGTCGCTGACGGATGCCATGCGCGGACGCGCAGCCGGAATGATCGATCTGCCGCCCGGGCTCACCACCGCCGCCGCGCGCCTCGATCTGGGCGAGGACCTGAACCTCGATCTGGTGGCGGCCCTCGGCAGCGGCAGCGACGCGACCGCCGCCGCCGCCACCTGGAACCTGGCGCTGCGGGCGCTGACCCAGCAGCGGATGCTCATGCTGCTCGGCCTGGGACCGATTCTGGACGGCCTGTCGCTGGGGGCGGAGGGGGCGCGGGTGCACGGCCACCTGCGGATCCCGGCCGAGCGCCGCGAGGGACTGGCCGACAAGCTCCTGGCGGTTTTGCAAATGGTCGCCGGCGCCGCCCAGGGATCTCGTGATAAGTGAGGCAGCCATGTCGACGCCCCCCTCGCTGCGTGTTCGCCGCTCGGGCCCGCTGCGCGGAACCTGCAGCGTTCCCGGCGACAAGTCGATCTCGCACCGCGCGCTGCTGTTTGGCGCGCTGACCGACGGCGTCGTCGAAGCCACCGGCCTCGGGCGCGGCGGCGACAACCTGTCGACCGCGGCGGCGCTGCAGGCGCTGGGCGTCGAGGTGCGCATCGAAGGGACCGAGGCGCGGATTGCTGGCGTGGGCTTCGGCGGCCTGCGCGCGCCGGCCGCCGCGATCGACTGCGGCAACTCAGGCACCACCATCCGTCTGCTGGCGGGCATCCTGGCCGGGCGGCCGTTCGAGGCTGAGCTTTTCGGTGACGCCTCGCTCACCCACCGCCCGATGCGCCGGGTCGCGATGCCGCTGCGCCAGATGGGCGCCACGATCGACGGGCGGACCGAGCCGACACGTCCGGGCGATATTTTTCCGCCGCTGCGAATCCGGGGGGGCGCGCTGCAGGGCATTCGCTACGACCTGCCGGTGGCCAGCGCCCAGCTCAAGACCGCGCTCATCCTGGCGGGGCTGCAGGCCAAGGGGCCCACCGTCCTGCGCGAGCCGGCCCGCTCGCGCGATCACACCGAACGCATGCTGCGGGCGCTCGGGGCGCCGATCTCGATCGACGATAGCGGCGCCATCACGGTCACGCCGGACGGATGGGACGGGCGACTGCGCGCATCCCGCATCGCAATCCCGGGCGATCTGTCATCGGCGACCTTCCTGATCGTGGCGGCGCTGACCGTGCCCGGCAGTGACGTCATCATCGAGAATGTCGGCCTCAACCCGACCCGCGCGGGGGCGCTCGACGCGCTGGCGGCCATGGGCGCCGACCTGACCGTCGAAGTGACCGGCGACGCGATGGGCGAGCCGGTCGGTCGGGTGCGGGCGCGCGCCGGCCGTTTGCACGGGGCGCGGATCGCCGGCGATCTGGCGCTGCGCGCGATCGACGAGATCCCGGCGCTGGCGATGGCGGCGGCACTGGCCGAGGGCGAGACCGTGTTCGCAGACTTGGCCGAGCTGCGGATCAAAGAATCTGATCGAATCGCCGCCCTGGCGCGCGAGCTCGGCCGCGCCGGCGTGGCCGTCGAAGAGCGGCCGGATGGATTGGTGGTCGCCGGTCTGGCCGGCCGCACACCGGCGGGTGGGGTGGTCTTGCCCGAGCACGACCACCGGATCGCCATGGCGGGCGCGATCCTGGGGCTGACCTCGACCGAGGAGACCCAGATCCCGGCGGCCGACATCGCCACCTCGTTCCCGAGCTTCGCGGCGACGCTGAGCGCGCTGGGCGCATCGCTCGAGACCGCCACCTAGATCGCGCGAGGTCGGGACAGCTTTGCTGGCCCGACCTCTTCCCGGGGGCGCGGGGCCACCCAGGGTCCCGATCTAGTCGTTGGCCGCGCCGTCGGTCGACGGGGGATGGCCGCCGTCGCAGACGGTGGCTTTGGCGCATTTCACATCGATGGTGTCGAGGATGTCGAGGACGCTGGTGCAGCTGGTGCCGTCGATGGCCGCCAGGCAAAACGAGAGCTGAGCCTGATCGATCTTGCCCTGGCAGTCGGCGACCGGCCACGAGCTGTCCCAGTTGGCCTGCCACTGGGTCGTGCAGGTCGCCAGATCCGCATAAGCCAGGCCGCTGCCGATTTGGTTGCAGAGCTGAAACCGGGCGCAGGTGTGCTGGGCCGCGGCGTCCTCCGCCTGGACCCGGCTGTCGCCGTTGGTCACGCTCCCACAGCCGTGCCCGACCAGAAAGGCGCCCGCCGCGATCGCCGCCCAGATCCCGACGCGGCCCAGGCCGACGATTCCCATTCCACGGTTCGGATCCTTTTCGCGCTCCATGGTCATGACCTCTCTATCCGGATTGCGGTCGGCGGTTGGCTCACCATCGCCAGGCGACCGCCACGCCGGTGACGGGATCGCCACCGCGGCTGCGCACGATGGTGACGTAGGCGCCGGTGAGCGTGAACGCCGCGCCCACGCCGATGAGCAACCCACCAGCCCCGTTGCGGGTGCGATTACCCGAGCAGGACATGGCCGAGCAGCCCCCTTCCGATTCCAGGATCGCGGCGCCGGTCGCGACCGCCACCGCCCCGGCCATCGCCAGCAGAATTGGACCGACCAGGCGCGGCGGCGCCGGCGGTGCCGGCGGTGGTGGAGGCGGCGCCGGGGGCGTCAGCTCGTCGATGTGCGCGCGCAGAGCGTCGGCCAACTTCAGCATCGTGCCGCGCGCCTCTTCGACCGTGCAGACGTCGCAGCTCTTCGATTCGGTGGCGATCGGCAACGCGGCCGGCGCGGCGCCCTCGGTCGAGAACAACCGGACCACGCTCTTGTAACTGTTGCCGGCCACTTCGACCTTGGCCCGTACGACGTAGCCGACATCGAGGAGCTGGCCGATCGACCTGAGGCAGGGGGAGGCGTCGCAGTGCTGAAGCTCGGGGTGCCCATCGAGGCGGCGCGCGGTGTCGATCGGATCCAGGACCTGCACGCCGCCGCGGACCAACCCCAGCACGAACCCGTCCTGGAGTTGAATCCCCAGCGCCGGCGAGGGCCCGCCTTCGATCTGGAAGTCGGGGATCGCGACCCGCGTCCGGGCGTTCGCGGCCGACGCCAGACCGGCGGAGGCAAATAGGCCCAGCGCGACGGCGGCGGTCAAACGCATCTCCGCGCCATCATACCTCAATTGGACGGGCAGACGCTCGGGATGCAGGTGGCCGGCAGCCCGTGCGCCGGCAGATCGAAGCACAGGTGCTGGTGATCGTGGTCGGGCAGCTGCGGGCAGCGAGAGGCCGACCAGCAAACCGAGCGCGGGGCGTGCGCCTCGCACGAGAAGACGGCGCGGGTGGGCGACGAGATGTAGTCGAGCTCGAGGCGCGCCCGGCCGAGCGCGCCGGCCCCCACCAGCCCGTCGATCTGGGGCCCCTCGGGGAGGACGTCGAACTGCAGCGCCTGCAGGAACGGCTCGTCGTCCGCGATGATCGCGACCGGAACGTCTCCCCCGATCTCGAGGTAGGCGGCGCTGTTTTGCGCTTCGCCGCTCTGGGTGGGATCGACGTCGCAGGGCGCGCCGCAGACGGGCGGCACGGGCATCGCGAGCGACGGGTTCATGACCGTCTGGTACGACACCGTCTGATACGACACGATCTCGGTCCGGCGCGCGCGCGCCAGCTCGACGCAGGGGCCGGGATCCAGGTTGATCCCGGCCTCCAGGTTGACGAGCGCGTAGCGCGGGATGGTCGACCAGGTCGCGTCGATGGGCACCGGCCAGGTGGCGACCAGCAGCGGGCTCGAGGTCGGCGCGGGCGGCGCAGCGCCCGAGCTGGCCAGCGCCGCGGCCGAGACGCGGGACCAGGCCGACTGACTCAAGACCAAGGGCCCGACGCCGGTGTCGACCAGCAACGACAGATCGACGCCGCTCGACTGCGCGATGGCGTCGGCGGCGGTACAGCAGGCGGGCGAGGGGGCCACGCCCGGGGTGGCGTCGCTGGGCGAAAACGCGCTGGGAGCGGCGCAGGCCCGCAGCACGACCCGCGTGGGGGGGATCTGCAGCGGACCGCGCAGCCCGAGGAAGTCGGCGTCGCCGTCGGCGGTGACCTCGCCGCCGCCGAAGAGGGTGAAGTAGAGCACCGCATAGCCGGCGTCCTCCAGGAACGAGGCGTCGGCGCCCAGCTGCGGCCAGAACGTCATCCACGAGCAGGTCGTCGAGACGCCATCGGCGCAGAGCGCGCCGAAGCGAAACTCGACCGAATAGCCGAGCAGCAGGTTGTTGCCCAGGATCCCGACGGGCGTCACGGTGGGATCGCCCACCGGATGGAGCGGCAGCGACAGGACGTCGATCCCGCGGAAGCGCGCGCGCAGCGGTGGCGGCGAAAAGTCGCTGCCATACAGATCGAGGCCACCCGCGGTGGTCTGCAGGTTGCCAGAAGCCGGTGACCCCCAGATCATCACAGGCGTTCCGGTGTCGACCACCATCGGCAAGGCGGAAGCCGCCGGCGCGTCGGGCGCGGTCGCCAGCGCCAGCAACGCGCCGCCGCCCGCCACCCCGTTGCCGAGCGGCGCCCGATCGAGCGCGATGGGGAACGAATCGGGCGTGCAGCAGTCGTCGTTGCAGCCGCCCAGCGAGACGGCCGACAGCCCGGCCACGGTCAGCCGGATCGCGAAAGCCAGGCGCGTCGATCCCGCCGATCGCCTCATCCGCAACCGATCACCCGCCGCTATCGTCGTCTTTCTCTTCCAGCTTCTTCTTCATCTTCTTGAGGAGCGCGTCGAAGCCGTCGCGGTTGATGATCTTGCTGAACTCCGCCCGGTAGTTCTCGAGCATGCTCTGTTCGTCGGTCACGACGTCATAGACGACCCAGCGGCCCTCCTTCCAAAGCATCTTGTATTCGAGGTCCACCTTGGCCTTCTTGCCATGCGAGGTGGTATTGAGGGTGGCGGTGACGTCGGCTTCGTTGCCGGTCTTCTCTTCCTTTTCGTACTTGATGTTGTAAGTGGGGCTGCCGTGGACCTGCCGCAGGTAGCTGCGTTCGACCAACTGGCGCAGCGTTTCGACGAACTCCTCGCGCTGCTTGGCGGTCAGCTTGTCCCAATTCTTGGCCAGCGCGCGGCGCGCCAGCTCGCCGTAGTCGAGAAACGAGCCGACCAGCTTTTTGACCTCGGAGCGCTCGAGCTCGGCCTCGGGCGACCAGTTGGGCTTGTTCTTCTGCAGGACCTTATCGAGCTGCGCATTCGACTTCTTGAGCTCCGCCATCGGGCTACCCGAGGGCGGAGCCTCCGCCGCCGCAGCGGCATTGGCGGCGAGGAGCGAAGCGCCGGCGCCGAACGCCAAGCCAGCGGTCAGGATCGTGACAGACAGGCTGCGGAGACTGGGCATCGTGACCAATTACATAGCAGCGGACGGTGCCTGAGGGGAAGTTATGCAGGCCACCCCACCGCGTGCTACCGTAAACGACCATGGCCGGCCGCGATTCAGGCCCCGAATCAGGCCCTAAACAGCGCAACGCAACGTCGCCGATTGCGGGCCCGATCGCGTCAGACGCGGGCGGGCTTCGCCCGACCAAGCCCATCGCCGGGGGCACGGGACCCTCTCAGGGTCCCGGCTCGAATGACCCGGACGCTTTCGACGCCAAGGATTGGCTGGGGCAGACCACCGGTGAGATGCGCGACAACTTCGCGCGCAACCGGCGGGTGATCTCCTTCTCGGAGTACCTCGCGCTGTTCGGCACCGACCCGACGCAACAGCTCCGCTCGGCGGGGCAGTACCTGCGCGACGTCTTCGATCACTTCGGCACCGAGCCGGTGAAGACGCCGCGGGGTCCGATGATCCGCTGGCGGGTCTTCGATTGCCCCTGGGATGCCGGCAAGGACGCCCTCGTGGGGCAAGAAGAGGTGCAGGCCGCCGTCTATCGGCTGGTCTCGAACTTCGCCCGCGAAGGCCGCACCAACCGCCTCATCCTGCTGCACGGTCCCAACGGCAGCGCCAAGTCGACCTTCGTGGCCTGCCTGCAGCGCGGGATGGAGCACTACTCCACGCTGGACGAAGGGGCGCTCTACAAGTTCACCTGGATCTTTCCGGCCCAGAAGCTGACCAAGGGGGGCATCGGCTTTGGCGGGGGATTCGGGCCCGAGGGGACGCCCGAGACGTTCGCGTACCTCGAGGACGAGCTCATCGAGTCGAAGATCGCCGACGAGATGCGCGACCACCCGCTGCTGCTGCTCCCCCGCGGCAAGCGGCGCGACCTCATCGCGCGGCGCCTGGCGGCGATGGGCCGCACGGAGTTCCGCTCGGCCGACTATCTGCTGCGCGGCGATCTGTCGCACCGCAACCGCCAGATCTTCGAGGCCCTGCTGTCGTCGTACCACGGCGACCTTGGCAAGGTGCTGCGCCATGTTCAGGTCGAGCGCTTCTTCGTCTCGCGCCGCTACCGGCAGGCGGCCGCCACGGTCGAGCCGCAGCTGGCGGTCGACGCGCGCTCGCGGCAGCTGACCATGGATCGTTCGCTGGCCTCGCTGCCGGCGGCGCTCCAGTCGCTCACCCTCTACGAGTACCAAGGCGAGCTGGTCGACGGAAACCGTGGCGTGATCGACTTCGCCGATCTGCTCAAGCGGCCGCTCGAGTCGTACAAGTATCTGCTCGGCACGGTGGAGCAGGGGCGCGTCTCGCTGGACGTGGCCAGCCTCGAGCTCGACACGGTGTTCATCGGATCGTCCAACGAAGGGTACCTGGCGGCCTTCAAGGAGATCCCGGAGTTTCAATCTTTCAAGGGGCGCATGGAGCTGGTGCGCGTGCCGTACCTGCTCGACTACCGGGTCGAGGAGAAGATTTACCAGGCGCAGATCCAGGCCTCGCACGTCGAGTCGGGCAAACACGTGGCGCCGCACGTCGCCTGGGTCACGGCGCTGTGGGCGGTCCTCACGCGCATGAAGAAGCCGCTGGCCGAGAAGTACGGCAAGGGCCTGTCGGACATCGTGCTCAAGCTGACCCCGCTCGAAAAAGCGCAGCTCTACGCCGACGGCGCCACGCCCGAGGAACTGAGCACCGAGCAGCAGCGCGATCTGCTGGGCGGGGTCGAGAAGGTGGCCCGCGAATCGGACAACTACCCCAACTACGAAGGGCGCACCGGCGCCTCACCGCGCGAGATGAAGCTGGTGATCATGAACGCCGCGCAGAGCCCGAAGTATGCCTGCCTGTCGCCGTTCGCGGTGTTCGACGAGCTGGAGGAGCTGGTGCGCGGCGTGACCGTCTACGAGTTCCTCAAGCAGGAGACGTTGCCGGGCGGGTTTCACGAGAACCGCAAGTTCGTCTTCGAGGTGCGCGACAAGCTCATCGATCGCATCGACGACGAGGTGCGCACGTCGATGGGCCTGGTCGACGAGCGGCGCTACATGGAACGGTTCGAACGCTACGCCGCCCACGCCTCGTATTGGGTCAAGCGCGAGAAGGTCCCCAACCCGATCACCGGCCGCGACGAAGATCCCGACGAGGAGATGATGACCGACGTCGAGCGGGTCCTGCAGGCGTCGGGGCGCCGCGACGAGTTCCGGCGCGAAGTCATCAGCAAGATCGGCGCCTGGTCGATCGATCACCCGCGGCAGAAGCCGGACTACGACGCGATCTTCCCGCGGCAAATCGCCGAGCTGCGGGAGTCGTTCTTCGAAGAGCGCAAAAAACAGGTCCGCAAGATCAACGAGGAGCTGCTGGTGCTGCTGACCGACGGTCCCGCCCACATGCAGGCCGACTCCGCGACCTCCTCCGGCGCCACGCTCGCCACCTTGAAGTCCCGCTTCGGCTACTGCGACCACTGCGCCAAAGACGCCGTCCTCGCGCTCATCCGCAAAAGATACAGTTAGCCGC
>DASRLC010000539.1:0-6063 GCA_035648655.1 Polyangia bacterium
GCCCAGACTTCCGCCCGAAGCTACGCCGCCCGTTCCACTGTTCCCGCTGTTCCCGCGACCGCCAGCACCGCCGATAGACCCCGACATCGCGCCTCCACCGGAGCAGCCGCCCAGGCAGCCCAGCAGAACGCACAAGACAGACAGAACGACCGTGGATCGACAGGAAGCCATGCCTGTACCTGTCGCCAGACCGCCATTGATTGACTGTTTTTTCCCAGTGACCGCACCCACGAATGTGCAGGCTCTGCCGGTCTCGGGGATGTCCTCCTTGTACTGCCGACGAGACGTGACGCGAAATGCCTCCCCGTCGTTCTTTAGGCAACAACCGCCACCTTCGCGACAGTTTAGGCGGTGAAAGACCGATCGTTGTTCTCTCTGTGCCAGGGGATCGAGACCCTGAAGGGCGCCAAAGTCTTAATATCGGGCGTCATGTTGGCCCTGTTGTTCGCGGGGTGCGGCGGCCCCGGCTCATCCTCTGGCGGGACTGGTGGGGGAACAACGACCAGCGGTACCGGTGGCATCTCGACCGGCGGCCAGGGCGCCAGTGGGAAAGGCGGTGCAGGCGGCGGCGCCCCGACCGGAGGCGCCAACGGCAGTGGAGGCGGCGTAGGCAGTGGGGGCGTGACGGGCACTGGAGGCTTGACCGGCACCGGCGGAGCCGCGCCGGGGACTGGTGGCGTTGCCGGACGAGGCGGCGCAGCGGGAATGGGAAGCGCTGGGGCGGGCGGCATGACGTCCTCCACCGGCGGCAGCGGGATTGGGGGCCAGTCAGGGAGCGGCGGTGCGACGAGCAACGGCACGTTCTACGTATCTCCGAACGGGACCGGCACCAGTTGCACCAGCGGCGCGCCGTGCTCGATCACCCAGGCCCAGACCGTTGTCCGGAGCGCAGCGGGCGCGATGAACACCGATCTCGTCGTCAACCTGGCCGACGGCACCTATGGGCTTGCGGCGCCTCTGGTCTTCACGGCCGCGGACTCGGGAATGAACGGTCACACGATCACCTGGCAGGCCGCCAGCGGCGCTCACCCCGTGCTCTCCGGTGGCAAGTCAATCACGGGGTGGACCGTCAGCGATTCGAGCAAGAACATCTGGAAGGCTTCGGCGCCGGGCACCTTCGCCACGCGCCAACTTTACGTCGACGGCAAGATCGCCACCCGCGCACGGTCCGCCTCGATCAGCCGCTCGGACATGACCCTCACCAGCAACGGCTGGACGTTCTCGTCCAGCAGCCTGAGCTACTTGAACAGCCTCTCGAATCCCAAACGGGCGGAGCTGAACGTCATCGGATCCTGGACCAATCGGTACTCGCCGATTCAAAGCGTGACGAACAACGCCGTGACGATGCTTCAGCCCGTTTGGGACCAGAACACCTGGGGTTACGACACCGTTCAGAGCCCCTACCGCCAGGGCCCCATCTACGCGGAAAACGACTACACGCTCCTCGATCAGCCTGGTGAGTGGTATCAGGACACGACGGCCGGCGTCATCTACTACATCCCGACGAGCGGTCAGGATCTGACGAAGGTCGACGTCGAGTTGCCTCAGTTGCAATACCTGGTCACGGTGGGAGCTGCCTGTCCCTCGGCCTCGGCGAGCGGAGGCATCTGCGTCCAGCCGACAACCAGCAACGCGACGCAGGCCGTTGCCTACACCGCGCCGGCTGGCGGCGATCCGTATGCCCAGCCTGCGCACGATCTGGTCTTCAGCGGCCTGACGTTCTCCTACACGAGTTGGCTCGAGCCGAACACGGATGGCTTCGCCGACCAGCAGACGGGCGGATTTCTCATCGGTCCAAGGTCTAACTTCCCGGGCGGCGGTCAGACCCCGGTGTTCGAGGCGGCGCGACCGCACTGGCTGCAGATGCCGGCCGCCGTCCAGGTGTCTGCGGCGAAGAACATCTCGTTCGTGGGCGATCGGTTCGTCGACCTCGGCGAGGTGGGGCTGGGAATCGGCAACGACCCCAGCGCGCACGCATCAGGCGTCGGGCTCGGGGCGAATGGCGTCAATGTGACCGGCTGCGTGTTCGGTCAGATCGCCGGCGGTGGAATCGTGGTCGGAGGCATCCAGGCCTGGGCGCACCATCCGTGCGGCGACAAGGTGTGCGCCTCCAGTGATCCAGGGTCGAACCTCATCAACCAGAACATCACCATCAAGGACAATCTCGTCCACGACGTGGGGATCGACTACAGAGACTTTGCCGGCATCATGTTCACCTATACGACGAGCGCGGTCGTCTCGCACAACGAGGTCTACAACGTGCCCTATACGGGAATTGCCACCGGACTAGGATGGGGAACGAACGACGCCGGCGGCAACAACGACTACAAGACGCGGGCGACGGGGGATCTCTATCTCTACCAGCCGCTCTACGCGAACCCGACCACCGCCAAGAACAACACGGTCAGCGCCAACTACGTTCATCTGGCCATGCTCCAGATGAACGACGGCGGGTGTCACTACAACCTGGGTTTTCAGCCGGGCACGATGGTGACGCAAAACTACTGTGAGGGCAAAGGCTCAGGCCTCTCTGGTACGTTCTGGGGCGAGTACAACGACGAAGGCTCTGCCTACATTACTGAAACCAAGAACGTGTATGCGAACTTCGGTGCGTACGTGACCGCCAACGCGAATGCCGCCAACAACACGGGCCACATCACATTCACCAACAACTGGGGCAGCTCTGCCAGCCCCGGACTCAATGGCCCAGGCAACACGGTGTCGGGCAACATCCAGATCACCGGAGACACTTTCCCCACCGATGCCCAAACAATCGTAAACGCCGCCGGTCTCGAGGCAGCCTACGCCGCTCTGAAGAACAGTCCCTGACAACCAACCCAGCCGACGCCGGTGCGCGGCCCGCTTTTCACTCAATCCGGAGGACGAAAGTGATGAACCAAAGTCGACGACCTGCGCCCCGCCGGCTGCCCAATCCGTTACGATTGCCTCTGTGTCTTCTCGCGATGGCGGCCGCTTGCAGCCAGGGCTCCAACAGCTCCGGTACCGGCGGTAGGCCGGGTAGCGGCGGCTCGACGGCTTCGGGGGGCTCGCCGGGAAGTGGAGGCATGACTCAGAGCGGTGGTTCAACCGGCTCCGGGGGGACGACCGGGTCCGGCGGGATCACCGGACGCGGCGGCGCGACCGCCACGGGCGGGGCCACCAGCACGGGTGGCAGGACCGGTTCGGGCGGTGTGGGCGGTTCTTCGGGCGGTGTGACCGGTTCTTCGGGCGGCACGACCGGTTCGGGGGGTGTGACCGGTTCTTCGGGCGGCACGACCGGTTCGGGCGGCGCGGCCGGTTCCGCGGGCGGCGGCCGGTCGGGCAGCGGCGGAGCGGCCGGCAGCGGCGTGGGCGGTACCGGCGGAAGCAGCGTCGCGATGCCGAGCCCTGGCTGCGGCAAGACCTCGACGCTGACCTTCGGGACGGTTCCGAACGAGAATGCCAATGCCACCCCAGGCTCGCCGAATCTCGGCACCGGTAAGGGCGGCTGGGTGACCATTACGAGCGGCGGCCAGACGCGGAACTTCGCCATGAGACTTCCGGACAACTACGACAACACCCATCCCTATTGGCTGACCTTCGCCTTCCATGGGAACGGCGAGACCGCAGACGGCATGGACGATGGCGGAGCGAATGGGTACTTCACGGCCTATTGGGGACTGCAGAAAGAGTCGAAGAACGGTGCGATCTTCGTGGCTCCGGAATGGAGCGGCGGCGGGTGGTCGACGGGGGACATCGCGTTCACCGATGACATGGTCAAGACCATTTCCACCAATTACTGTGTCGACATGTCTAACATCATCGCCAGCGGCTTCAGCTACGGTGGTGGAATGACCCATACCCTGGCGTGTAACCGCGCGAATGCCAAGACGAATACGGCCGGCTACGCCTTTCGAGCGGCGGTCATGTTCGAAGCATGCAGCTTTCTCGTTGAAGGAACTTGCCCAAACAACGACCCCATCGCAATTTGGCAGAAGGCCGGCCTAACAGACGGCACATGTGGATTTGACGATTCGAAGACTGTCCGCAATTGGTTCACCGCCCGCGATGGATGCACGGGATGGAAGTCCGAAACCGGAAACGTGGCCGCATCGGCGACCGGAACGGTCTCGCAAGAGCCTACCCAACCGCCCATGCCCGGCGCGTACATAAACCCGGGAGGCCACGTATGCTCGAATTACACCGGATGTTCGGCCGGCGCGGTTCGCTGGTGCGCCGACCAGGCGGGACACGGCAATGCGACCGTGGATGGGACTTCGAGCCTCTACGACGAGTGCGCGAACGTCACCTCCCAATACCCTATGGGCAACTGCTCGCCCGGATGCCCCTGCACCTGGACCCCGGATGACATCTGGACCTGGTTGAACGACCCGAGCACAAACAAGTACACGCCGAACATCACAAGCAAATAACGTATCGCGCAGGGCGCTCTTTACATCGGGCGCCCGACCGGGCAAGGACGCCCGATGACGTCGGACGGTGACCCTTCACGGGGCGGACATTGCGGGTAGGAGCGACGGCGCAGGCTGATCGAGGAGAGCACGGCGGCAGGTTGCGGTGAGGTAGCCGAGGACGTGGCGACGCCGTTTACACATGGAGTCGGCGATGGTCATGTTGCAGCTGCTATGGCTCTGGGAACCGAAGCTCTTTTTGCGCCAGAGGAAGGCGCGGAGCTTGCGTTCGGCGTGATTGTTCGTTGGCTCGACGACGGCGTTGTCGACGAAGGTTCAGAGCGCGAGCCTATGCTTGGAGGATGTCGGCGCTGGAGCCGCTGACGCCGCACGCCGTGAAATGGCCAGAACCGCAAGGATCGCCAGATAGCATTGGCGCGGCCCAGGCGAGGGTGAAAGGGGAGTCCCGCACGCCTGTTCCGCGTACCGCTCCGGGATCGTTTGCCCGATCGAGGTCTTCGTGCTGCACAACGGAGGCTCTCGAAGCAATACGAAGAGGAATGACTCACAAACTACACGCCGGCGCGTCGCGCTTGCGTGCCGTGCTGCCGGTCCGCGTCCCGCTCGCGATTGGGCCGCGACAGTCCCCAAGAAACACTGGCTCCCTCCGTTGCCCGGAGAGCTCCATCGCGATCGAGTTGAGTGAGGAGACCTTCATGGCGCGCCATGTTCCGCTACGAAGGCGCAGTTACCACGGGCCAGCCGTCCGACGCGACTGACCAGGCCGCGTATGCCAACGTCCTTGCCGTCGGTTACGGGAAATGAGATTGGGTGGCCCGGACAACGTGGCCAGCAATCCGCCGGTGCTGACCCTCATCCACTCGTGCGATAGCAACGCCAGCGTTGTGTTGGGTCAGGCAAGCGGCCTCAAGAGCGCGGCCGACACGTATGGGTTCATCATCGTGGTTCCGCAGAGCAATCCCACCAGCTTGAGATGCTGGACGACCGATTCCACCCAGGTATGGACGCGCGACAAAGGCGGCGATAGCAACGCCATCAAGCAAATGGTTGTGTACGCGCTCTCCAAGTACCAGGCCAACGCGGATCGTGTCTATGTGACCGGCTGTTCGTCCGGTGCGATGATGACAGAACTCCTGTTGGGACTCTACCCCGACATCTTCAAGGCGGGCGCGTCATTCGCGGGCATGCCGGGCGGGTGCCACGGGCCGAACGACAACTCGAGCAACGCCACTGGATATAACGGGACGTGCGCAGGCGGTCCGGTCAACTACACCCCGCAGCAGTGGGGAGACCTCGTGCGCGCCATGGATCCCGGGTACACGGGACATCGACCCCGGCTGCAGCTCTTTCATGGCTCGGCCGATTCGATCATCAGCTATTCGAACATGGCGGAGTCAGAGAGTCAGTACATCAATCTCCTGAACCTCAGCACCAATCCGACGAAGACGAACACCGGATTGACCCTGGGGACTCACCAAGCCACGGAGCAGCAGTGGAACAACGCCTGCGGGTATCTGGTGCTCGACGGGTTCGAGTCGATCGGCGGCGATCACGGCCCCTCTGATGCGCTGTTCGTTCCGCAGTATGTGGTCCCGTTTCTTGGGCTCTCCACGACGGGCCCGACCGATCCAGAGATCGCGCAGTGCGGAAG
>DASRLC010000540.1:0-11318 GCA_035648655.1 Polyangia bacterium
GGAGTGCCGGTGGACCTCCACGGACCTACCCCGCGCTCGTCGGCAACGGCGAGCTACGCGCCCGCGTTATGCGGAGCACTCCCAGCGAGGCGCCGACGGACGGTAAGCCCGATCGCCACATAATGCTGACGTCCACATAACCCCCGTTATGGGGAGGTCGACATAACGGGCGATCCGTCCCCTTCGCACGCCGACATCGAGCTGACCGCCCGGCTGCGCGCGGTGGGCGATCTGTGCGGCATTCCGGTGCTCGATCACGTCGTCGTGGGGTGGGAGGGCTACACGAGTCTGGCAGAGCGTAATTGGAGGTAGCGCGCCGGGGTCGTAGACTCCCCGCCGTGCGCCGTATCCTGCTCGCCGTCGGCCTGACGGCCGCGCTCGCCCCCTCGGCTCGGGCGTTCGAGGATTTTACGGGAACCCGCTCGCTCGGGATGGGAGAGGCCTCGCGGGCCTGGGCGATCGGCGACGAAGGGCCCTTGCTGAACCCCTCCGGGATGACGCTGGCCAAGGCCTACAACATCGAGGCGGCCTACAGCTACGCGGGCCGCCTGTCCGACAACTTCTTGCACGCCTCGATCGTCGACAACACCTCGTCGTTCAACCTGGCCGGCGGCCTCTATTACACGTACCACACCGCCGATCGCGGCGGCGGCGTGGTCGCCCACGGCCACGAGGGGGGCCTGGCGCTGGCGCTGCCGTTCGGCGACCTCGTGTCGATCGGCGGAACAATCAAGGATCTGGATCTGGAAGACGCCGACGACGTCGCCGGGCACGGCGGCGGGTTGACCTTCGATCTGGGCGCCACGATCCGCCCGGCGCCGATGCTGTCGATCGGCCTGGTGGGCGCCAACCTGCGCGACCTGGGCAACAGCCAGGCCACCCGGGGGATCGGCTACGGCGCGGCCTGGATTCCGATCCCCAACCTAGTCGTCGCGTTGGACGGGCTCACGCGTCTGACCGCCGACAACCAGACTGGGCGCAAGGGGACCTCCGTGATGGCGGGCGGTGACTTCACGCTGGCCGGCAAGCTCGGCGTCCGGGCCGGCGGTGGCTACGACGCCGTGACCGGCAACGGCTACGCCACGGTCGGCTTCTCCGCCATCTCGGCGGTAGGGGCCTTCGACGCGGGCCTGCGCGAGGATCTCACGCGCAGCGAGGTCAGCCCGGGGGTCGATCGCCCGCGCGAGACCGTGGTGGGCCTCAGCCTGCGCCTCTTCGTCCCCGCCGAGCAGACCGCCCCGACGCCGTGATCGATCCGTGACCCGAGGGAACCTTTTCATTCGCTGGGTGTCCGTACAGATGTGGAGGCGACGCTCCGGTTTGCGCGGGTGCGGCGGGAACGTGGCCCCTACACGATGAGCCTGGCCGAGCGGCTTCTCATCGCCCGCCTCAAGGAGCGCGACGGGCGGGCCTTCGATGAGATCGTGCAGCTCTATGGCGACAAGGTCTTCAGCCTGGTGTACCGCATGCTCGGCAACCGCCACGAGGCTGAGGACGTCGCGCAGGAGGTCTTCATCACCGTGTTCAAAACGGTGGACGGATTTCGGGGCGAGGCGAAGTTCTCGACCTGGCTGCTGCGCATCGCCGCCAACCAGAGTAAGAACCGGATCAAGTATCTGTCGCGGCGGCCGACCGACGGCGGCGAGGTCGAGGACGCGCTGCAGATGCGCGCCGGCTCGGGCACCCCAGCCCCGGTCATCCAGGCCCAGATCGAGGGGCCCGACGTGCTGATGGAGGCGGCCGAGCTGGAATCGCTCATGCAGCGCTCGATCGCGGCGCTCGACGAGGAGCACCGGCTGTTGGTGATTTTGCGCGACGTCGAAGAGCTTTCGTATCAAGAGATCGGGGAGATCACCGGCCTGCCCGAGGGGACCATCAAATCCCGGCTGCACCGGGCACGGATGGCGATCAAAGAAGAGCTCGACAAGCACACCCGATAGACCCGCAAAACCCCCAATAACCCGATGGATCACGCCCAGGCACAGAACGCCTTCTCCGACTTTCTGGACGGCACGCTCCCCGATCGCGAGCGTGTCGAGGTCGAGCAGCATCTGGCGGTGTGCATTCAGTGCCGCACCGAGCTGACGGCCTTCCGGCGCACGGTCGGATCGCTGGGCAAGCTCAAACAGCCGGCGCCGCCGACCTTCCTGCCCGACATCAAACAGCAGATCTACAAGCGCTCGCACGGTCGCTTCTTCGCGCCGCGCTGGAAGCTGTTCGGCCGCATCCCATTCGAGTGGATCTCGCTGGCGACCATCATCGCGATGCTGGTCTATTACCTCGCCATGCTCCACGGCGCCCCCAGCGGCGTCCACGCTGCGCCGTGAGCGCCCGCTCCTCTCACACGACGTAACAGAAGAGAACTTTGAGGTACTGGCCTTCGGTGAAGCCGGGGGGGAGTAGGTGGTCGGCGGCGGGCCCGCGGCGTTCGAAGACGCGCACCTCGCGGCCGGCCTGTTTGGCGCCCGCGGCCACGATGCGCTCGAAGGTCTCGGCATCGACGTTCTGCGAACAGGAGCAGGTCACGAGGACGGCGCCCGCCGCGGCCGCTTGCATCGCCAGCGCGTTCAGACGCTCGTAGCCTTTGCGGGCCGCCTCCAGGTCCTTGCGGGCGCGCGCGAACTTGGGCGGATCGATGACCACCAAATCGAAGGCCCGCGGGGTGGCCGTCTCCAGAAAACGAAAGGCGTCGGCCTCGATGGCTTCGATCTTGTTTTTGACACCGTTGGCCGCGGCGTGGGCCTCGATCCGCGCCACCGCGCGCGCCGAGCTGTCGACCGCCGTCACCGCCGCCGCGCCACCGCGCGCGGCCGCCAGCGAAAATCCGCCGGCGTAGGCGTAGACGTCCAGCACCCGCGCGCCACGCGCCAGCGTGCCGACCCGAGCGCGCGTCTCACGCTGATCGATGAACATCCCCGTCTTCTGGCCGGAGAGCGGCTCGACCTCCAGCGCGATGTCGTCCTCCAGCGCCGAGACGCTGGAGCGCGGCGCGCCGCGCGCCACCCGCGAGGCCGGCGCGAAGCCCTCCAGCTCGGCGTATGACGGCGGCGAGATCTCGAACAGGGTCTGGCTGCCGAGCTCCGCCTCCAGCGCGTCGAAGATCTCGGCCCGCCGGTTGGCCATGCCGAGCGTCGTGATCTGCGCGACCGCCGCGTCGCCGTAGACGTCCACCACCAGCCCGGGCAGATCGTCCCCTTCGCTGTTGATGAGGCGGTAGGCGGTGGTCGACGCCGACGGTAGCCCCAGTCGGGTGCGCGCGGCCCGGGCCTGTTGCACGCGGCGGCGGAAGAACGCGGCGTCGACCGCTTCCTCGGCGCGGGTGCACAGGCGAACCGGAATTTGCGAGCGCGGACTGTAAAAGCCGCGGCCGATGAAGCGGCCGTCGTGATCGACCAGCGACACCAGGTCGCCGGGCGCCGGCTGACCGTCGATGCGCAGCACCGCGTTGGCGTACACCCAGGGGTGTCCGAACCAGAGCGGCCGGGCGCGGCCCTTGCGCAGGACGATCTGTGGGATCGCCATCAGTGGGTCCCGTCGTTGCGGAAGGTGCCGGCGTCGATCCCGTAACGTTGGATGCAGCGCCAGACCACCGCGTACTGTCGGTTGAGCCGCCGCGCCACCTGCGCCACGCTGCCCCGGCACTCGGTCAGCTCACTCACGAGCTCCTCGCGGGTGGGCGCCGGTCGGCGCAGGCGGGTCGTCGGCGCGGCGCCCATCCGACCCTCTATACGGCCGTTGCCACGCCCGTAGTCGTCGAACGGCCGCGGCTCGGGATCGACGTTGGTATCGTCGAGCCCGTCGCCCACGTCGACGTCGAGATGCAGCTTCGACACGATGGCGCTCGGCAGGTGTTCGAAGCCGATGGCGGGGGTGCTGCGGCTCAAGACCTCGGCCTCGGCCATCACCTTGACCAGCTCGCGAACGTTGAGCGGCCAGTCGTGGAGCATGAGTGCTTTGAATGCCTCGGGCTCGAAGGTGCGCCCGTCGGTGACATCGCGCAAGAAATACGCGCACAACCGTCCGACGTCCTCGATCCGATCGCGGAGCGGCGGCAGCACGATCGGCTGCGCGCCCAGGCGCCCGAGCAGCGCTTCTTGGACGTGCGCGCCCTTGTCCAGCGCGACCCGGCTGGTGGCGGCCACGATTCGCACGTCGGCTTCGATGATCCGCGTCGACCCCAGCGGCGAAAAGCGGCGATCCTGGAGAAACCGCAATAGCTTGGACTGCAGCTCGAACGGCATCTCGCCGATCTCGTCGAGGAACAGCGTGCCGCCGTTGGCGGCCTCGACGAGGCCGATCTTGCGGGCCTGCGCGGTCGAGTGGGCGCCTTTCTCGTAACCGAACAGCTCGCTTTCGGCCAGCTCGCGCGGGATGGCGGCGCAGTTGATGGCCACCAGCTTGCCGGTCCGGCCCGACAGGTCGTGGACGGCGCTCGCGAAGACTTCCTTACCGACCCCGGTCTCCCCGACCAGCAGGATCTCGGCGCTCGATCGGGCCAGCCGCCGCAGCTTGGCCGAGGTGACCGCCAGCGTTGGCGACAAGGTCGGGACCGGCGTGAGCGGCTCCGCAGCGTCCTCTTCGACCGCCTCCAGCTCCGTCGCCGTGAACAGGCGGAAGACCAGCACGTGCGAGCCGAGAAACAGCACCGCGCCGTTGCTGAGCGGCGTGGGGCCGTGCAACCGGCGCCCATCGACGTAGGTGCCATTGGTGCTGCCCAGATCCTGAATGACGAAGAGATCCGAGCCGTCGGCCGCCCGCTGGATGCGCGCGTGCAGGCTGGAGACGGTGCCGTCCGCCAGCGCGAGCGAGGCCCGCCCGGTGGCCGCGTTCGGACGGCGGCCGATATCGATCGAGAGGTCCGTAATCGGCACCACGCGCGCCGCCCGCAGGCTGTCCAGTGACGCGCCGTCGCCGACCACCGCCAGAACGCCCACGCGCGGCGCCCCGCGGCTCGCGGCCCCGCGATGCGGGATGGTCTGACTGACCACGTTGTCTTGAGAGGGCATCGCGACTTAACCTAGGACCGTCCAGAGGGCGCCAGGTATACAACGGGTGCGGCGACTGAGGGAACGCGGGTGACAGAAGACGACGATTCGGCCACTTTTCCCAATAAAACCGCCGTCGAAGCGCCTGAGAGAACGATCACAACGGGGACCGCGACGCGGCAGACTTCCGCGGCGATACAGATCGGGCCGGGGGCCGTCCTGGCCGGCCGCTATCAAATCGAGGCGACGCTGGGGCAGGGGGGCAGCGGGACGGTGTATCGGGCCTGGGATCGGGTCTTGGGGGAGCCGATTGCCATTAAGATTCTGCTGCCCGAACGCGCCCTCGAGCGCAGTTGGATCAAGCGCCTCGCACGCGAGGTGAAGGTCGCGCGCGCGATCCGCCATCCCAATGTCTGCCGGGTCTTCGAGCTCGGGCACGCCGACGGCCACTGGTTCGTCACCATGGAGCTGGGCGCGGGCGGCACGTTGCGCGATCTGGTGCAAGACGGCGGTTCGGCGCAGCGGCCGCTCGCCGAGCGGCTCGAGGACGCGCGCGCCATCTGCGCTGGCCTGGCGGCCATCCACACCGTCGGGATCATCCACCGCGACGTGACGCCGCAAAACGTGCTGCGCATGACGGACGGCCGGCTGGTGCTCACCGACTTCGGACTCGCCATCGAGATGACCGCTAACACCACCGTCCACGGGGGCACACCCAATTACATGCCGCCCGAGACTTTGCTGGGGGCGCGCGGCGATCAGCGTGCCGACGTCTGGCAGCTGGGCGTGATCCTGCACGAGATCCTGTTCGGCGGTCGCCCGGTCTTCGAGCACCAGGGCGACCGGGTCACGATGAAGTCCCCGCTTGCGGCGGAGGCCACCCCGGTCGAGGAGGAGCTGGCCCGTCTGTGCGCCGACTGCCTGGGCTCCAACCCAGCCCTGCGCCCGGGCACGGCGATGGTGGTCGCGGGACGCCTGGCCGCGGCGGAGACCATGCGCCCGCGCTCGCCGTTCGAATATCTGTGGCTGCGCGTGCGGCGGACCGTCCGCCACCACCGCCGGCTCGGCCTCACGGCGCTGGTCCTGGTCGTGGCGGCGGTCGCGGCCCGCGGGTTCCAGATCGCCGAGCGGCCGCGCCTCTGCCGCGCGGCCGGCGAGAAGCTCGAAGGCGTGTGGGACGGACGTACCAAGTCGCTGGTGCGGCTGGCCTTCGAGCGCAGTGGCCGATCCTACGCGGCCGACACCTTCTGGAGCGTCAACCGCCTCTTCGAAGACTATCTGACCCGCTGGAGCGGTATCTACACGGAAGCCTGCGAGGCGACCAACGTGCGCGGCGAGCAGTCCCCCGAGATCCTCGACCTGCGGATGGCCTGCCTGCGCGATCGGCTGAACGGCGTGCGCTCGTTGTCGCAGCTCTTCTCGCACGCCGACGGCGAGGTGGTCGACAACGCGGTCGGCGCGGCCGGCGCGCTGGGAACGCTGGAGCTGTGCTCGGATCCCAAGCTTCTGCGCAATGTCCTGCCGCCGCCTGAGGACGGGGCCGCCCGCGACGAGGTGGCGCGCATCCGTGGCGGCCTGGCCGACGCCAAGGCGCTACACGACTCGGGCAACGAGGCCCGGGCCACGACCAGCCTGCTGACGCTGGTGGCCGACGCGCGCCGCGTCCACTACACGCCGGTGTTGGCCGAGGCGTTGGTCCTGCTGGGTGAGGTCGAGGAGCTCGCGGGGGACAACGACGCCGCGCACGAAGCTCTCCGCGAAGCGGTCTGGCAGTCGGAGGCGTCACGCTACGACGAGGTGCGGGCCGAGGCCGCGACGATGCTGGTCATCACCTCGGGCCGACGGGGCGAATACGACGAGGCCAACGACTGGAGCAACGACGCCGATGCGATCTTGAATCGAATCGGCGGCCACGATCGCCTGCGGGCCTGGCTGGAGATGCACGTCGCGATCAACCTGCGCCGGCAGGGGCGCGATGAAGAGTCGCTGTTGCACGATCGGCGGGCGATCGGGTTCAAAGAGCGGGCGGGCGCCAGCCGCGGCGAGATCGCGGGAAACTTGAACAACCTGGCGCTCACGCTGAGCGACATGGGCCGCACTTCCGAGGCGTTGGCCGATCTGGATCGCGCCATCAAAGATCTCGCGCAGGAGCGCGGCGCCGAGCACCCGTTGGTCGCGACGTTCATCTCGAACAAGGGCGAGACCTTGGCCCGGATGGGGCGACCCGCCGAAGCGCGGACGGCCTACCTGCGTGCGCTGACCATCGAAGAGCGGACGTATGGCGCCGAGAGCACCAACCTGGCCTACCCGCTGACCGGCCTGGGCGAGAGCTATCTGGCCGACCACCAACCGTTCGCCGCGCTCGCGCCGCTCGAACGCGCGCAGCGGATCCGCGCCGCGCACGAGCGGGATGCCGCGCTGTTGGCGGAGACCGACTTCGGTCTGGCGCGGGCGCTCTGGGAGACCAACACCGGCCGCGATCGCGCGTTGCGGCTGGCGGCGGAGGCGCGGGCCGCCTACGCGCGCAGCCCTTCGGCGGCGCCGCGCGGGGCCGCCACGCGCGTCGCCGAAATCGATCGCTGGCTCTCGACGCGTACCGGCAGCTAAACGCGATCGCGGCTGTTCGACGGCGCGCATTGGCGCTATCCTAAAACCGGGCCGTCGCAGGGGGGAGTCGGTCGTCTGGCCGAAGAAATGCCCAAATCCTCATCCGGCGACCCCGACCCGAGCGCCCGCACCGTCGAGCTGGGTACGGTCTTCGACGCGCAGCCGGTCGGACTCAAGCCGGGTTCGGTCCTCGCGTCGCGCTACCAGATCGAAGCCGCCATTGGCGAGGGGGGCAGCGGTCAGGTGTTCCGGGCCTGGGATCGCGTGCTGGGCGAGCCGATCGCGCTCAAGATCTTGCGTCCCGATCGCGCGCACCAGAAGACCTGGATCAAACGGTTGGCGCGCGAGGTGCGCGTCGCGCGCGCCATCCGCCACGCCAACGTCTGCCGGGTCTTCGATCTGGGCAACGCCGACGGCCAGTGGTTCGTGTCGATGGAGCTGGCGACCGGAGGCACCCTGCGCGACACGCTGCGCAGCGGGAAAGCCCGCCCACTGTCGGAGCGCCTGGTCGATGCGCGCGCCATCTGCGCCGGCCTGGCCGCGATTCATCAGGTCGGGATTACCCACCGCGACGTCACGCCGCGAAACGTGTTGCGCATGGCCGATGGCCGCCTGCTGCTGTCGGACTTCGGCCTCGCCATCGAAGGCGGCGACACCACCATCGAGGGCGGCACGCCGCGCTACATGCCCCCCGAAACGGCGATGGGGCAGCGGTCGGACCAGCGCTCGGATGTCTGGCAGTTCGGGTGGATGTTGTACGAGCTCTTGTTCGAGCGGCGGCCGGAGTGGGAGAACGGCGGCCAGGGGTTGGCCCTGCAGACGCCCATCGCCCCCGGCGAATCCTCCCTCGACGGGCGGTTGTCGCGGCTGTGCCGCGACTGTCTGGCCCAGAACCCAGCCGAACGCCCGGCGAACGCGATGGAGGTGGCCGCACAGCTCGCGCAGGCCGAGATCGCGCAGCCGCGCGCCGGTTGGGTCCGCTTCTTCGGCCGACCGCGTGGATGGAAGGCGGCCGCGGTGGCGGTCGCTTTGATGGCGGGCGTCTTCCTGGGCGCCGCGCTCTCGCGGCATTGGTTGGCCCATCGGCCGTCGGTCTCCGGGATCGCGCGCGCCGACCAGATCGACGACGCCGACCGGCGCCTGCTGCGCGCGCTGGCGGGGACGCTCGAGGCGCAGGGCCGAGATCAGGACGCCCGCCGCTTGAACCGTCTAGCGGCCGTACCCGCGCGCGACTAGATGGCCGCGAGGCGTTGACTGGCGCCGCGGGGGATCACCTCGCCGCTGCCGGCGCGCGCCACGATCTTTCCGCTGTCGAACACCACCGAGCCGCGGCGGATGGTCGTGCGCGGCCAGGCCCGCAGCTCGTGCCCGGCGTAGACGCTGTGCCCGGCGCGGGAGAACATATCGGCGTCGCGGATGGTGCGCCGCTCGTTGGTCTCCCAGATCGTGAGGTCGGCGTCGGAGCCGACCGCGATGGTTCCTTTGCGCGGGTAGAGGCCGAACAGGCGCGCGGCGTTGGTGGCGGTCAGCGCGACGAAGCGCTCGAGCGAGATCCGTCCGCCCAAGACCCCTTCGGTGAAGAACATCGGGAGCATGGTGTCGAGCTCGGCCACCCCGGGGCGCGGGTGCGCCACGTCGAGCTTGGGATCCAGCTTGAGCGCGCGGGTCCAGGGGGCGTGGTCGCTCCCGAGCGTGTCGATCGTGCCGTCGGCCAGGCCACGCCAGAGCGCCTCCCGATCGCCGGCCGCACGCAGCGGCGGCTGCGCGACGTAGAGCGGTCCGTCGGCGCCGCTGTAACGTTCGTCGGTCAGGTGCAGGTAGAGCGGGCGGGTCTCGACGAACAGCGGGAGCCCTTCGGCGCGCGCGGCCGCGCAGGCCGCCAGCGCGCGCGCCGACGAGAGGTGAACGATATAGGTCGGGGCGCCGGTCGCGCGGCACATCGCGATCGCGCGCTCGATGGCCACCAATTCGGAGGCGACCGGGCGGCTCTCGGCGAAGTGCGCCATCCCGAGCTGCGAGCGCTCGCTCAGCATGGCGGTGCAGCATTCGATGGTGGGCAGATCCTCGCAGTGAATGAGCGTGATCCCGCCTGCGTCGCCCGCCGCCTTCATGATGCGCGAGAACTGGGGCGCGAAGGCTTCGAACGAGGGCAGGCACATGAAGAACTTCATGCTCGATTGGCCGGCCGCCACCGCCGGCCGCACCTCGGCCGCCAGCTCGGCGCTGGGCGTGAGGATCACCGTGTGTAGGAAGATGTCGGCGATGGCCTGTTGGGCGACCAACACCGACTCGGCGCGCACGCGGGCGGCCAGCGTCTCCCAGGGGAGCACGTAGGCCATGTTGCCCAGGCTGGTCACGCCGCCGGCCAGCGCCGCCTCCGAGCCGCTCGTGTAGTCGTCGACCCAGTCGGGCTCGTTCGGATCGAGGCTCTCGACGTTGAGGTGGACGTGCGGGTCGACGCCGCCCGGCAGCACGAATCGGCCGGCCGCATCGACCTCGCGGGCCGCGGTCGGCAGCCGCTCGCCGATCTGGGCCACGCGTCCGTCGAGGATGCCGACGTCCGCGCGCTGCCGACCCTCGGCGGTGACCACGGTCCCGCCGCGCACCACCAGCTCGAGCTGACGATCGGTCATCGGTGTCCCCCCATCGGCGGATCCGGTGGCGTCGCTTAACCGACGGCGTTCAGGTTCTCGCGCGCCAGCCGCGTGTGGGGATGGGCCGCGCCGAGCGTCCGCCGAAAGCTGCCGGCCGCGCGGCGGAAAAGCGCCCGGGCGACCGCGGCGCGGCCGGCGTTACGTTCCAGGACCGCCAGGTTGTTGACGGTCATCGCGACGTCGGCGTGATCGCGGCCGAGGTGACGCTCCAAGATCGCGAGCGACCGGGCGTAGAGCGGCCGGGCCCGGCGGGGACGCTGGCGCTGCTGTTCGAGGGCCGCCAGGCTGGCCAGACCCAGGCCGAGCTCGAGGCTGCGTGGGCCGAGCCGGCGCCGAAAGACCGAGATGGCGCGCGCATACAGCGCGGCCGCCTCGTCGAATCGTCCGCGGGCCTCGACGATGGCCGCCAGCGCGGCGACGTCGGCCGCCACCGCTGGGTGGTCGGCGCCGCGGATCGATTCGCGCAGCGCGACCGATTGCCGGGCGTGGGGCTCCGCCTGGGCGTAACGGCCGCGGGCGTGCTCGATGCCGCCCAGGTTGTGCTCGAGGGTGGCGCGCGCCTCGCGATCGCCGCGCGCGAGCAGAGGCAGCGCTTGTCGATAGAAGACCAAGGCCTCGGTGTAACGCCCCTGGGCCTTTCGCAGGACGCCCAGGTTGTTGAGCAGGCCCGCGATCAGCGGATCGCGGGGCGGTAGCCGGCGGCGGGCCTGGCCCAGCGCCGTCCGGTAAGCCCGATCGGCCGTCGCCAGCGCCCCGCGCGCGCGATCCAGCCCGCCGAGACCAATCCGCGCCTGCAGATCGAGGCGGACCAGATCCGGATCGACGTCCTTCGGCGCCAGCGCCGGCCGCAAGATGACGCGCGCGCGTCGGTGACAGGCGGCGGAGTCGCGTGGACGATCGAGCGCTTCCAAGACGACGCCCAGCTCGACCAGCGCGTTGGCAACGTCGGGGTGCCGGCCCCCTTCGGCGGCTTCGTAGGCGGAAATGGCGCGGCGACAGCTTCTCTCGGCCAGCGCGAAGCGTCCGGCGGCGCGCAGCGAGATGGCGCGCTCGTGGGCCGCGACGGCGACCT
>DASRLC010000541.1:0-11890 GCA_035648655.1 Polyangia bacterium
GGTCAACGGTGGCTGCTGCTGGCGGCGTTGCTGCTGCAAGCGGCGGCCTGCTCGGCCAACATCCTGCACGGCGTGGACGAGCGCGCGGCCAACGAGGCCACCGCCTCGCTCGAGCGGGCCGGCATCGGCGCCGAAAAGGTCCCCGACGAAGGCGCCGCCGCCGGCGCCTTAGCGACCTACACCATCCGGGTCGCCAGCGGCGACGGGACGCGGGCGGTGGATCTGCTGCGCGCGCTCGGCCTGCCGCGCGATCGGCGGCGCGGCTTCTCGGAGACTTATAGCCAACCGAGCCTGATCCCGACGCCCCCCGAGGAGCGGGCGCGATACCTCGACGCGACGGCCGGCGAGATCGAGCGGACTCTCGAGAGCATCGACGGCGTCGTGAGCGCGCGGGTCCACCTGGTCCTCGAGGAGAGCGATCCGCTGGCGGTAGATGCCAAGCAGAAGACCCCCGCGCGGGCGGCCGTGCTCATCAAAGCGCGCCGCGGATTGGTACCGATCAGCGATCTCGACGTCCAGAAGCTGGTCGCCGGGAGCGTGGCGGGTCTCGATCCCGCGTCGGTGGGCGTGGTGATGACCCCGGCCGCGGATCCGGGAGAAGTCGCCGCCGCGGCGCTGAGCCCGGTGGGTCCCATTCGGATCACGCCCGGCACGCGGCCGCTGCTGCTGGGCGCCGTGGCGGGGGTGCTGGTGTTGCTGGCGTTGCTGGCGGCCCTGCTGCTGGTTACGGCGCGGCGCTTGGCGACGCTCGAACGGACGACCGCGGCTTCGGTCGGCGCGGGCCCACCGCCCGGCTGATCGCG
Source organism: Polyangia bacterium (assembly GCA_035648655.1). Classification (GTDB taxonomy): domain Bacteria; phylum Myxococcota_A; class Polyangia; order Fen-1088; family Fen-1088; genus JADGRB01. Next base: position 804 of record DASRLC010000541.1, read on the forward strand.
CAGAGCTTTCAGAGCTCTTTGTTGTCGTCGGACTTGTCGTCCGATTTATCGGACTTATCCGACTTGTCACCGGCCTCATCCGACTGGTCACCGGCCTTGTCGCTGGCGGCGGGGGCTTTGCGAGCGGCCGCCGCCTGATCGTCGTCCGAGTCGGCGGCCGGCCCCTTGGCCTTCGCTTTGATCTTGGACGCGTCGTCGGAATTTTCGGCGGCCGGCGGTTCGGCGACGGCGGCGGGTGATGCCACGGGATGGGTAGCCCCAGGCGCATGGGCGACCTTCACGGCACGCGGCGCCGGTCTTGGCTTGCGTGCCGCGGCCGCCGCCTCGACCGGCGGTGGCGCCATCGGCTCGATGTCGATCTGGGCCGAGGATGTCGGTCGATCGGCCGGCGCCGACGTCGCCGCGACCCCCGCGGGCGCGGCCACGCCCCCCGCTGGCTTGAAAACGAAGAACAAGACGGCGGAGCCGACGCCGAGGACACTCAGGCACCCGAGCAGGCCCCAGAACCAGCCCGGCAGCTCGGAACCACGCATCGCGACCCGTGCCGTGTTCTCTCGCGGATTCGCCGTCGATCCACGTTGGCCACTCAGGCTGCCAGTTGAGCCGCCGGTCGGCCCGCCCGCAGACGTCTGCCCGCCGGATGTCCTGGCCGTTTGTTGCTTCGCCATAGCCCCGGGCAGCCTACCACAGCCACCGGAGGCCCTGGCCGAGCGTCATTTCCCGAGCTTGCGTTTCAGATCGGCCAGCGCATCGTCGACCGAGCTGTCGCCGGCCATCTGGTTCAGGCGGCGCTCGGCGTCGATCGACTGGGTGGTGCGCCCGGTCAGCTCGGCGTCGAGGCCGGCTTCCGCCTCGACCGCGTCGATCTTGCTGGCCATCCGATCGAACTCGCCGAAGGCGGAGGTCTTGGGCGACATCGCGCCGCCGTCGCGGTTGACGCGCGCCTTGGCGCGCAGCGTCCCCTGCCGCAGCTTGACCTCTTGCAGGCGGGCCTCGAGCGCCTTGAGGGCGGCCGTCAGCTGATCGCCGTAGACGCCCTGCTCCTGCAGCGCCTTCTGCACCTCGCCACGCTCGGTTTCTTTCTCGGTCTTGCGGAGCAGCGCCTCCTTGGCCAGCGCATCCTCGCCCCCGCGAACCGCGAGCTCGGCCTTCTTCTGCCAATCGGTGATCTCGCCTTCGATGGTCTGCAGGCGCTTTTCGAGGAGGCGTTCGTCGGCGATGCAACGACCGACCTCGGCCCGCGCTTGCCGCGCGTAGTCCTCCATGTCGCGGACCATCTGGTCAATCTGCTTGCCCGGGTCCTGCATGGAATCGATGGCGTCGTTGACGTTGGATTTGATCAGCGTCGATAGCCGGCCGAGGATGCCCATGCGCGTAGGTTACAGCGTCGACCGGCGGCGGACCACTCGCCCGGGCGATCTCGGTCCGACCCGCCCGCGAAGACATGCTACCTTCCGGCGGTGCGCCTGTCGGATTTGCTCGGCCAGGATGCCGCGCGGACGGCCCTGCTGCGGGCCATCGGGCGCGGCCATTTGGCGCACGCCTACCTGTTTGAAGGGCCGCCCGGCATCGGCAAGCGCAACGCCGCCCTGGGCGTGGCGATGGCGCTCAACTGTGCCACCGCGCCTGGGGCCGGCTGCGGCGTGTGCGAGGTCTGCCGGCGCATCGAGTCCGGACTGCACCCGGATGTGGCCAGCTTCGGACCGAGCGGCGCGGGCGGGCAGATCGTCATCGAGGACGCCAAGGCGATCTTGGCGCTGGCGCGCACCCGGCCGCACGAAGCGGCGGCGCGGGTGATCGTGATCGACGACGCCGACGCCATGAACCCCAGCTCCGCCAACTGCCTGCTCAAGACCCTGGAAGAGCCGCTCGGTGGCAATCACCTCATCCTCTGTTCGAGCGCGCCGGATCGCCTGCTGCCGACGATCCGCTCGCGCACCCAACGGATCCGGTTTCGGTTGCTCGACGCGGCGGCGCTGCTCGAGCTCGGTCGCGCCCGGGGCGTGCCGGCGGCGCGCGCCGAAATCGCGGCCGCGCTGGCCGACGGATCGGCCGCCAGGATGCTGGAAGCGGCCACGGCTGGCGACGACGACGACGGCGGCGGTCCGGCCCAGGCCCTCCGCGATCTGCGCGGGGCGATCGCGACGCCGGGGGCCACCGGCGTGTTCGATCTGGCCGCTTCGCTGGCGAGTCAGAAGGACAAGGACGGCGACCGCGAGAAAGGCGGCAAGGACGGCGTACCGCGCCTGGTGGGCCTCCTGGCGGGACTCTACCGCGACGCCCTGACCATCGCCGCTGGGGCACCCGAATTGGCGATCCTCAACGCGGGCCCCGAGGCCCAGGCGCTGGCGGCGATGGGGGTCGCGCGCCTCGGTCGGGCGCTGGCCGCCATCGTCGACACCCAGATGGCGCTCACGGCCAACGTCAACCCGACGCTGGCGGTGGAGCGGCTGGCGTTCGCGCTCAAGCGCCAGGAGGTTCGGACCGCATGACCGCCGCCGCGGTGGCGACCGTCAACGTCGCGGGCGTCAAGCTCGATCCCCGGGGGCGGGTGCTGGCCTGCGACGCGGGGACGCTCGACCTGCGCCACGGCGACCGGGTCGTCATCGACGACGGGCGCGAGGCGGAGATCGCCGTGGTGGCGGTTCCGACTACGCCGCGACCCGCGGGCGGCGCGCTGCCGCGCGTGTTGCGCCGCGCGGACGCCCGGGATCTCGAACGCGTCGCGGCCGCGGCGACGCGGTCCCTCGAGGCGCGCGGCTTCGCGCGGACGCGCGCCACCGCGCACGGCCTGGCGATCAAGCTCTTCCGCGTCGACTTCCAGCGCGGTGGGCGGGCGGTCTTCTATTTCGCGTCCGAGGCGCGCGTCGACTTCCGCGAATTGGTGCGCGATCTCGCGGCGCGCTACCACACCCGGATCGAGATGCGCCAGGTCGGCGTGCGCGACGAAGCCAAGATCGTGGGCGGCATCGGCACCTGCGGGCGCGAGCTGTGCTGCTCGACGTTTCTGCCAAAATTCGCGCCGGTGTCGATCAAGATGGCCAAGCACCAGAACCTGGCCATGAGCCCGACCAAGGTCTCGGGCCAGTGCGGCCGCCTCAAGTGCTGCTTGGTTTACGAAGACGCCAACTACCTCGAGGCCGCGGCGTCGCTGCCCAAGGTCGGCAAGCGGGTCTCGACGCCCGAGGGCATCGGGCGGGTCGGCGATCTCGACATCCTGCGCGGCCGGGTGCGGGTCTACTTCGACGGGCAGCCCCCCAAGACCTTCACCGCCGACGAGCTACAACCGGCCCCGGCGCCCGCGACGCCACCCAACGACAAACGATAAGGCCCATGTCCCGCTTCTACATCACGACGCCGATCTACTACGTCAACGCCCTGCCCCACCTCGGCACCTTCTACACGACCGTGGTGGCCGACGCGCTGGCGCGCTACCACCGGGCCCGCGCCAGATCGCGCGGCGAGGATCCCAAACAGAACGTCTTCTTCCTGACCGGCCTCGACGAGCACGGCCAGAAGATCGAACGCATCGCGCGCGAAAAAGGGATGGAGCCGCAGGCCTACTGCGACGAGATCGCCGCCAAGTTTCAGGAGACCTGGAAGCGCGTGGGGATCTCCTACGACGATTTCGTCCGGACTACGCAAGGTCGGCACGAGACGGCGGTGGCCGAGATGTGGCAACGGATGTTCCAGGCCGGTGACATCTACGACGCGGAGTACGACGGCATGTACTGCGTCGGCTGCGAAGAGGCGAAGACCGAGAACGACGTCGTCGTCGACAGCGGCGTGAAGCTCTGCCCCATTCATCGAACGCCGGTCGAGACCGTCAAAGAAAAGAACTGGTTCTTCAGACTGAGCCGCTATCAGGACGCCCTTCTCGATCTCTACGAGGAGCGACCAGACTTCATTCGCCCGGAGTCACGGCTGAACGAAGTGGTGTCCTTCGTCGGCCAAGGCCTCCGCGACATCTCCATATCCCGAACCAACCGTTCTGTTTCGTGGGGGATCCCGGTACGAACCGACCCCTCACAGACGGTCTACGTCTGGATCGATGCCCTCATCAACTACCTGACCGTGCTCGGCGGCCCGGAGGCTGTGTCGCGTGGCGAGGGTCTCAGCGCCTTTTGGCCCGAGTCGCACCACCTCATCGCCAAAGACATCCTTCGCTTCCACGCCGTGTACTGGCCCGCGATGCTGATGAGCGCCGGCTTGCCGCCACCGAAACAGATCGTCTGCCACGGTTACCTGACCGTGAAGGGACAAAAGATCTCCAAGTCGATGCCGGCCACGCGCGTCGACCCGAACGCGATCGCGGACGAGATCGGCGTCGATCCGTTGCGGTACTTTGTCCTGCGTGAATATGCCCTCGGCGGCGACGGCGACTTCACCTACGAGTCGCTGTTCCAGCGTCACCAATCTGACCTCGGCAACGACCTCGGCAACTTACTGAACCGGACGCTGTCGATGGCGCACAGGTATGTTGGCCCCGATCTCGCTGCCCGCGCCGCGGAGAATACGGGAGCTACGTTGCTGCTCGACCTGGCGCAATCGGCTTGGGACAACTTCAATCCAGCCAGCGCGCTTGAAGCAACTTGGCGCCTAGTCCGAGCCTACAACCAAAAGATCGACGAAGAAAAACCTTGGGTGCTTCACAAGAACGGCGAGCGCGAGCGACTCCTCGACGTGCTGGCGGGGTGTTGTGAAGCACTCCGCTGGGCGGCGCTCATGGTCGCCCCAGCGATGCCCGAAGCCTCGAACGAGATCCTGCGGCAGCTGGGGCGCGCGCAAGATGAGGGAGCTTGGCCGACCCAATGGGGCTGGCCCGGCGGCACTCTCGCCGAGCCGAAGCCGGTGTTCCCGCGGATCGAGCCCGAGCGACAGGCGGCGCTGATCGCGAAGTGGGCTCCGGCCGAGGCCTCGACCCCGGCGACCGCAGCCGCTGCGGCGACGACGCCGGCCGCCCCCGCCGACATCACCTTCGACGATTTCGCCAAGATCGATCTGCGGGCGGCCAAGGTGCTGGCGGCCGAGATCGTCCCCAAGGCCGACAAGCTGATCAAGTTGACCCTCGACGTCGGCGAGTCGGCGCCGCGCACGGTCGTCTCCGGTATCGCCCCGACCTACACGCCCGAAGCACTGGTCGGCCGTACGGTCATCTATCTCGCCAACCTGGCGCCCCGAAAGATCCGCGGCGTGATCTCGCAAGGGATGATCCTGGCCGCCGGAGACGCCGACGTCCTCGGCCTCTCCGCCCTCGATCGCGACGTCCCCCCCGGCACCAAAGTCCGCTGACCCAGTCGACTTGACGTAAAGACACAGGGAGACGTTCCACCTACTTTCGAGCGGATACTTGCGAGGAAGGCTCCGGTCTCTCTGGAAACGCTTGGACCTCGCGATCGTCGAGACGCCACCGAGCGCATGGAAGGCGATCTTGGATTGGATGGAGCGACACGAGGAACACGGACCCGATCTGGCGGATGCCCAGCTCGTGGCGCTCGCGGGGACGGACGCCTCGCTCCGGATCTGGAGCTACGACCAGGAGTTTTCGACGATCTGGCGGCGCACGGACGGCTCCCGCGTCCCGACCACGCCGCGCTGACCCTCCTCGTGCTAGCTTCTCCAGGCAACCGCGCTTGCCGAAGCACCGACAATCGGCGCATGGGGAAGGTGATGCAAACCATCAAGCTCACGAACAGCTATGACGAGGAGGCCGTCAACCGCGGTCACCTCACCTCCGATCGAATTCGTACCACGATTGTCGACGCGCTGGTCGATACTGGGGCCACGATGATGGTGCTCCCCGCCGACGCCGTGGCGGCGCTGGGCCTCTTGCCGGCGGGCTACCGCCGGGTGCGCTACGCCGACGGCCGGACCGCCGAGGTTCCCTGGGTCAGCGGCGTGGGGATCACGATCCTGGGACGCCAAACTGTCACCAACGCCTTGGTCGAGGCGGCTGGGACCACCGCCCTCATCGGGCAGATCCCGCTCGAGGAGCTGGATCTGCTGGTCGATCCCAAGTCCCGCGAGCTGCGGGTCAACCCCGCCTCGCCGGACGCGCCGCTGCTCGATCTGCTCGCGGCCGCCTGACGCCGCCTAGGTGGGCGCCGAGACGGGTGAAATCGCGCGCCGAGGCGCACTTTTTCTCTTGCGTTGATGGCCTCCGGTCGGAGCTAATCAGCAACCGCGATGCCAAGCCCGAAACCAGTCATTCCGTCCGGCGCCAATCCCATCGTCGTCCACAAAGACGGCCGCCTCGAGGTCCCCGACCACCCGATCATCCCCTTCATCGAAGGCGACGGGACCGGCGCCGACATCTGGCGCGCCTCGGTGCGCGTCCTCGACGCCTCGGTGGCCAAGGAGTTCGGCGGCAAGAAGAAGATCGCCTGGGCCGAGGTCTACGCCGGCGGCAAGTCGAAGGAGCTCTTCGACAGCTGGCTGCCCGACGAGACGCTGGAGGCCTTCAAGACCTACTTCGTCGGCATCAAAGGCCCGCTGACGACGCCGGTGGGCGGCGGCATCCGCTCGCTCAACGTCGCGATCCGCCAGATGCTCGATCTCTACGTCTGCCTGCGGCCGGTGCGCTACTTCAAGGGCGTCCCCTCGCCGGTCAAGGCGCCCGAGAAGGTCGACATGGTGATCTTCCGCGAGAACACCGAAGACATCTACGCCGGCATCGAGTGGGCCGCCGAGTCGCCCGAGGCGAAGAAGGTCATCGCCTTCCTGCAGAACGAGATGGGCGTGAAGAACATCCGCTTCCCGGCGACCTCCGGGATCGGGGTCAAGCCGGTCTCGCGCGAGGGGACCGAACGCCTGGTGCGCGCGGCGCTCGACTACGCCATCGCCAACAAGCGCAAGAGCGTCACGCTGGTCCACAAGGGCAACATCATGAAGTTCACCGAAGGGGGCTTCCGCGACTGGGGCTATGCGCTGGTCAAGCGCGAGTACGCCGGGCGCGCCGTCGGCTGGGACGACTGCGGCGGCAAGCCGCCGGCCGGCCAGGTGCTGGTCAAAGACTCCATCGCCGACATCACGCTGCAGCAGGTCCTGACCCGCCCCGACGAGTTCGACGTCATCGCGACCCTGAACCTGAACGGCGACTATCTGTCCGACGCGCTGGCGGCGCAGGTGGGTGGCATCGGCATCGCGCCGGGCGGCAACATCAACTACGTGACCGGCCACGCCGTATTCGAGGCGACCCACGGCACCGCGCCCAAGTACGCCAACCTCGACAAGGTGAACCCGGGATCGGTCATCCTCTCGGGCGTCATGATGCTCGAGCACCTGGGCTGGACGGGCGCCGCCACCCGAATCGTCGCGGCGCTCGAAAAGACCATCGCGCAGAAGATCGTCACCTACGACTTCGCCCGCCAGATGGACGGCGCCAAAGAAGTCGCCTGCTCGGCCTTCGGCGACGCCATAATTTCGAATCTATGAGGATGGGAACTCTGGAAGGTTCCCATCCTCTGCCGCGATAAGCCTTCCTCTAACGTCCTAACGCCCCCTCCGTCTGATCCTTCTCACAGGAGTCCGCATGCCCCGTAGGAACAAGATTGCTCTCATTGGCGCTGGCAACATCGGCGGCGAGCTGGCGGCGCTGTGCGCCCGCAACGAACTCGGCGACGTCGTGCTGTTCGACATTCCCGAGAAGGAAGGCCTCGCCAAGGGCAAGGCGCTGGATCTGGAGCAGAACGGCGCGGTGCTCGGGTCGGACGCCGCCATCAGCGGCACCTCGAACTGGGCCGACTGCGCCGGCGCCGACGTCGTCATCATCACCGCCGGCGTGCCGCGCAAGCCGGGGATGTCGCGCGACGATCTGTTGAGCGTCAACCTCAAGATCATCCGCAACGTCGGCGAGAATCTGAAGAAGCACTGTCCCGACGCCTTCGTGATCGTGGTGTCGAACCCGCTCGATGTGATGGTCTACGAGCTCAAGCGCGTGACCGGCTTCGCGGGCGGCAAGGTGGTCGGCATGGCGGGCGTCCTCGATGCGGGTCGCTTGCAGCTTTTTCTCGCCCGCGAGGCCAAGGTGGCCGTCAAGGACGTGCGCGCCATGGTGCTCGGCGGCCACGGCGACACCATGGTTCCGGTGACCAGCTACTGCACCGTCGACGGCATCCCGGTGCGCCAACTCATCACCGCCGACAAGCTGTCGGCGATTGTCGAACGAACCCGCAACGGCGGCGGCGAAATCGTGAAGCTGATGGGGACCAGCGCCTACTACGCCCCCGCCTCGGCGGCGATCACGATGGCCACCGCCTACCTGCGCGATCAGAAGCGCCTGCTTCCCTGCGCGGCGCACCTCAATGGCGAGTACGGCTTTCAGGATCTCTACCTGGGCGTGCCGGTCATCATCGGCGGCAGCGGCGTCGAGAAGGTGGTCACCATCGAGCTGACGGCCGAGGAGAAGGCCATGCTCGACAAGTCGGCCGCGGCGGTCCGCGAGCTCATCGAGGCCTCGAAAACGCTGTGAAGATCCACGAATACCAGGCCAAGGAGATCCTCAAGAAGTTCGGCGTCCCGGTCCCCAAGGGGCGTCCGGTTTTCAGCCCGGACGAGGCGGAGGCGGCCGCCAAGGCGCTCATCGCCGAGACCGACAGCGAATTCGTGGTCGTCAAGGCGCAGATCCACGCCGGTGGCCGCGGCAAAGGTGGCGGCGTCAAGGTGGTCAAGGGCGCCGCGGCGGCCCGCGAGACGGCGCAGAAGATCTTGGGGATGAACCTGGTCACCCATCAAACCGGGCCGGGCGGCAAGCTGGTCAAGCGGCTGCTCATCGAGCAGGCGGTCGACATCGCGCGCGAGCTCTACCTGGGCGTGGTCGTCGACCGCGGCGTGGGGCGCGTTGTGGTGATGGCGTCCTCCGAGGGCGGCGTCGAGATCGAAGAGGTGGCGGCCAGCCACCCGGAGAAGATCTTGAAAGAGGCGGTCGATCCCGTGGTCGGCCTGGCGGCCTACCAGGCGCGCAACCTGGCCTACGGCCTCGGCCTGCACGGCGGGGCGGCCAAGAACGCGGCCGAGCTGTTCATGCTCCTCTATACCGCCTTCGTGGCCACCGACGCGTCGCTCTTGGAGGTGAACCCGCTGGTGGTGCTCACCGACGGCCGCGTGCTGGCGCTCGACGCCAAGGTCACCTTCGACGACAACGCGCTCTACCGGCAGAAGGATCTGGAAGCGCTGCGCGATCTCGACGAAGAAGAGCCGGCCGAGACCGAGGCCAAGCGCTACGACCTGTCGTTCATCAAGCTCGACGGCAACATCGGCTGCATGGTCAATGGCGCCGGCCTGGCCATGGCGACCATGGACACCATCCAGCACTTCGGCGGCGCGCCCGCCAACTTCCTGGACGTCGGCGGCAGCGCCACCGAGGAGCGGGTCACGGCGGCCTTCAAGATCATCACCGCCGATCCCAAGGTGCGCGGCATCTTCGTCAACATCTTCGGTGGCATCATGAAGTGCGACACCATCGCCGCCGGCGTCATCGCCGCCATCAAGCAGGTCGGCCTCGAGGTGCCGCTGGTGGTACGCCTGGAAGGAACCAACGTGGATCTGGGCAAGAAGATGCTGGCCGAATCGGGCCTGGCGGTCACCACCGCCAACGACATGGCCGACGGCGCCAAGCGGATCGTCGCCCTCGCAGCGGGGAAGGCTTAACCATGTCGGTTCTGGTCGGTAAGAACACCAAGCTCATCGTTCAGGGGATCACCGGATCGGCGGGGACCTTCCACGCCAAGCAGATGCGCGAGTACGGCACCACGGTGGTCGGCGGCGTCACGCCTGGCAAAGGCGGCCTGATCCACGAAGGCTTCGCGGTCTTCGACACCGTGGCGGAGGCCGTCGCCAAGACGGGGGCCAACGCGACGGTCATCTACGTCCCGCCGCCCGGCGCGGCCGACGCGATCCTCGAGGCGGCGCAGGCCGGCATCGCGGTGATCGTCTGCATCACCGAAGGCATCCCGACGCTCGATATGGTGAAGGTCAAACGCGCGCTGCAAACAGGCGCGCAACGCGTGGGGGAAGACGGGCTCCGCCCGTCCGAGCCCTTCGCGGGAGGGTTTGGGAACCCTTGTGGGGGCCCCATCTTAATTGGACCCAACTGTCCTGGAATCATCACACCGGGCGCTTGCAAGATCGGGATCATGCCCGGCTACATCCACAAGCCCGGCAAGGTGGGCGTGGTCTCGCGGTCCGGGACGCTCACCTACGAGGCGGCCCACCAGCTCACGGCGCTGGGCCTCGGCCAATCGACTTGCATCGGCATCGGTGGCGACCCGGTCAAGGGGATCGACTTCATCGACTGCCTGGCGCTCTTCGAGGCCGACCCGCAGACCGAGGCGGTCCTCATGATCGGCGAGATCGGCGGGACATCCGAAGAGGAGGCCGCTCGCTTCGTGAAAGCCAACATGAAGAAGCCGGTGGCGGCCTTCATCGCCGGGCAGACCGCGCCGCCGGGCAAGCGGATGGGCCACGCCGGCGCCATCATCAGCGGCGGCAAGGGGACGGCGGCCGAGAAAATCGCCGCCCTGCGCGAGGCCAACATTGCCATCGCCGCGACGCCGGCCGAGCTCGGCAAGACCATCGCCAACATCGTTTAGTCCCTGGCGATCGACCCAAAACAACAGAGAAAGAACCCATGTCCATCGAAAGAACGTTCGGAATCGTGAAACCCGATGCGGTGGCCAAGAACGCCATCGGGGGCGTCATCGACCTCATCGAGAAGACCGGGCTCAAGATCGTCGGGTTGCGCCGGATGCAGCTCTCCGACGCGCAGGCGCGCGCCTTTTACGCGGTCCACAAAGAGCGCCCTTTCTTCAGCGGTCTGGTCGGCTTCATGACCTCCGGCCCCTGCGTCGTGATGGCCATCGAAGGCGAGAATGCGGTGGCGCGCTACCGCGAGGTGATGGGTCCGACCGACTCCAACAAGGCGCCGGCCGGCACCATCCGCGGCAGCTACGGGAGCGACATCGAGAAGAACGCGGCGCACGGTAGCGACGGACCCGACACCGCCAAGGCAGAGCTGGCCTTCTTTTTCTCCGGTCTTGAGCTGGCTTAGCGCCCGGCCCCCGGAGGGTGGAGGCTGGCGGGTGGAGGGT
>DASRLC010000542.1:0-9032 GCA_035648655.1 Polyangia bacterium
ATCTGGCGCTGCGTAACTTCCTGCGCCGAGATTGGGTGCTGGGCTTCGACGTGGCGGTGGGGGGCGCCGACGGGGTCGCCGCGCTGCCGACGGTCACCGCGCCGTTCCGCTTCAGCGAATTCTCCGCCGCGGCCTCTTTGACGGTTGAATGGCCGGGCCGGTATCTGACGCCGTTCGTGGGCGGCCGCCTCGCGCTCTTGCTGATGAGCCGGCGCTTTCGAGACGACGAATTTCCGTCTCAATTTTTCTCGACGCTGTCGCCCGGCGCGGTGGGCGGCGTGTCCTATCAGATGAGCCGCCGCACCAGCGTCGTCGCGCGCGGCCGTTTGCATTACCTTTGGTACAACGTCGACGGCAACCGCTCGCTCGGCTACTGGGAGCTCGCAACCACGGTGAACTATGATTTTTAGGGTTACAGCTGGGTTGGTGTTGACGGCGGTTGGGTTGGGGGCGTGTGGGAATTATTCGAACGATGACCTCGCGTACATGAACGCGGTGCCGGCGGGGAATCAGTTGGCGGCGACCTTGCCGGCGTATTCGGCGGCGCTGCCGGCGGCCAACCAGGCCGAGCTGGCCGCGACCACCCACAACGTCACCAGCCAGTTCAACCAGATGATCGACAATACCCTCGGTGGCGTCCACACCATCCGCTCGTACGGGCCGAGCAGCCGCACGCCGACCAGCCGGACCTGGGGACCCTTCGCCTCCACCAAGCAAGTCGGCTGGGATTGGCAGCTCACGGTGTCGCACGACGATCCGCAATCGACGGTCTTCACCTACGAGCTGGAGGTGGAGAACACGGCCGATCCGTCGGGGGGCTGGCTGACGTTCGTGTCCGGCAGCTTCGACGCCACCGAGGGGGTGCGCAAGGGGATGGGGAGCATGACGGTGACGACCGACGCGCTCACCGCGGCGGGGTTCCCCTTCGATCAAGGGACGGCGCCCTTCATGATGTTGACCGTGATCTATTCGACGCTGAGCTACCCGATCACCGTCGACATGACGATCGTTCGGACGCCCGACGCCACCAACTCGGTCGCCTCGGTCGTGTACAGCTACGCCGGGCGGGCCGACGGCAGCGGGCAGATGAGCTTCACGCTGACCGGGAACCTGGTGGCCGGGCCGGCGATCGAGACGGTGGCGGTGGTCGGCGCCTGGCTGCCGACGGGCGCCGGCGAGGCGACCGAGACGGTCGAGCAGGGCGACGGCGCCGGCCTGACCCAGACCGAGTGCTGGGACACCTCCTTCGCCGCGACGTATAACTTGAAGCCCTGGTTGACGACGGAAAATGTCGGCGATCCGACCGCCTGTCCCAGCCTGCCGAGCTTCTCTAACTAGATAGTCGTTTAATATCAGCAGATTACGTTGGGCTGGATCCAAGGTGCGATGTTGTCGTACCATACGACCTTCACCCACGCGGAAGAGGACGAACTTGGCCGAGCATTTTCGCAGAATCGATCCGCGCTACGAACGGCAGATCGCTGTCGAAGTGCTCTGCGAGGGGAAGAAGCAGACCTCGCAGACGCGCAATATTTCGCTGGGCGGCCTGTACCTGGACTCGCCGGCGTCGTTGCCGATCGGGACCACCGTCCAGCTGCGGTTCGAGCTGCCGACGCAGCCCGAGCCGATCGAGGTGGCGGGTGACGTGCGCTGGGTGGTCAAGAACGGAAACGGCGACCAGTCCGGGATTGGAATTCGCTTTCAAGGGCTGCGGGCCCGCGACGTCTGGGCACTGAACCGCTTCTTCCAGAGCGAGTCCTAGCGTCCTCGGGCCCGCGCTCCGGGCCGCTCAGCGCAGCGGGTCGGGGAGCAGCGGCGAAGGCGCGCCGGTGTGGGTGACCCACAGCTGGTGGGCGGCTCGGGTCATCGCGACGTGCAGCAGGCGGCGGGCGTCGTCGCTGGCGGGGTACGACGCCTCGGTGACCTCCAGCAGGATCACGATGTCGAACTCCAGCCCCTTGGACTGCCGTACGTCGGTCACGTCGATCCCAGCGGTGAACGAGAAGTCTTGGTTGTCGACCAGGCGCAGCGCGGGCACCTCGGCTCGGGTCAACGCTTCGTAGTAGAGGCGCGCCTGCTCCGGGTGGCGGGCCAGCAGCGCCACCGAGGCCTCGGGTTCGGCGCGCACCAGCTCCTTGAGGGCATGCGAGAGAAACTCCGCGCATTCGCCGGCCGACCCGAAACCGAACGATTCGACCGGCGCGCCGGCGCGGGGCGCGACCGGACGGACGTCCCCCATGAGCGGCCCCAAGACGTGCTCCGCGCAGTCGACGATCTCCCGCGTCGAGCGGTAGCTGACCCGCAGCGGCTCGACGCGCTCGTGCGCGATCTCCAGAAAATCGAGCAGCTCAGCCCAGTTCGAAAAGCCGTGCTCGGGGGCGATGGCCTGGGCGGTGTCGCCGGCCAGCGTGACCGAACGCTGAACCGAGGTGGCGTCGAGCAGCACCGCCAGCTCGATGGGCGAGAAATCCTGCACCTCGTCGACCATCAGGTGCTCGTAGGCCAGCACGCCCTTGCCAGCGAAGTCGGGGAGACGCCCCCGCTGTTGCTGGTAGATGCGCAGCAGCAGCGCCACGTCCTCGGCGTCGAGGGCGTACGCCTCACCGTCGTCTTCGCCGGTGAGCCCGCCGCGCCGCCGCTCGCGCTCGACGCACCAGCGGTGGACGTCGTCGAGCTGGCCGGGGGAGAAGACGCCCGGCGCGTGGCGGGCGAACCCCTCGCCCAGCGCTTGCCGATCGGTCAACAGCGCGGCCCACTCGGCGATCACGTCGCGGGTTCGCGCCCGCATCGCACGCCCCGCGTTCTCGACGGCGTTGCGGGCCGCCGGATCGAGGACAGTGTCGCGTACCCACTGCGCCAGCGCGGTGACCCGGCCGTCGGCGGGACCGCGGGTGCCGTCCCAGAACGTCAGCGCCGCGTCGCCTTCGGGCTTGCCGGTCAGATCGGTTGCCAGGCGCTCTCGGCACCACGCGGTCAGTGCCGTCTGCCGATCATCCATCAGACGCAGCAGCGCCCCGTGGGCCTTGAGGCGCATCACCACCGACGGCGTCTCGTCGGTGAGCCCGGCTTCGAGCCTGGGCCACGCGGCGTGCAGCGCGGCGGTCGCCCAACCGCCGAAGGTCATCACCGGCACGCCTTCCACGTCGAGCGACGGCAGCACGCGTGAGACGTAGGAGGCCAGCGCGCGCTGGTAGACGATCACCAGCATCTTCTCGGGACGGAAGCGGCGTGGCTCGGCGAAGGCCAGGTAGGCGATCCGGTGCAGGCCGATGGTGGTCTTGCCGCTGCCGGCCGAGCCCTGCACCGCGATGAGGCCGGACGAAGGTTGGGTGATGAGCTCGAACTGGCGCGGATCGATGAGCGCCGCGATGGCGGGCAGGTGGCGGTCCGGGCGCCGCGCGCCGGTCTCGTCCACCCCCAGCTTGCCGCGCGGCGCGGGCGTTGCCGGGGAGACGATCGGCGAGGCCCCGGTCCCGTGGGTCGGCACGATCGTGGCGGCGCTGCCGTCGCGGGCGATCTGCAGACGCGCCTGCCGCGCCGCCACCTCGCGCCACTCGCCGGTGCGAAAGTCGCGCGCATAGGTGGTGGTCGGGGTGGCGACCCGCCGCAGATCGGATTCGACGATGGCGACCGTGCGGCGCGCCAGGATCTCCCCTTCGACCAGCCGATCGCCCAGCCGCTCTTCGTAGAGATCGCCTTCTTCGTATCGGTAGAAAAGCCGCGAGACCGGCGCGTTTCGCCAGTCGACGATCTGCACGCCGCCCCCCGGCTCGACGAAGCTGCGCGCCCCGATGAGGACGTCCCGCCGCTTGCCGTTCTCTTCGAGACGCAGGTGCCCGAAGTAGGGGGACTTGCGGTCGACCGGCGGACTCTCCCCCTTGCCGCGCTGGCGCGACAGCGCCTCGATCCGGTGCATCTGCTCGAGGATCGACCCCTGATCCTCGGGCTTGGCCTCGGCGAGAGCGTCGCGCAGCTCGATGAGCGCGCTGGCGTCGTCGACCTGCAGGCGGGGCTTGCGGGTGGTCCCCCCGTCGAGCTTGCGCAGCACCACGCCCAGGAGCTGCTGCTCTTCGCCGACGATGGCGGGCACGACGACATCGGTCGGCGCGGGCGCGCCGCCGACCGCCGCCGTTTCGGGCGGGGCCAGCTCGTCGGCGGCGCTTTCGGGGGTCGGGTCTTGCACGCGACCGGTCAGCATAATGGCGTCCCCGCCGCCTGTCACGACTCATCCATCGGCAGAGGCCGTCGCCGTGGCCGGGGCTATCGTCGCAGGGGATTTGAAGGACCCTCCCAGGGTCCTTTTCTCAATGAGGCGCGCCGAAGAGCGTGGCCGGCGTGGCACCGGTGATCGTGACGTCGACCAATGAGCCGGGGCCGAGGCCCGGGGCGGCCGGGATGATCACCGGTCGGAAGGTGTCGGTGCGGCCCATGAGCTCGTGATCGGCGCGCTTCGAAGGGTGCTCGATCAGGATCCGCTCCCGGCGCCCGATCTGCGCCGCCAGGATCTCGGCCGTGACGCGCTGCTGAATGGCGATCACCTCGGCCAGACGCCGCTGCTTGACCGACGCCGGTATGTCGTCGGGCAGCTTGCGCGCGGCCTGGGTGCCGGCCCGCTCCGAGTAAGCGAAGGTGAAGGCGCCGTCGAAGCGCAGGTCCTCCTGCGCGCGCAAGGTTGCCGCATGATCGGCCTCGGTCTCGCCGGAAAAACCGATCAGCAGGTCGGTGGTGATCGCGATGTCGGGCATGGCGGCCCGCAGCTTGTCGTGCAGCGCGCGGAAGGTCGCGTAGTCGTACCCACGGCGCATCCGTTCGAGGACCACATCCGACGCGCTCTGCAGCGGCAGGTGCACGTGCTTGCAGATCCGCGGCGTCTCGGCCATCGCCGCGATCACCTGATCGGAGAAGTCGAGCGGGTAGGGCGACGTGAACCGCACCCGGGCGATGCCATCGATGGCCGCCACCGCGCGCAGCAGGTCGGCGAAGCCGACGTCTTCGTAGCGGTACGAGTTGACGGTCTGTCCGAGGAGTTGCACTTCCTTGACGCCGGCGGCGGCCAGCGCGCGCACCTGCCGCAGGATCTCGCGCGGCGCGGCCCCGCGTTCGCGGCCGCGCGTGTACGGCACCACGCAGAAGGCGCAGAACTTGTCGCAGCCGCGCTGGATCGTGACGTGTCCCACCACCCCACCGGCTTCGGCCTGGGCGTAGATGCCGTCGATCCCTTGGTAGGTCTCGTCGCGATCGAGGCGGGTGTCGATCACCGGCTGCCCGCCGCGCGCCAGCTCGACGTGCTCGAGCAGCCGGCGGTATCCGTCCGGTCCGACCACCAGATCGACATGCGGGGCGCGCTCGCGCAGCTGATCCTTGAGGTGCTCGGCCATGCAGCCGGTGATGCCGAGGATGACATCCGGGCGCGCGCGGCGGTGGGAGAGCATGCTGGCGCGCTGGAACACCCGCTCCTCGGCCTTCTCGCGCACCGCGCAGGTGTTGATCAAGATGAGGTCGGCCTGCTCCGGCCGGTCGGTGCGTCCGTACCCGCCCCGCTGCAGCAGGCCCAGCACCATGTCGGTGTCGGCCACATTCATCTGGCAGCCGTAGGTCTCGACGTAGGCCAACCGGGACGCGGCCGGCGCGGCGCCCGCATCGGCGGCGTCGACCGGCGCGTCGGTCTGACCGGACCCCGAGTCCGGTCGTGGCGGTCGGCCCGGCCGCCGCAGCTCGACGAGATCGCCCATGGGTGGATGTATAACCCGCGCATGCTTCGGAAGGCAGCCACCCCGACCGTCTCCGCCGTCTCCGCCGTTTTGGCCGGTTGGGCCGTCTTCGCGTCGCCGGCGGGCTCCCGCCCGGCGCGCGCCGAGGCGCCCTGGGTCTATCGCAGCATCGTCCTGCCGCGCGGCGCGGTGGCGCTCGATCTCGGCCTCGGTCTCGGCCACGAGCCCGAGGTGGCGCCGGACAACGGATCGATCACCGGCTTCGGGCTCAACTTGGCGCTCTCCGGCAGCATCACCCACGAGCTGGAGATCGGCGTGCGGACCGGATTTCGCCTCGACGAAAACGGTCAGGCCACCCAGGCCGACAGCTACGGCCGCCCCTTCGAGACCGAGACCTACGGCACCAACCACGATCGCGTCGCCAACCCCGAAGTGCACCTGCGCTGGTCGGTGGCGCGCGGCGCCGCGGCCGAGCTGGGGCTCGAGCTGCGGGCCTACCTGCCGATCGAGAACGGCTCGTCGTTCGGGCTGATGTTCGGTCTGCCGATCGTGCTGCGCGCCGGCGCGGTCCGTGTCGACAGCGGCCTCTACGTGCCGGTCATCTTCTCGAATCCCGACACCCATACGGTGGTGAGCGTGCCGGTCCACATATGGATCCAGGCCACGCGCACCCTCTGGCTCGGTCCGCTCTTCGGCGTCCGCGTGTCGAGCGGCGCGGGCCGGCCGGACCAGTACCCGCTGGGCTTCGGGATCGGTTCGTCGCTGACCCGCGCGCTCGACCTGCGCACCTGGATCCTCTTCCCGGACATCAGCCAGAACGAGGCGGCCCGTACCTTCGGTGCCGGCGTGGCGCTGCAGATCCGGTTCGAATAGCGGTCAGGACGATTTGGGGCACTGGTCGGGACCGGTCGTCGGATGCCCTGGATCCGGGCTGAAGTAGAGCGCGGCCAGCGGCGGTAGGGTCAGACGCAGCGACAGCGGCCGGTTGTGAAAAGGGATCTCGTCGGCCGTGACCGCGCCGAAGTTCCCCATCCCGCTGCCGCCGAACGCCGTGGCGTCGGTGTTCAGGATCTCTCGCCAGCTCCCGCCGAGCGGGACACCGATCCGGTAGTCGTGGCGCGGCACCGGCGTGCAGTTGAAGACGATCAGCACCACGTCGCGTGCGGTGGTTCCCTTGCGCAGGAAGGCGTAGACGCTGTGATCGTCGTCGTTGGCGTCGACCCACTCGAACCCCGCGAGGCCGACGTCGTACACGTGCAGCGCGGCCTGTGACCGGTAAAGCCGATTGAGCTCCATGACCAGGGTCATGAGCTGGACATGCAGCTCGGATTCACCCAGCAGGTGCCAATCGACGCTCTGATCGTGGGCCCACTCGCGGAATTGCCCGATCTCGCAGCCCTGAAACAGCAGCTTCTTCCCCGGCTGGGCCCACATGTTGGCGTAGAGCAGGCGCAGGTTCGCGAAGCGTTGCCAGAGATCGCCGTGCATCTTTTCCACCAGCGACTTCTTGCCGTGCACGACCTCGTCGTGCGACAGCGGCAGCAGGTAGTTCTCGCTCCAGAAGTACATGCTGCGGAAGGTGAGCTGGTGGTGGTGGTAGCGCCGCCCGATCGGATCGGTCGCGAAGTAGGCCAGCGCGTCGTGCATCCAGCCCATGTCCCACTTCATGCCGAAGCCCAGGCCGCCGGTGTAGGTCGGGCGCGACACCCCGGGCCACGAGGTCGACTCCTCGGCGATGGTCTGGACGTCGGGGTGCTCGCGGTACACGGAGGTGTTGAACGTGCGCAGGAAGTCGATGGCCTCCAGGTTCTCGCGCCCGCCGTACCGGTTGGGGATCCAGTCCCCCCCCTGCCGCCCGTAGTCGAGGTACAGCATCGAGGCCACCGCGTCGACCCGCAACCCGTCGATGTGGTAGCGATCGAGCCAGAAGTTGGCGTTGGAGATCAGGAAGCTGCGCACCTCGTTGCGCCCGTAGTTGAAGAGCGCGCTGCCCCATTCGGCGTGCAGCCCCTGGCGCGGATCGGCGTGCTCGTAGAGGTGCGTGCCGTCGAAGTACATCAGACCGTGCTCGTCGGTGGGGAAGTGCGCCGGCGTCCAATCCAGAATCACGCCGATCCCCTCTTGATGAAGGTGATCGATGAGCCACATGAAGTCCTGCGGCGTCCCGTAGCGGGCGGTCGGCGCGTAAAAACCGGTCACCTGGTATCCCCACGACGGGTAGAACGGGTGCTCGGCGATCGGCAGCAGCTCGACGTGCGTGAAACCGCAACGCCGGACGTGGGCGGCCAGCTTGGGGGCAATTTCGCGGTAGGTGAGCCAGCGATTTTTTTCTTCCGGCACGCGCATCCACGATCCGAGGTGCACCTCGTAGATCGATACCGGCGCGTCCAGCGCATTCCGCGCGCGCCGCTCGGCCATCCAGGCCGCGTCCTTCCAGCCGTAGGCCAGATCCCACACGATCGACGCGGTGGCGGGCGGCAGCTCGGAGCGCACGCCGTAAGGGTCGGCCTTGTCGACCTGGTAGCCGTCGCGCCGCGAGGCGATGCGGTATTTGTAGTGCGTCCCCTGCGCCAGCCCGACGACAAATCCCTGCCAAATTCCAGAGGTTGCCTGCAGGGTCAGCGGCACCGGCGACTGCCCCCAACCCTCGAAGTCGCCGATCACCGACACCGCGGCGGCGTTGGGTGCCCACACGGAGAAGGCCACCCCGGCTTTCCCGGCCTGCGTGGTCAGATGGGCGCCCAGGTGTTCATAGGCCCGGCCGTGCGTCCCCTCCGCGAAGAGGTGCCGGTCGATGTCTCCCAGGTCGCTCATCGCCACATGGTAATCAGGATCTCGCCTAGCGTCTCTAACCGCGGTGGTCTTTGACTCGGACCACGGCGTGGCCGTACTGTTTTGTCTTCATGATTCGTTCGATTAAGAGGGGGGGAACGGTGCGAGGCGCCGTTTTCGTCGTGGTATTGGCGCTCTCGGCGCTGTCGCGGGTGGCCCACGCCGCCCCGCCGGCGGAGATGAAGGCCCGCGAGTCGTTCGCCGCCGGGCGCTACGACGAGGCGCTCGAGGCGTTCGCCAAGCTCTACGCCGAGACCTTGAATCCGATCTACCTGCGCAACATCGGCCGCTGCCATCAGAAGCTGCGCGAGCCGCAGAAGGCGATCGACGCGTTCCAAGACTACCTGGCCAAGGGGAAGAAGATCGGCCCCGACGAGCGCACCGAGATCGACGGCTACATCAAAGAGATGGAGGCGCTACGCGACGAGCAGGCCAAGGCGGCCGCCCCGCCGCCTGTGCCACCCGTCCAGCCGATCGCGGCACCGCAGC
>DASRLC010000543.1:0-2557 GCA_035648655.1 Polyangia bacterium
CACCAGAGCGGCGAGCTCGTTCAGGTCTTGGCCGGTCGGTCCGCTCTCCGCCAGCATGAGCGCCAGGTCCGCCGCCAGATCGTCGCGATCGGGATCGATCCGCAACGCCGCACGCAACAACGCGATCGCTTCGGCGGTCTCGCCGCGGGCACGCGCGCGATCCACGCGGACGTCCAGATCGCCGCCGCAGCCCCGGAGCGCCACCGACAGCTGGTCCCCGCGCGCGATCTGCTGCCGCTCCCGCGCCTGTCCGCGCAACGCCTCGATGACCGCGCAGGGTGCCGACGACGGCGACGCGCCGGCCGAAAGCGCGGCTTCGACGCCGGTCCTCTGCGCGACCTCCGCCAGCGCGCGATCGGCGTCGACGTCCAGCCCGCGGGCCGCCAGCGCGCGGGCCAGCAAGAGCTCGGGGGGCCACCAGGCCGGGGCCGCGTGCAACGCCCGGCGCGCGTCGTCGATGGCGTCGCGTGGGCGATCGTCCTCCAGCTCGACTTCCGCCAGCGACTGCCAGGCCCGGGCCAGCGTCTCGTCGGCGCCCACGGCCGCGCGCAGCGACCGCCGGGCGGCATCGCGCGCGAACGTCGCGGGACGCGTCGGATCGTGGCGGGCGATCTCGCCCACCAGCGAAAGGCCCGCCGCGAACCGCGGCCAGGCCTGCAACCGCTCGAGCGCCACGGCCAGCCCGTCGATGGCACCCATCCGGTCGGCGGCAAATGCCGCACAGTAGGCCGCGAGCGCGCGGCCGCCCACGCCCGCGGTTTCCAGGTCGGCCGCCCGGACAGCGCTCGGCGCGACCGGACCGGGCGCGCCAGCGACCGGGGCGCCCGCCGCGCGGGGATCGACGAAGCGCGCGGGCGACCCGGCGGCGCCCGGCAAGACCCAGAGTCCGAGCCGCGTCTGTCCGGCGTTGCTGGCGGTCCGCACGGTCAGCTGGTGCCGCCCCGCGCCCAGCACGACGCGGCTGGCGGAGAAGCGCGGACCGTAGCCGGTGGCCCGACCGTGGGAGACCCACGGACCGCCGTCGACCGACAGTCGGGCCTCGCCGTCGAGCTCGAGGACGATGTCGTAGGCCCCGGCGCCCACCTCCACGGCCGCGCGCAGGATTCGCGCCTCGCCGCGCCCGTCGGCCGTGAGCGGCGCATCGAGGTGGCACCCAGACGCAGAGAGCGGCCGCCACGCGCGTTCGGGCAAAATCTTCGCCTCGGTTGCCGGCCGATCGAGATCGAGGTGCGGAAAAGGACCGAGCGATCCGACCTCGAACATGACCGAGGCGCAACCGTCTTCGGCCGCGACGCGCGCGAGCGCATCGGCGTCGGCCGCCTGGCGCGCGATGTGATCGCCGAGGCGCGCCAGCTCGACCCGCGCCAACCAGGGGAGCTCGGGCGAGCGCGCCAGCTCGACGGGCTGCAGGCGCTGCGCGATCTGGACCTGGGCGGCGAAGCCGACCTCGTCGTAGAGCGCCAACACGCGCGCGGCGGCCACCGGTGCCAGCGCCTGGCGGAGTGGTCGGTCGGTGACCGCCGGCAACGCCAGCAGGAGGGCCGCATAGTCCTCGAGCGCGCGCCCGCTTTCGCCGCGTTCATAGGAAAGCGTCGCCCGGCCGAAGCGGGAAAGCACGGCGGATGCGCTCGACGGTGCACCGGCCAGCGCCGACTCGAAGAGGCGGCCGGCCTCGCCGCCGCGTCCTTCGGCCAGGGCTTGCCAGCCCAACAGCCCGACATCGGGCACGGGGGGACGCGCAGCCCGCGGCGGCGCTGTCGCGCAGCCCGCCGCCAAACCGAGCGCCACGACCAACGCAGTCGTGCGCCCGCGCGCCCTCGACTTCACGAGCCGGCCTCCTCCGGGCCGACGATCAACCGCTCCCCGATCGCGGCGTCGATTTCCCCCAGGAACGCGCGAAAGCGCGGGTACTGCTCGGGCGTCACGCGCGCCTGCGCCACGTCCAACGACGATCGGACCCGCACCCGATCGCCGTCGGCGCTGACCTCCAGGTGAAACCGACCGAAGGGGCTCTCGATCTGCTTGCCGCCCGCGCCCCAGCTGCCGCCGCTGCGCAGCCGCCAACCGGCCGGCAGCCGGTAGGTCAGCTCTTCGTCGTGCTGCCACGGATAGGCCAGCACCAGGTCCTGCTGCCGCGTCGATAGGCGGGTATAGGTCCGCACGAAGTCGGCGTCGCGTCCGCTGACCGGCAGCTCCAACGTGCCCGCCGCCGTGAGCGGCGCAAAGCGCGGGACGGAGACGACGGCCTTGACGACCACGGGCGCCTCACGATCGGCGATGCCTGGCATCTCCACCGACACCAACCGCGCGCCCGGGAAGCGCCCGGTCCACACGCGGCCATAGCGATCGGCGCGCTCGCCCGGCGACTGGTAGTGCTCGCGCCAGTTGTGCGCGGCCTCCCCGCGGATCGAGATCCCCTCCTCGACGTGGGCGTCGCCCGACGGCTCGAGGCCCACCTGCCAGCGCCGCTCGACCCGGCTGGCGCTGGACGGCAGCACCGGCGTCTCGGTCAGCACGCCGCCCGCCGGGCCCACCCGCAGCACCGTCACCCCTTGGT
>DASRLC010000544.1:0-7410 GCA_035648655.1 Polyangia bacterium
GCCCGGGCGTTGTCGGCGGCGGCGCGGATCATCGTGATGGACGAGCCGACCTCATCGCTGTCGGCGCAGGAATCCGCGCGCCTCTTCGACGTGATCCGACAACTTAGGACCGACGGCGTGGCCATCCTTTATATCTCGCACCGCATGGAAGAGGTCCAGCTCTTGGCCGATCGGGTCACCGTTCTGCGCGACGGTCGGCACGTCGGCGATCTCGAGCGGGCGGCGGCCAGCACCGACAAGATCGTGGCATTGATGGTCGGGCGCGAGCTGACCGGCGACTACTTCCCGCCGCGGCCGGGCGCATCGAGCCAGACCGCGGCCGAGGCGCCCCTGCTGGAGGTCGAGGATCTGTGGGTCCCGGGGGCCCCGGCGGGGGTCAGCTTTCAACTACGGCGCGGTGAGATCCTGGGCTTCGCCGGGCTGGTCGGCGCCGGCCGCACCGAGCTGTGCGAGACCATCTTCGGCGTGACGCCGGCCCGCAGCGGAACCATGCGACTCGGCGGCCGGCCGTTCGCGCCGCGTCGCCCGCGCGACGCCATCCGGCGCGGGGTCTGCTTGGCGCCCGAAGATCGCAAGCGCAACGGCCTGGTGCTGCCGATGTCGGTGGCGGAGAACACCTCGCTGCCAAACGTCGGCAGCTACAGCCGCTGGGGGTGGCTCGATCGCGCCACCGAGCGCCGGGTGGCCCGGGCCGAGGTCGCCCGCCTCGGCATCAAGACCTCCGGTATCGCCACCAAGGTGGTCACCCTCTCGGGCGGCAACCAGCAAAAGGTGGTGCTGGGCAAATGGCTGGCCATGGGGCCGAAGCTCCTAATCCTCGACGAGCCGACGCGGGGCATCGACGTCGGCGCGCGGGCGGA
The DNA here is from genome assembly GCA_035648655.1 of Polyangia bacterium. Taxonomy (GTDB): domain Bacteria; phylum Myxococcota_A; class Polyangia; order Fen-1088; family Fen-1088; genus JADGRB01. The sequence goes on from DASRLC010000544.1 coordinate 861, forward strand.
GATCTACCGCCAGGTGGCTGCCCTGGCCGCGGAAGGCGTGGCAATTTTGATGGTGAGCTCGGACCTGGAAGAGGTGATTGGCATGAGCGACCGCGTGGTGGTGATGCGCGAACGACGGGTGGCGGGCGTGCTCGAGCGCGCGGCGTTCTCGCCGGAGCGCATTGGCGCGCTCATGACGGGCGCGGTCCGGCCGGAGGTGGCGGCGTGAGGCGCGAGCTGGGGATGACGGGCGCGCTGGTCGCGATCTGTCTGGCGCTGTTCATCTCGAACCCGGATTTTCTCGGGCAATCCAACGCCGTCAACACGCTCCGCCAGATCTCGATGCTGGGGATCTACGCCATCGGCAGCGGCTTCGTGATCATCGCCGGCGGCATCGACCTGTCGGTTGGGTCGGTGGTGGGACTGACCGGCGTCATCATCGCCAAGCTGTCGTCGCAGGCGACCGGTGGCGGTGGCCATTCCTTGGCGCTGGGGGTCGGCGTGGCGCTGGGCGTGGCGCTGCTGATTGGCCTCGGCCAGGGCCTGCTCATCACGCGGCTCAAGCTGCAGCCGTTCATCGTGACGCTGGCGGGGATGCTGGTGATCCGCGGGGTGTCGCAAACCATCGTGCAAGGCGGCACGTTGAGCCTCGGGACCTCGTCGCTGTTGCGGCTGGCCAACGGCGGACTCTTCCTGCGCGACGGCGATGCGCTGCTGCCGTACCCGCTGCTGATTTTCCTGGCCGTGATCGCGCTTGGCGGTTACGTGCTGCACTACACCGTCCTCGGGCGGTACGTCTACGCCATCGGCGGTAACCGCGACGCGGCGGCCTATTCGGGCATCAACGTCAACCGGGTCGAGACGCTGACCTACGTCATCTCGGCCGGTTTGGCGGGCGTGGCCGGCGTCTGCTACGCCGCCTACATCGGCCAGATGTCGCAGCAGGTTGGGGTGGCCTACGAGCTGTACGCCATCGCGGCGGTCGTGCTGGGCGGCTGCTCGCTGCGCGGCGGCGAGGGGACCATCCTGGGGATCGTGATCGGCTCGACGATGATGCGGGTCATCGACAACGGCATCAACATGTTCCAAATCCGCTATACGGACGCCGATGGCGTGCCGCGCCTGTGGCGACTCGACGCCAACTGGACCTTCGTTATCGTCGGCGCGGTGATCCTGATCGCCGTGGTGCTCGACCAGGTGGTCCACGTCGTCCAGGCCGCGCGCCGAATCCGCGGCGAGGCGCGGACGTCGCACGCCCCGCGCGAGACGTCTCCCAATGTACTTCCTACGGCTTCGACCGAGGTGCCCCCAGCTACCCGTTTACCGCCCCCGACGTGAGGCTGGCCCCGGTTGTGCGGCCGTCCCGGGTACCTCATAATACCTATACATGAAAGCTATACAGGTCAGCTTCGACGAAGGGCTGCTTCATCGGCTCGATGCCGACCCGGAAGTGAAAAAGGTGGGACGTTCGGAGGTCATGCGACGTGCCGTGGCGGTCTACCTGCGCCGGCGTCGCGCGGACGCGATTCGCGACGCATACGTGAAAGCCTACGGAGATCGTAAATCGGCCGACGATCTGACGGGATGGAGCGACGAGGGCTCATGGCCCGACGAGTAGAGCGGGGCGACATCTGGCTTTACGAATTTCACAAACCAGACAAGCGCCGGCCGGTCGTCGTTGTTAGTCGGCAAGACGTCATCGATCTGATCGATACCGTGATGGTCGCGCCGATACGCTCGCGCATCTGCGGTGCACCTTCAGAGGTCATGGTCGGAACCGCAGAGGGCTTGAAGCACGAGTCGGCTGTCACCCTCGACCATGTGCAAACCGTCGAAAAGCGCCGACTCCGGAACTATGTCGGCCACCTGGCGCCGTCCAAAATGACCGCAATCTGCCGAGCGCTGGCGATCGCGACCAGCTGCGGCTAATGGCGGCTAATGATTCAGGAACTCTTGCAGAGAAGGCTGGCAATGCAGCGAAGAGCAGTGCGATTGCTGGACGCGGGCGGTCGAGTGGGACTCCCAGGATTGTCAAAAAGCTCAGATTAGATTTGCGGAGTTCACCCGCGGTTGCGTCGCGGTTGCACGAGTTTGCCGCAATGATGCCGCCGTCCGTACGCAAGTAGTCGAGGCCGCCGGCTACCCCTTCACCGCTCCGGACGTGAGGCCGCCGATGAACTCTTTCTGGAGGGCCAGGAAGAGCACCGCCGGGGGGAGCATCGCCAGTGCGGTGCCGGCCAGGAAGACGCCGTAGTCGATCCGATATTGATTGAGGTAGAGCTGCAGGACCACCGGCAGCGTGAGTTGGTCCTGGCTGTGCAGAAAAACATTGGGCGCGAAGAAGGCGTTCCAGTGGGCCAAGAAGCTGACCAGGCAAAAAGCCGCGGCCATCGGGCGCACCAGCGGCATCACCAAGCGAAAATAAATCCCCAGCTCGCCGCAGCCGTCGATCCGGCCGGCGTCGATGAGCTCGTTGGGGACGCCGAGGCAGGCCTGGCGAAACAGGAAGATCCCGTAGGCGCTGATCATCCAGGGGAGGATCAATCCCCACAGCGTGTCGACCATCCCGAGATCGACAGCCATCTTGTAGAGCGGCGCCAGCAGCAGAACCTGCGGGATCATCATCGAGCCCAGCATGAAGAGCATGAGGGCGTTCTTGCCGGCGAACCGGTACTTGGCCAGCGCATATCCGGCCACAGACGACAGGAAGAGCTGACAGCAGGTCCCCACGGTGGCGTAGACGATGGAGTTGAGGACGTATTGCCAGAAGTGCACCGTGCCGTGCATGCCGGGGCGGCCGCGGAACAGCTCGCGGAAGTTGTCGAGGTTCATGGTGGCGCGCGACCATTTGTCGATCGGCGGGAAGAAGACATATTCGTTGAGAACCGTCCGGTCCTTGAAGATGGCCGCCACCAACCAGACGAAAGGTCCCAGGACCGCTGCGCAGGCCAGTCCCAGCAACACGGTGCGCCCGAGTTGCAGCGCGCAACGCCGGCGCACCTGCGAGCCGGCCGAGGTTGCGTAGAGCACCCCGAACAGCGCCAGGAGGCCGACCAGAAATGCCTGCTCCGCGTTCATGGTCGCTTCAGTCCTCCGCCAGCCGAGAGACGCGAATCTGAAGCAGGCTCACGGTGAAGATGACGATGGCGACGACCCATCCGACCGCCGACCCGAGCCCGAGATCGCCCGAGCGAAAGGCGACCTGGTTGAGATAGGTGATGAGCGTCAGACCCGAGTTGCTCGGGCCGTACCCGTTGCTGTCGGCCAGCAGGGCCAGCGGCAGCTCGAACAGCTGGTACGAGCCGATCACGCTCATGATCGCGACGAAGACCACCACCGGTCGCATCGACGGCAGCGTCACGTGCCAGAAGACCTGCCAGCGGCCGGCGCCGTCGATTCGCGCGGCGTCCTCCAGATCCTTGTCAACCGCCTGCAGCGCGGCCAGGAAGTAGATCATGTTGAGGCCGACCCAGATCCACAGCGAGCACAGCACGATGGCCGGCATGACCAGCCGCGGATCGGAGAGCCAGCGCGCTTCGAGCCCCCAGTGGAACAGCGCCTGGAAGGTTCGGTTGACCAGACCGTAGCGCGGCAGGAACAGGACGGAAAATAGAATTCCCACGAAGATCTGGCCGAACAGATTGGGCGAAAACAGGATCAGGCGGAGGATGGCCTTGGTCCGTCGGCCGCCGCCATTGAGCAGCAGCGCCAGGCCCATCGCCATCGGCAGTTGAATGAACACCGCCGCCAGCGCGAACAGCGTGGTGTTCCACAAAGCGGTGTGAAAGGTGGTGTCCGCCAGCAGGAACCGAAAGTTGGCCAGGCCGACGAACACCCGCCCGCGTGGGCCGTTGATCTCGTAGAAGGCCAGGATGATCGCATTGATGAAAGGGACCAAAAAGAAGACGCCGGTGAGCAACAGGTAGGGGGACAAAAAGAGGTAGGGCCAAGGACCGGTGCGAGCCCGGCGCGATCGCACGGTCGGCGTTGGGCCGTCCGGTTGGGAACCCGGCGGCGCGCCGGCACCGGCAATTCCAAGCGGCGCGCTCATTTGGCCTCCGCGAGCGCGCGGTTGCGGTCGGCCATCCGGCGCACGTCGGCCGCGGCGCGCGCCAGCTCGGCATGAATCGTCGCGGGCAGGCCGGTTTCGCCGTGGCGTTGGTAGAATTCGAGGCAGCGGCTGAAGGCTTGGTTGAGCTTGGCGCGCGCGACGGCGTCTACCGGGCTCGAGTTGATGGGCGGTGTGTCGGGCGCCAGTTGGGCGTACATCCGCCCGATGGGTTGGTTCGAAAAATAGGGATTGGGCGCGTCCAGCTCGGGGCGCTTCCAGGCATCCTTCAAGACGGGGACGATGTTGGTCTCGGCGAAGCGCCGGCTCAGGCTCTCCCGGTCGAAGTAGAGGAACGTGGCCAGCTCCCAGGCCAGCTCGGGGTGCTGGGTGGCCTTCATGATCATGAGGCCGGTGCCCCCCCAGACCGAGGTGCGGCGTCCGCCGGGCGTCCAGGCCGGCAGCGGCATCAGCGCCATCTTGCCGCGCAACCAGGGGACCTCTGTTTGGTACTGAAAGCTGCGCCAATCGGGGGTCAGGAAAAACAGCACCAGCCCGTCGGTCATCGCCTTGGCCGCCGACTGCCCCCATCCCGCGTCGTAGGCAATCTTCTGCGGCCCCGCGATCTGGCGCAGGTACCAGAGGATCACCTCCGCCACCGGCTGGCTGTCGAAGGCCACGTTGCCGGCCCGATCGAAGAGCTCGCCGCCGCGCTGGAAGATCAACGTCGTGAGCGCGGTGTCACCCGAGGCCAGCAGATCGAGCATGTAGCGATCGGGGACGCCGTCGCCGTCGAGATCGCCTGTCAGGCGGCGGCCCACCGCCGCGAATTTGTCCCAGGTGTCGAGCGCGCCCACGTCGATCCCCAGCGCTTCGATCAGATCGCGCCGGTAGGCCAGCATGAGGCGGATTCACCTTCACGCACGCCGCCGGATATCTGACGATCTTCCGTCCCGGCGCCTCGGAGACCTGGAAAAATCTGGGCGCCGTCGACTTGCAACGGTCCATCGCTTTCCCCAGCCGGTCGATGGCCACCTTCGTGCTCACGCGCTAGGCACTGGACGTTGCCCGACCGGATCGGGTATCAAGGAAGGGCGTGACGAAAACGCGATTGCTCGTTCTCTTCGACACCGATGGCGAGCCGCCGGCGTCGCAGGATTACCGAAAGCAGATCGAGTCGACCGACGAAGCCGAGTTCGACATCGCCCGCGCGCTCATCGCGAAGGGACATCAGGTGCGGATGTTCGGCTTTCGCGACAACCTGGATCAGTTGATCGCGGGGCTGCGCACCGAGCCGGCCGACGTCATCTTCAATCTGGCCGAACGCTTTCGCGGACAATCGGCGCTCGACTACACGGTGACGGCGGTGCTCGACATGTTGGGCTTGCCGTACACCGGCGCATCGTCCGAGGGGCTGATGCTGGCGCGCGACAAGGCGCTGACCAAGAAGGTGTTCGCCTACCAGGGCATCCGGATCCCGCACTTCATGGTTTGTTACCGCGACGCGCCGGTGCAGCGCCCCAGCGATCTGCGGTTCCCGCTCATCGTCAAACCGCTCGACGAAGACGCCTCGGTTGGCATCGCGCAGGCCTCGGTGGTGCGCGACGACGACGCGCTCAAAGAGCGGGTCACCTTCATTCACGGGCGCATCAAGACCGACGCCATCGTCGAGGAGTTCATCGCCGGCCGCGAGCTCTACATCGGTGTCATGGGCAACGATCCGCCGGTCGCGCTGCCACCGATCGAGATGGTTTTTGGCAACGATTCGACCGTCGAGAGTCGCATCGCGACCTTCAAGGCCAAGTGGAGTGTCCGCTATCGCGAGGGGCGCGGGATCCAGAACATGATCGCCGAAAACCTTTCGGACGAGGTGAGGCAGCGGCTGGCCGAGGTCGCGCTGCGCGCGTACGAGGCGGCCGGCCTGCGCGACTACGGCCGTATCGACGTTCGCCTGGCCCACGACGACGCCATCTATGTCGTGGAGGCCAACCCCAATCCCTACCTCGCCGAAGGGGAAGACCTGGCCTGGGCGGCCGAGGAGGGTGGCCACCTCTATCCGGAATTCATCGAAAAGATCGCCGAGATGGCGATCAAACGTGGCGCGCCGCGCGGCTGATTTACGCGCGCACCGCGGTTCGGGCCTTGTGTATCATCGGGCCCATGCGTCCAATCGAAAAGAAGGCGTCGAAGTGGATCGGGCTGGCGCTGGTCGGCGTGCCGATGGCGTTCCTGGCTTACGGCTGCGCCAACAGCGTGGATCTGGACATGGACGGCGGTATCGGTAAGGACGGCGGCATCGCCGGTCACCCGGGATTCGGCAGCGGCGAAGGCGGTAGCGCCGGCACCACCGCCACCGGCCGCGCCGGAACCAGCGGTGGAACGGCGGGAACCAGCGGCGGCGCGGCCGGGACCAACGGCGGCGCGGCCGGGACCAACGGCGGCGGGGCCGGTACCAACGGAGCCGCCGGGACGTTCGGACGCGGCGGCGCCAACGGACGGGGCGGGACGTCCGGCGGCGGCGGT
>DASRLC010000545.1:0-26617 GCA_035648655.1 Polyangia bacterium
ACCCTGACCGCCACCTTCGCGGCCAGCTCTGGCCTGCCGAGCGAGTCGAGCCTCGACACCTCGCGGATTCAGACCGCGCTGAACGGCTGCGGAGCGGGCAAGGCGGTCAAGCTCACCACCAGCGGTTCCAACAACGCCTTCATCACCGGCCCAATCAAGGTCCCCTCGGGGGTTACGCTGTGGGTCGACACGGGGACCACGCTCTACGGCACGCGCGATCCCAACGTCTACGGCTCGGCCAGCGCGCTCATCTCGGTGACCGGGGCCAACTCCGGCATCGTCGGCGGTGGAAACATCGACGGCCAAGGCGGCGAGGTGCAGCTCGGCGGCACGCAGTCTTGGTGGGACATCAACGGCGGCGGCGGCTCGAGCCCGGCGCTGATCTCGGTCAGCGGCGCAACCAACTTCACGCTCTACCAGATCACGCTCCACAACTCGCCGATGTTCCACGTCAAGCTGAACGCCAACGGCTTCGTCGTGTGGGGCGTCGAGATCAAGACGCCTTCGAAATCGACCAACGCCGCCGGCACCGCGCTCACCAATTCGAACTCGCACAACACCGACGGGATCGATCCGGGCGAGTCGGCCAGCAACGGCTACATCGTCTGCAGCAAGATCACGACCGGTGACGATCACATCGCCATCAAGGGCTCCGGCTCGGGCGGCGTCACCAAGCTGACCATCGCGCACAACCATTTCGGCGCCGGCCATGGCATGTCGATCGGCAGCGAGTTCGTCGACGGCGTATCGAACATCAACGTCTACGATCTGTCGATCGACGGCATGGGGATGGGGACCTCGGGCGGCAGCTCGAACGGCATCCGGATCAAGTCCGACTCCAGCCGCGGCGGTCTCGTGAACAACGTCACCTACAGCGACGTCTGCGTCCGCAACCTGTCGAACCCGATCTTCCTGACCCCGAAATACTCGACCGCGACCGGATCGGACATCCCACAGTACACCAACATCAAGATCTCGAACTTCCACGCCATCGCGGGTGGCTCCAACACACCCAAGGTCACCCTGGACGGGTACGATTCGTCGCACCTGAACAGCGTCACGCTGGACAACGTGGTCGTCGACGGGATCTCCTCCAGCAACGTCGAGGCCTCGTACACCAACGTGACGCTCGGACCGGGCGCCGTGAACTTCACCCCTTCGGGAACCAGCGTGAGCGTCACCAACAGCGTTTCGGGCACCAGCACGCCCAACCCGTGCACGAACAAGTGGGTCACCTTCTGAGCCGCGGCCGGCGGTTCTAGAGGCGGGTCGGCAGGGCACCGAGTCGTGTAGCCTTCGGGGGTGACGAGCGACCTCGAGCCCGCGCCGGCGCCCGCGACCGGTGGATTACCGGATGCCGGCGCGGAGATTCCGGCCGAAGAAGAGCGCCTGCTGGCCCGCGTGCTGGCCAGCTTGGCTGCACACGCGGCGCTGTCGCGCCGTCCTCCGGTCGGCTCGCCCGGATCCGCGGGCGTCCCTGCCGCGACCTCGGCGTATCGGCGCGGCTACGTCGACGAGCTGGTTGCCCTACGCGACGAGATCGGCGAGGCGCGCCTGGAAGACGTCCCGCAGCTGGTGGCGCAGATGGAGCGGCTGCAGGGCGTGGCGCTCACGCGCGCCGATCTGCAGACCATCCTGGTCGACTCGGCCGCGCCGTATTTCGGCCACCTGCGGCTGCGCGAGGAGGTGCGCGGCCGCGGCGCCGTCGAACGCGACGTCCTGATCGGCCGCGCCACCTTCGTCGACGCCCCGAACCGCATCAACGTGGTCGACTGGCGCCACGCCCCGGTCAGCCAGCTCTTCTACCGCTACGGCGAAGGGAGCGACTACGAAGAGCGCTTCGGTGAGCGGGACGTCGAAGGAGAGATCGTCCTGCGCCGGGTCCTCACCATCGAGGGCGGTTTGTTGCGGCGGGTGGCCTGTCCGCAAGGCGTCTGGGCGCGACGGATCGACGGCGGCTGGGAGCGGACGGATTTGCCGACCTACGAGCTGGCGGGGGGCGAGCAGACGGCGACCCGCGCCACCCGCGCCATTGCGCGGCCCGCGGTGCGCGGGGTGTTGGGCGCGGCGCCCACCGGCCGCCGGGCGCTCGATCGCCACCTGCCCGAGATCGCGGCGCTCATCGATCCGCGCCAGTTCGATCTGATCACGGCCCGCGACGCGGGGGTGGTCGTGATCCAAGGCGGAGCCGGCAGCGGCAAGACGACGGTCGGGCTACACCGCCTGGCCTACCTGGCCTACACCTTCCCCGACAAGTTCCCTCCCCGCCGTCTGGCGGTGGTGACCCACGGCATCGCGCTCGCGGCCTATATTGGCCAGGTGCTCCCGTCGCTGGGGATCGACGGCGTGCGGGTGGTGACCTTCGGCGAGCTGGCCGAGCGCGAGCTGCGCGTGGAGATCCCCTGGCTGCGCGCCGCGATCGTCGACGACACGGTGCCGGTCGTGACCCGGGTCAAGAGCCACCCGGCGCTGCTGCACGAGCTGGAGCGGCTGGTGGCCGGATACCGCGGCAAGCGCACTTCGCGCTCTGTGGTCGAGCTGTGGGCCGACCTGCTGACCGACCGGTCGCGCCTGCTGGCGCTGCTGCGGGACGCGGCCGAGATGCCGGTCTTGGAGCGCGACGTGCTCGAGGCGCACGCCATCATGGTCGACCGGGTGGCGGCCATCGTGGCGCGCGATCCGCGCGAGCTGGACGGCGCGCGCGAGAAGGTCGACGGCAAAGCCAAGAAGAAGCGCGGTTCGCGCGACGGCCAGCGCGGGACGGCGCCGCCGCCCGATATGCACTGGACCGCGATGGGGCTCGAGCAAAAAGGCGGACAGCGCACCGTCGACAGCGATCTGCCCGAAGGGATCCGCCGCGTGGAGGGTGGTGGCGGCGCCGATCCGGACGACGACGCCGACGACGATCAGAACATCCGCGGCGCCACCGGCATCGACGGCCTGCGCACCGAGGACGATCTGCCGCTGCTGGACCTCGACGACGTCGCGATCCTGCTGCGCGCCAATCAGCTCCTGCGCGGCGTGAAGAAGCCCTTCGCGCACCTGTTCGTCGACGAGGCCCAGGATCTGTCACCCATGAAGCTGTCGGTGCTGATCGGCCGCACCCCCAAGCCGTCGATCACGCTGGCCGGCGACACCTCGCAGCGGCTGTTCCTCGACAACGGCTTCGGCGACTGGCGGGCCGTGCTGGGACATCTGTCGCTGGCCCACGTGGCGATCGAGCCGCTGCGGATCGCTTACCGATCGACGCGCGAGATCCTGGCCCTCGCGCGGTCGGCGATGGGACCGCTGGCCGACGCCGTGCCGCCCGAGGCGCCGCGCAGCGGGGCGCCGGTCGAGGCCTTTCGCTTTCCGGCGGCCGGCGCGGCGGTGGCCTTCTTGGCGGAGGCGCTGCGCGATCTCTCGGCGCGCGAGCCGCGGGCGACGGTGGCGCTGCTGGCGCGCCACCCCGAACAGGCCGACCGGTATTTCGAGGGGCTGCGCCGCGCCGAGGTCCCGGCGCTGCGGCGCATTCGCGCCCAGGAGTTCGCCTTCCGTCCGGGCGTCGAGGTGACCGACGTTCGCCAGGTCAAGGGGTTGGAGTTCGACTACGTGGTCATGCTCGACGTGAACGCCAGCAGCTACGGCCGCGACGACGAATCCCGCCACCTCTTCCACATCGGCGTCACCCGCGCCGCCCATCAGCTCTGGCTGGTCGTGACCGGAGAGCCGAGCGCGATCCTGCCGGAGGGGTTGGTTCGGCGGTGACCGACGCCCACACGCAACGCCCGTGGAGCACAGGAATACTTGGCGTGCGGCGTCACGACGCATAGCCATATTCGATTCGCCCGTCCGTCCACCCGAAAGGAGCCTTCCGTATGACCACCAACCGCCGTCACCCGAATGTCGTGAACGTCGAAGAGATCGAACCGTTGGAGCAGGGCAAGGGAAAGTTGGGCTCGCGACGGCGGCGTCTCGGCGCGGCGGCGGGGGGCGCGGCGCTCGGGTGCACGTACCTCGAAGTGGCGCCCGGGAAGACCGCCTTTCCGTTTCATTTTCACAGCGCCTTCGAAGAGGCGCTCTTCATCCTGGAAGGCGAGGGCGCGGCGCGGATCGGGAAGGAAACGGTGGCCGTGCGAACCGGCGACTACCTGGTCTTCCCGGCCGGACCGGCGACGCCGCACGCGCTGGCCAACACCGGCGCGGCGCCGCTGCGCTATCTGGCGCTGTCGAGCCCCGCCACGCCGGCGACGATGGACATCGTCGTCTACCCGGATTCGAAGAAGGTGGCGTTCGCGTCGGGCGTCGATCCCGTCAAGGGTTTCCGCGGCGGGGTGTGGGTCACCAATCTGATCAAAGAAGATCAGCCCAAGCTCGACTACTACGACGGCGAGCCGCTGGCCGAAGGGTGAGCGCGGCTGGTTCGGGTGCTAAGGTCTGCACCACATGGCGCCGCCCACCCAAGTCCGGACCATCGAGCGCGCCGAGCTCTGGCAGAAGCTCCAGCGACACGATCCGTTCAAGCTGGTGCTGGCGCTCAGCGAGTGGGGCTTCCGCGCCAAACACATCCCGGGCTCGCTGCATTTCAATACCGCGGCCGAAGCGTTCGCGGCGCTCGGCAAGGACGACGACATCGTCGTCTACTGCTCGAACATCGATTGCCACGCCAGCCTGGCCGCCTACGAAAGCCTCACCAGCCATGGATACACCCACGTCCGTCACTATGCCGGGGGCCTCATCGACTGGGAGGCCGCTGGGCTGCCGCTGGAAGGCGACTGGGTGACGCCGACTGCGTGACGCCTACGGGATGATGATCGGCGGCATCGGCATGTCGAAGACGTTCTGCACGCAGGACGCGAGATCGAAGAAGATGAACTCCAGCGCCTTTTCTTGAGGTGACAGCGTGGTCGACGTGCAGCCGGTGGGGAACGGGGTTTCGAAGTTGGAGGCGTCGCCGGAAGCGGCGCTGACGTGGATGTCGGTGAAGACCACCCGGCCGCATTGGTTGGCGGCTTCCGCCTCGACCGGCGTGTTGAAGTCGAGGTATTGCACCGAGGCGCTGGGGCTGCTGGTGTAGATCCACTGCTGCGAAGCCGGCGGATAGGCGGCGCTGACCGAATGTTGCGCCATCACGATCGGGATCTGACCCGGCGTCGTCGAGGCACCCACCGTCGAGAGCCAGCTCGAGAAGATGGCCCCTTTGGCGAAGGTGGTGTCGACGAGGCCGGTGACATCGCCCAGATCGGTGCCGACGCCGATCCAGTCCGCGGTGGCCGGCCAGGGGGGCAGGCCCTTGTAGATCCAGTAGAAGTGCAGGTGGTCGTCGAAGATCCGGCCGCCGCGATCGGCGAACTGTTTGATGTTGGCCAGGTAAGGCGTCTTGGCTTTGTCGTACTGCGAGCCCTCGCAGGAGAGGATCATGATGTCGTAGTTGGCCAGCTTGGCCGGGCTGCCCCACAGCGTCGCGGCGCTGGCGAACTGCCCACCCGAGGCCAGCGCGCTGGCGCCTGCGCCGGTGCCGTCGCCGGGGCCGGTCAGATCGCCGCCCCAGTACATGTGCACCCGGCCGGTGCCCGAGTCGGGGGTGAACTCCGAATCGGAGATGCCGATCTTGCGCAACAGACACTCGATCGCGTCGGAGTGGCCGGTGGTGAACGCGATCTGGGGCAGGTGCCCCTCGGATTGGTTGCGCGGCAAGCGGGTGAGGTCGACGTCGGTGAGGACGTTGTCGGTGCAGCGCGTGATGTTGGGGATAATGACCTCTCGACGCCATTTGCCGACCTGAATGACCATCGGGATGTTGGTGCCGACGGGCGGGTTATCCATCGTGAAGTGGCCGGTCGAATCGGTCAGCGCCGAAGCGATCGGCTGCCCCGACGCCGTACCGTCGCACTTCTGGCAGGAGAGCCCTTCCGAGATCGGATCGAGCGGCTTGTTCGGGATGTAGACCGCCACGTTATAGAGAGGCACGCTGCCGGCCGGATCGTAAATGGTGCCGCTGAGCGTGGTCTTGGATCCCTCCAGCTCGCCGCAAGCGGGCACCGTGCACGAGGTCACCATGCACATCGTCTGGTAGCACTCGAGGTTGTTGCAGTTGCCGGTGCCGCGCGCTCCACCGCCGCCGGTGCTTCCGGTGGTTCCCGCGGCGCCGGTGCTGGAGACGGCCGGGCCGCCGGCCGCGCCGCTCGGTGAGCCGCCGTGGCCCCCGGTCTCGGCGGCGTTTTGCTTCAAGCCCGCGCAGGCGGCGCCGAGGGTGAACGAAAGGACTAAGCCAATGGCGCGTAGACGGTCCATCACCGGATACGTGTCCGGAGTAGCACCCCACGGCTCCACGCCGCGCGACCACATGTAGGTGAGGCGGGCCCGGTTGACCCCCTGGTCTCAGGGAAGTCCGGCGGCCACGCTCATCGGGCCAACGCCGAGGGCCACCTTCCGATTTCGTCTTCGGTTTCGACTTCGATCTGAAGCTACAGCCGCGGGGTTACGGGATGGGCGGGAACCCCGACCGGCGTCGCCATCGCGGCGGCGTTCCGCCCGATGTGCCGGCCGCGGAATCCCATCACCAAGACCGCAACCAGAGCCGCCACCACCAGCACGGCGATGGCGATGATCGTCGTCCGTTTGCCGTTGCCCATCTCGTCGAGCCTCTGACTTTTGCTGATTGCCGGCGAGTCGTTCATGTCAGGAAGCTATACATCAACCGTCAAGATGCAATGCGCTCGCCTGCGGCAGAGCTTGTCGCGGGGGCGCCGACCGGATACGTCTAGGTCATGGTCGGTAGGACGGGTGGCCGCTCGACCGACCTGCGCGATCCGCGCTGGGCGCTGGGGGTGGCCGTGCTCGGCTCGAGCATGGCCTTCCTCGATGGGACGGTGGTGAACGTGGCGCTGCCGGTGATGCAGCGCAGCCTCGGCGCGACGGTGGGGCAGCTACAGTGGATCGTCGAGGCGTACGCCTTGATGCTCGCTTCCCTGGTCCTGGTGGGCGGCGCGCTGGGAGATCGGCTGGGGCGCCGCAAGGTCTTTTCGGCGGGGGTGGTGTTGTTCTCAGCGGCCTCCGCCGCCTGCGGGATGGCGCCTCGCATCGAGCTGCTCATTGCGGCCCGCGCCATTCAGGGGGTTGGCGCGGCCTTGTTGGTCCCCGGTAGCCTGGCGCTCATCAGCGCGGCCTATCCGGCCAAAGCGCGCGGTGCGGCGATCGGCGCCTGGTCGTCCTGGACCACCATCACGGCCGCCGTGGGACCGGTTTCGGGCGGCTGGGTCGTCTCGCACGCCTCCTGGCGGTGGCTGTTCTTTTTCAATGTTCCGATCGCCGCGCTGATCTTGATCCTCGCCGGGCGCCGGATCGATGAGACGCGCGATCCAGACGCCTCCCCGCGCCTGGATTGGGCCGGCGCATCGCTGGCCACGCTGGGACTTGGGCTGGTGGTCTACGCGCTGGTCGACTCGGGCGGAACGGGTGCGGCCGCGCGCGCCGCGAACGGGGCGCTGGGATCGGCGCGCGATCTGATCTTGCTGGTCTTGGGGCTGCTCACCCTGATGATCTTCGTGGCGGTCGAAGCCCGGCAGGCGGCGCCTATGCTGCCGCTGTCGCTGTTTCGTTCGCGGACTTTCGCCGGGGCCAATCTGGTCACGCTGCTGCTCTATGCGGCACTGGGCGGCGCGATGTTCTTCGTGCCTTTCAACCTGATCCAGGTTCAGCACTATTCGCCCGCCGCCGCGGGCGCGTCGTTGCTGCCGTTCGTGGCGCTGGTCGCAACCATGAGCCGCTGGTCGGGCGCGCTCGCGAGCCGCATCGGGCCGCGGCCGCTGCTCTGCGCTGGACCGCTGTTCGCAGCCGCGGCCTTCGGGCTGCTGGCGCTGCCCACCACCGGTGGCGTGTACTGGACCACCTTTTTCCCCGGCATCGTGGCGCTCGGCGTCGGCATGGGTCTCACCGTCGCGCCGCTCACGACGGCGGTCATGGGGGCGGTCGATCCGCGCCATGCCGGCGTCGCCTCCGGAATCAACAACGCCGTGGCACGCGCCGCCGGCCTGCTGGCCATCGCGGCGCTGGGGGCGCTCTTGCTCCACCGGTTCAACCGGGCTCTCGATGTCGGGTTGACCCGGTTGTCGCTGACCGCGCCAGCGTTACGCGTCGTCGCCGCGCAACGCGGTCGACTGGCCGGCGCGGATTTCTCAGAGCTGGCGCCGGGTCTTCGCGCCCCGCTGCGGTCGGCTTTCGACGCCGCCTACGTCGCCGCCTTCCGGACGCTCATGATGGCTGGAGCGGCACTGGCGTCGCTGGCCGCGGTAGCGGGCTTGGTCTCGATCGCGCCGACTCCACCCAGCGCGCGGCCGATACCGTCGACGCCGACCGTGTGAGGTCGGCGCGCGGTGGCCTCAGGGATCGAGCTTCTTCCCCCGTCCGAGCGGGGTCTTGCGCGTCAGCGGGGTCTTGCGCGCCAGCGTCTTGCCCGGTTGCAAGGCCGTTCGGCGCAGCGTCGACGTCCCCATCCAGGCCGGCCGCGGGGCGCGATTGGCCATCTCCGACTGGCGTTCGTCGGTGCTCGCCGGCCGGGGCGGTGCCTTCATGAGGCGTCCGAAGAACTCCGTCAGCCCGCACGAGATGGTCAGCGCTGGCTCGATGGCCCGCGAGAGCAGCGCCTGCGCAAAGTCGCTCCCCGGGGCGGTGGCCGATAGGACCAACTTGAATCCGGGACAGTGCACCACGTAGCAATCGCCGCGGCTGACGATCGCGGGACCGACGGTGACCCGCACCCCTTCCAGCTTACCGAGCGCGCGCGCCAGCTCAACCAACGGCGCGCTCTTCAATGCGACGCGCAGGTTCAACATGCCGCCGGTCGGCTGACCCTCGACGGAGAACGGGTACCCGGCGATGACGGAAGATTCCCCGTTCAAGGTCCCCCGAGCTCCTTCCCACGTTGCCCGCCGTAACATTCGAAGTCACTGACTATACGCATGTTCAGTTATTGGTCAAGCTGGCGGGCTTCGGGCCGCGCATCGGGGGCCTACCGTCTTTCTTGGGCCCGTTCGTATTGCGGCGGCCAATCCACGGTCACGCCCAGCTCGTTGGCCGCGCGCAGCGGCCAGTACGGATCCCGCAGCAACGCCCGGGCCAAAAACACCATGTCGGCTTGCCCGGTCCGCAGCACGTGCTCCGCCTGGGCCGCCGAAGTGATGACGCCCAGCGCGGTGGTGGGCACCGGCGCCTCGGCACGGATGCGGGCGGCGTTGGCGGTCTGGTAGCCTGGCCCGATCGGGATCGCCACGCGCGGCGCGATGCCACCCGACGAGCAATCGATGAGGTCGACGCCTTCCGCGTGCAGTCGGCGCGCGAGCGCGATTGAGTCTTCCACCGTCCAGCCCGCATCGTCGAGCCAATCGGTGGTCGACAGCCGAACCAGCAGCGGCCGCCAGTCGGCCCACACGCGGCGAACTGCCCGCACGATCTCCAGCAAGAAGCGCACGCGGTTGTCGAACGTGCCGCCCCACAGATCGTCGCGGCGGTTCGAGATCGGCGACAGGAACTCGTGGATCAGATAGCCGTGGGCGGCGTGAATCTCGACCACGTCGAAGCCCGCGTGCGCCGCCCGCGTGGCGGCCGCCGCGAAGGCCTCCACCAGCGCGCCGATCTCGCGGTCGTCGAGCGCTTGCGGCGTCGGATAACCGTCGTCGAAGGGCAGCGCGCTGGGGGCGACGATCGGCCTCCAGCCGGCCGGTGGCGGCAGCGGCTTGCCGCCTTCCCACGGGCGCGCGACCGAAGCCTTGCGGCCGGCGTGGGCGAGCTGGATGCCGGGCGCCGCGCCCAGCGCCCGCACGAAGCGGGTCACGCGCGCCAGCGCTTCGATGTGTTCGTCCTTCCACAGACCGAGATCCTGCGGGCTGATCCGCCCGCGCGGTTCGACCGCCGTGGCCTCGGTCATCACCAGCGCGGCGCCGCCCACCGCGCGGCTCCCCAGGTGGACCAGGTGCCAGTCGTCGGCAAACCCATCGACGCTGGAGTATTGGCACATCGGCGACACGCCGACGCGATTGCGGAGGGTGACCCCGCGCAGCTTGAGCGGTTCAAAGAGCATCGCCAGGGATAGCGCCCCCGGACTGCCGGGTCAAAGAGTGGATGCCGGGTTCAAAGCGGCAGCGGCGCGAGGTCGGGGTCGACGGAGCGCTTGCGGGCGCGCACGGTCGCGAGCAGCCGGCGCGAGTAAAATTGGCGCAGCAGGTCCGGGCGCGCGATCGGGCTCGCCAGCAGCGCATCGACCCGCTTTTCGAACGGCATCAGAACCGGGCAGCCTTCCAAGAACCGCGCGATGAGGCGGAGATAAGCGGCGGTGATCGTCTCGTGGTAGCCGCGGGTGGCAGAGTTGGCGGTGCCGTGCACGAGGTTGAGGCGACGGATCCCGGCGCGCATTCGCTTGAGGGCTTCCTCGGCGATCAGGTGATGGACGTGCCAGGCGCCGACCTTCAGATGGGCCACGTGCGTCCATTCGGCGACGGGGATCGCCGCCGCGGCGAAGCGCTCGGCGAGATCGTCGAGCTCGGTCGTGTCCGGCATCACGACCGCTAGATGTTTTTCCAGATCGGGCAGCAGCAGCAGGTGACGCTCGTCCATCCTCGAATCATGCCCGCAGCGCACCCGCTCGATCACGCAAAGTGCATCGCGATGCCAATTCGTTTCAACGGTGTTGCCGCAGATGGTCGCCGGGCGTCGCACAGCCGCTGGTGTGCAACCCTGCGTTACGCGAAGGTGACCCCCGATACATTTCGTTACGACGCGAAAGAGCGGTTCAGCGCAATTCGGGCACTTGCCCAGATTTTCATGTTGGCACGGCCTTCGCTTTAAATGCCGTCGAGACGTTTGACCGACCGAGAGAGTCGGGCGACAGAGAAGTCCAAGGTAGGGGGAACCGTGAATCCTAGAAGCTTGCGAAGTTACGAAGGGGTCCTGAATCCATTTCAGCGCGCGGTCGACATCGTGCTGATCGTCCTGGCGCACGGAATTGCCTGCCGGCTCTACAAGCAGCCGTGGACGCACGAGATGGGGAACGCCACCGTCTTCGCTCTCGTCGTGTTCAGCATCTCCGCCGAGCTGTTGGGCGTCTATCGTGCTTGGAGTTCCGAGCACTTCGTCACCGAGGCCAAACCGGTGGTCTGGTCCTGGTTGGTGACGGCCAGCGCGCTGACCTTCCTGCTCTTCGCCACCAAGACCTCGACGCACTTCTCCCGCGTCATCTTTTTCGGCTGGCTGCTGGGTGCGCCGCTCGGCCTGTGCGCCTGGCGGATGGTGGTCCACGCCGTCATCCGGGCGCTGTGGGCCAGCGGCAAAAATCTGCGGGCGGTCGCCATCGCGGGGGCCACGCCCAGCGCCGAGCGGCTGTGCGAGCAGATCCGAGATCGTTCCTGGTTGGGGCTCAAGATCGTCGGGATCTTCGACGATCGGAGCGAAGAACGCCGGCACGTGTTCGCGAAGGCCCCGTGCCAGTACGCCGGGGGCAGCGCGGATCTGATCGGCGCCTGCCGCGCCGGCCTCATCGACGTGGTGTACGTGGCGCTGCCGATGCGGGCCGAGGAGCGCATCAGCGATCTCGTGCGCGCGCTGTCCAACACCACCGCCACGGTGCACCTGGTGGCCGATTTTCTTTCGTACGACATGCTGTGTGGGCGCTGGACCGCCGTCGGCAACTCGCCGATTCTCAGCATTCACGACACCCCGTTTCGTGGTGGTCTGGCCTGGCTCAAGAGGGTGGAGGACATCCTGGCCGGCTCGCTCATCCTGGTCATCATCGCCATTCCGCTGGCGATCATCGCCCTGCTGGTCAAGCTGACCTCGCCGGGCCCGGTGCTGTTTCGCCAGCGCCGTTACGGCCTCAACGGCAAGGAGATCCGCATTCTGAAGTTCCGCACCATGTCCGTCTGCGAGGACGGCGCCAGCATCGCGCAGGCGCAGAAAAACGACCCGCGGGTGACGGCCCTCGGTCGCTTCTTGCGGCGGATGTCGTTGGACGAGCTGCCGCAATTCCTGCAGGTGCTGACCGGCGAGATGTCGATCGTCGGTCCGCGACCGCACGCGGTGGCCCACAACGAGCAGTACCGCTCCCTCATCCCCAACTACATGCTGCGGCACAAGGTGAAGCCCGGCATCACCGGTTGGGCGCAGGTCAATGGCTGGCGCGGCGAAACCCCGACCGTGGGCTGGATGAAGAAGCGCGTCGAGCACGATCTGGAGTACATCAACAACTGGAGCTTCTTCTGGGACCTCAAGATCATCCTGCTGACGGTGCTGGGCCGCAAGGCGCGGACCAACGCGCACTGATCCGGAACCGGGCGCGGACGACCCGGCTCAGGCCGAGGCCGACATCGGCGCGGATGCTTCCAGCGTGATGACGATCGACTTCGAGGCGGGCTGGTTGCTGCCGGCGGCCACGTCGCGAATGGGGACCAGCAGGTTGGTCTCCGGGTAGTAGGCCGCCGCGCAGCCGCGGGGGATCTCGTAGGGGACGGCGCGGAACCGCGCGGCGTGCCGTCGCTCGCTGTCGAAGTGGCTCACCAGATCGACCGCCTGATCTTTCTCGATCCCCCGTTCCTTCATGTCTTCGGCGTTCAGGAAGACCACCCGCCGGCCCCCGAAAACGCCGCGGTAACGATCGTCCTCGCCGTAGATGGTGGTGTTGAACTGATCGTGGCTGCGCAGCGTGGTGAGCAGCAGCTGGCCCGGAACCAACTTGTGGTCGGCGATCGGATGGACCGTGAAATGCGCCCGCTTGGACGGGGTGGTGAAGCTCCCCTCGCGCGGCCCGTTCGGCAGGTAGAAACCACCCGGCTCGCGGACGCGGCGGTTGTACTGGGTGAAGCCGGGAACCACGTGCTCGATGTGGGTCCGCACCCGATCGTAGTCGTCGACCAGGGCCTGCCAGGCCACCTTGCTCTTGGCGCCCAAGGCGGCGGTGGCGATGCCGCCGATGATGGCCGGCTCGCTGCGCAGGTGCTCGGACGCGGGTTCGAGGACGCCGCGCGAGGCGTGTACCACGCCGGTGGTGTCTTCGACGGTCACGAACTGCTCCCCGCCGGCCTGGACGTCGCGCTCGGTGCGCCCGAGACACGGCAGAATCAACGCCTGCTCGCCGGTGATGAGGTGGCCCCGGTTGAGCTTGGTGGCGATCTGTACGGTCAGCCGGCAGCGCTGCATCGCTTCGGCGGTGTAGTGGGTGTCGGGCGCCGCGCTCAGGAAATTGCCGCCCAGACCGACGAAGACCTTCACCTTCCCCTCGTGCATGGCCTGGATGGTGCGCACGGTGTCGAGGCCGTGTTTTTTAGGCGGCGAGAAGTCGAACTCCTTGCCGAGCGCATCCATGAACTCTGCGCTCATCTTCTCCCAGATGCCCACCGTGCGATCGCCCTGCACGTTGCTGTGGCCGCGCACGGGACAGAGGCCCGCGCCGCGTCGGCCGATCTGACCGCGCAAGAGCGCGAAGTCGACGATGCTCTGCACGTTGGCCACGCCGTTTTCGTGCTGGGTGATCCCCATCGCCCAGCAGCAGATCATCCGCTCGGAAGCGGCGGCGATCTCGGCGGCCTGGCGAATCAGCTCGCGCGAGACGCCGCTGCCCGCGACGATGCGGTCCCAGCCCTCGGCCTCCAGATCGGCGGCCAGCGCATCGAACCCTTCGGTGTGGTGCGCGATGAAGTCGTGGGCCAAGACCTGGCCGCCGCTGCGCCGATCGGCTTCCAGCATCTCCTTCATGATTCCCTTGAGGAGCGCGACGTCGCCATTGACCCGCACCGGCAGGAAGAGCGAGGCGATGGCGGTGCCGCGGCCGAGCAGGCCGAGCGGCTCTTGCGGGTTCTTGAAGCGGAGCATGCCGGTCTCGGCCAGCGGGTTGACGCTCACGATCTTGCAGCCGTTGCGCGCGGCTTTCTGCAGCTCGGTCAGCATGCGTGGGTGGCAGGTGCCGGGGTTCTGGCCGATCACGAAGATGCTGTCGGCGTAGGAGAAGTCCTCGATCTTGACGGTCGCCTTGCCGATGCCGATGGTCTGGGTGAGGCCGGCGCCGCTCGACTCGTGGCACATGTTCGAGCAATCGGGCAGGTTGTTGGTGCCGAGCATCCGCGCGAACAGGCCGTACATGAAGGCGGCCTCGTTGCTGGCCCGGCCGGAGGTGTAGAACGACGCCTGGTCCGCGGATTCGAGCGCGCTCAGCTGGCCGCCGATCAGATCGAAGGCCTCCTGCCAGGGGATGGGCGCGTAGTGGGCGGCGCCCGGGCGGCGGATCATCGGGTGGGTGAGCCGCCCTTGTTGATCCATCCAGAAGTCGCTCTGCGCGAGCAGGTCGGCGATCGAATGTCGGGCGAAGAAGTCCGGCGTGGCGCGGGCCTTCATCGCCTCGCTGGCGACGGCCTTGGCGCCGTTCTCGCAGAACTCGGCGGCCCGGCGCTCGCCGTCGGGATCCGGCCAGGCGCAGCTCGGACAGTCGAAGCCGTCCTTCTGATTTATCGTAGTCAGGGTGCGCAGTCCGCGCCCCACGCCCATGTCGCGCACGCCGCGGTGAACCGTCTCCCAGATCGATGTGAACCCGGCCGCGCTCCGCTCCCGGCGACCGATCTTGGCGGGACGTCTTTCGATGGGGGGCTGGTCGCCGGGCGCCCCTTTGGCCAGATGGGCGTCGACCGCGGTCGGCCGGGGGTCCTGGGCCTGGCCTGGCGCACTGTTGGGATCCTCAGGCGTATCCGACATCCGAGCTCCCTTCAGAAGTGGCTTTGAGCGCTGGGCCGCGCGCCATCGCGACGCGCTCGGCGCCGCAATAAATATTGAAGCCGCCGTTGCGCACGAAACCGAGCAGCGTCATCCCGGCGCCGCGCGCGATCTCGACCGCCAGGCTCGACGGCGCGCCGACGGCCACCATCACCGCGATGCCGGCTACCGCGGCCTTCTGCACCAACTCGAAGCTGGCGCGTCCGCTGACCACCAGGACGCTGTCCGGGTCGGGCAGCCGCCGTCGCCAAATGAACGATCCCATCAGCTTGTCGACCGCGTTGTGGCGTCCCACGTCTTCGGCCACCGCCAGAGTCGCTCCAGCCGGCGTGAAGAGCCCGGCGCCGTGCAGGCCTCCCGTCCGCGCGAAGGTGGCCTGCGCCGCTCGCAAGGCCGCCGGGAGCGCGTGGACGGTCGAGATTTCGATGCGCGGGGCGCCGTCCGAACGCGCGCCGCCCGGAACCGCCAGCAGCGCCTTGAGATCGGTGCGCCCGCAGACGCCGCAGGCGCCGCTGGTCACGAAGGGGCGCCGAGCGGTCTCCAGCGCGGCGTCGGCCTCTGGCGAAAGCTCGATGACCACCGTGTCTTCATCGACCGTCTCGAGCGCTCGGATCTGGCGGCCATCGGTGATGACCCGCTCGGCGAACAGAAAGCCGGCCGCCAGCTCGCGATCCTCGCCGGGCGTCCGCATGGTGGTCGAGATGACGCGCACCGTGCCGCCCGAGCGGGCGCGAATCTCCAGTGGGCGCTCGACCGCCAGCCAGTCGCGCGCGGGGTCCGCCGAGGCGCCTCGTACCCGAACCACCGAGATCTCCAGCTCTTTGGGCATGCGCAGCCAACCCTACCGCAGTCGCGGCCGCTCAGTGGGCCGTCGGGGCCTGCACATTGACCAGGGTCGGGACCTCTTGGGCCGGAGCGCGCCACGCCTGTCGCAGGCTCGGCCGCCGCGCCGGGCGGCCAGCGACCCCTTTCGGCGCGGATATCATTCCTGGAAGGTAGGCGTCGGGCGCCCGAGCGCGATACGGCGGCCCGATGTTACCGCCCGGGGACGAGCTACCCGGAAGCTCGTCACGGCGTCGGATCGGTTGAGCCGGCCAACCGGTCGTACCGTTGCGCGGGTGAGCGATGGCATGGCCAGTGCAATTCAACGCAGTCGCGACCATTGTTGGGCGCGTCGGGAGAATGACGATGATTGAAAATTATCAAATTGGTCCCAGATCCAGGAACGCCAAAATCAATCCCGATGCCGGGGGTTCTGGCGTCATATGGCCGATCGACGAGGACCTGGTCCTCGAGGACGTGGTCCACATGGAAGACGCCGCCAAGACCTTGGTGCTGACCGAGAAGGATCTGATCTCGACCGACGAGGACATCGACGAGGCGGGAATGGAGTCGTTCCCGGCCAGCGATCCGCCGTCCTGGACCAGCGGCATCGATCGGCCGCCGCCGTCCTTGCCGCGTTAGCCGACGGCCGAGGTCGTCTCGCGCCGGATCTCTTCGGCAAAGAGACGCTGCATCAGCTTGGCGGTCCCGCCCTTTCCGGCTCCGATGTGCGCGGCGAGCGCGTCGGCAAACTCGCTGGCCGATTGGAAGCGCTGGGCCGGATCGAGGGCCAGCGCCTTTTCGAGAACGCTGCCGGCCGGATCGGGGAGCTTGCGGATCTCGATCAGATCCTCGGGCGTGATGCCGTTGGCCGCCCGGTACAGGACGTCCAGATCGTTGTCGCCCGAGTAGATGAGGCGGCCAGTCAGGCAGTAGTGCAGCACGTGCCCGAGCGAGAACAGATCGCTGCGGTGATCGACCGTCTGACCGCGGGCCTGCTCGGGGGACATGAAGTTGGCGTTGCCCTTCACCATTCCGACCTGCGTCTTGCTGACACGGCGATTCGATTTGACGATCCCGAAGTCGGAGAGCTTGACCTCGCCTTGCAACGAGACCATGACGTTCCCGACCGAGACGTCGCGGTGGACGATTCCCATGTGGGAGCCGGTGTTGTCGTGTCGCTCGTGCGCGTAGGCCAGTGCCTGCAGCGTCTCGTGCGCGATGTAGTAGGCGAGGGCCTCCGGCAACCCCTCGGTGCCGAGCTCGGATTGTCGGCTCACCAGCTTGGCCAGGTCGCGCCCGACGATGTACTCCTGGGTCATGAAGTACTCGCCGCCCACCACGCCGAAGTCGAACACCGGCACGATGTTCGAGTGCACCAAGCCGGCTTGAAGCCGCGCCTCGTCGATGAACTGAGCCACCGCTTCCTTGTCGCGCGCCAGCTCGGGGCGGAGGCGTTTGAGCACGAAGTGGCGGGTGAACCCTTCGACGCCGCTGGCCTCCGCAATGAAAAGCTCGGCCATGCCGCCCTCGCCCAAACGATCGACCAGGCGATAGCGGCCGAACAGCGCGCCCACCTCGGCCGGAGCGGCCGTCGGCTGCGGCTTGGGCGCTGACGATGGGATCGGCGGCCGGGGCATCGAGGGCGACGACTTCGACAGCGAAACTGCGGGCAGCGATGAGCTGGTCGGGCTGGGAATGCTCATGGCTTTGCCGTCATTGAGTGGTCCGCGCGCGTGGGACGGGGTGGTGACCGGCGTGGTGAACGATCCGACCACCGCGCGCGGGCGGGCCGGCGTCCCGAACTTGGAGGTCGGCTCGTGGGTGACGGGCTGCGGGATCACACCCGCCTCGTGCCGGCGGCGTCCCGCGATCACCAGGCCCAACCCGCCCAGGCCCAAGGCGATCGCCAGGCCCCAGATCCCAGGATGATCGGCGAAATGCGGCAGGCCAGTGACGGGCGCGGGGACGGCCGCCATGGGTGCCAGCGGACGGCCGAGCAGCAGCACCGGCTCGCGCTCGGGGCTGGCCGATAGGCGCACAGCGGCCAGGACGTAGCTGCGATCGCCGATCGAGACGACCACCGAGCCGAGCCGCTGCTTGCGCGCCAGGCGCACCAGATCTTCGCCGGCCGTCCCGATCTCGGGTCCCCGCACGGCGATCGGGCCATCGCCCGAAACCACGCGGACCAGCGGGAACTCGGCGCGGTAAGACCGCCACCACTCTTCGTTGTCGAACAGATCGAGCAGCGTGGCGCCGTCGACCCGATCGCGGACCGCGGACTCGAGCGGCTGGAGCTCGGCGGCCGCGGAAACGCGTGCCTCGGCCGCGCGGCGCTCGTCATCGTCGCGGGTCGCCGCGTCGTGGCGGGCGGCGGCCAGTAGCGCCGCCTGGGCACGCGCCTCATCGCCGACGGCCGTTCGCAACGCGAACACGACCGCCGCCGTCGCGGCGGCGATGAGCACGATGCCTGTCAGCAGCCTGGTTCTGTGCATGCCTATCCCTTGGCCGGTCGTCGTTGCCCGATCAGTCTTTGTACGAGCCGTAGGCCTGACCCAGTTTGTTGGGATGGGCCGCCGGCTCCTCGTGCTGCAGTGAGAAGGTCACCTCGGTCCTGGGGCCATTCACGGTCACGCGCTGCTGCTGCGGCTTGGTCTCCGGGCTCCAAGCCACCAGTCGGCGCTGCCCGGCCGGGACGTTTTCGATCACGAACGTTCCGTCGGGGCGCACCTTGGTGAAAAGGACGCTGGGGACGACCAGGATCTTGGCGCTCATCTTCTGGTGGATGTTGCAGAAGACGTCCACCACGCCTGAGCCCGTCAGGGTGACCGTGCGCGGTTTGTCACCCGCTTGGTAGGTCCCGAGATCGAAGCTGTTGTGCGGCGAGTTCGAGAACACGTTGTGGTAAATCGCGTCGAAGTTGGGGAACACGACGCTGGTGCCCGACTGAACGACGGCGACGCGCGGGCTGAACTGTCGATTCTCCTGCCGGATCTCGATCGACTTGTGATGGGCCATGGGGCTCTTGACGTTCTCGACGTAGACATAGACGTTATCGATCCCGCCGCCGTTGACGGTCACCTTGCCCTCGATGGCGCCGGTGCGGTGATCGACGGCGGCGACCGCCGGGCTCTTCTTGGCCGGCTTGTCGGCGGCTGCCGGCGTTTCAGCAGGCTCCGGTGCGCCGGGTGCGCCGACCAGTGGGGTGCCGCCGCCCTGTCCCTGCATGAGGTGCAGCAACATGTCGTAGCGCTGCTGCTCGGTCTGCAGCATCTGGATGATGAGCTGCCGCTGCTCGCGGACGTCGTTTTGCAACTTGTTGAACTCGGCGCGGCTCGGCGGCCCGTCCAAGGCCCGCTCGCCTTTGTCCTCGGCCCAGACCGGCAACGCCAGCTGCGCCACGGCGAGGCCGACCAGCAGGCTCGTCAGGAACGGTTTGGGATATCTCATCTCATGCTCCGCTTCGTGAAACGTTGGTTGCGGCCATCAGTACATCAGCACCAACGACGAGGTGAACACGTCGTTCTTGATCTGCGGAATGCCGCCGTACTCCCCGTTGTGGAGATATTCAGCCTTGAGCGCGATCCGATCACTGAAGTTGACGTGGACGCCGAACGTCCCGCGCCAGGACTTGGTGAGGTAGGCGCGGTCGGCGCCGCCCGGGGCGTTGGGATCGCCCAGCCAAACGAAGGCGTCGCGGTACTCGGCGCGGCCGAGCAGGCCAAAGTACGGTAAGAGCATCCAGTCGACCTCGACGTAGCCTCCGCCGTGGAGTTGCAGGCCGTAGACGTCGTTGGCCGGATCGCCGGGGGCTCCGCCCCGCAGGTATTGCGCCTTCAGGTCGACGCGCCGCAGGTGGAGTTGGTAGTCGACACCCCAGAACCACATGTAGCCGCCATCGTTGGGGGAACGATCCTGTGGGCCATCCGAGCCGGAGACGCCCAGCTCCATGTCGAGCGGGATGGGCGGGTGGATCGAGGCCCGTCCGCTGGCGGTCTTGCCGAGATTGGTGTCGATCTCGTCGTAGAAGTGAAACTGCTCCTGCGTGAAGGAGCCGTTGGTGACCGAGCCGGCCAGCACCAGCAGATCGTCGGGGCCGAACTTCGACCGCACCTTGACGCCCAGCGCGGTGCCGGTCGTGTAACGGGCGATGAGCGAGGGCGTGATGCCGAACCGCTGGTTCGATTTGCGATCGCGGTACTCGATGCCCAACACCGAGTCGAACTTGCCGACGAAGATCGAGGTCTTCTGCGATCGGGTCGGCATCCACTCGAGCTGCGCGATGTCGGCGTCGAACACGTCGCCCAGGCTGAAGTTCGAACCACTGCGCGGCGTGAAGTTGACGCTCGCGGTGGCGATGGCGGTCGGGCCCAGTCCGGAGTTGAGGTTGAGGTTGATCTCGTTGGCGATGAAGCCGGGCGCGCCGCCGGAATGAATGCTGTCGAAACGGGGGGGCGCGCCGGTCGGATCGCCGAGGTCGGCCACCTCGCCCCGCGAGTTGACGGCGGTCGAAAGAATGTCGCCCAGGAAAACCCATCCGTATTTGCCGGCGTACTGCGGGAAGAGCAGGTTGCCCTGATCGCGGATGATCCCCGAGCCGTTGCCCTCGGGAACGAAGAAGCCAAGATCGATGTATCCGCCCACCACCACGCGCGGTTGCCGCCCGGTCACCAGCGACTGCATCTGATCGAGGCGGGCCTCGAGCTCGGCGATCTTGGCGATCGGATCGATCGGCGCATCGGCGCTGTCGTCGGGAAGGACCAAGTTGGGCGCGTCTTCGGCGGCCGGCGCACTCTCGACCGGGGCCGGCCCGTCGGCCGGAGAGGCAGACGGCGTCGTGGGCGCGGCGTCGGCCGGCGCGGCTCCGGCGGACGCGGAGAGGAGCTGGGGAAGAAATATCAGGAGCGCGGAGATCATGGTCAGGCGCCCGGCGGTCTGTCGATGAGCTCTCTTCATCAATCCTCCCGCGGAACCAACAGCGAACGGCTATCGATCTCCGTCGCTGGTTTCGGTGTTCCGAGAGACTTGACTATCGGTTTGATCGAAGAAGACTGAAGCGATCGGGGGCCGCGCACCCACGGCGCGCGGCCGAATGAAAAGCCTGCGAGTACTTGGTTGTTCTGATGAGTAATGGGGCTAACGCGCTGGTAGGCGGGTGTTGAATGGGAGGCCGCGAGAATGTTGGGGCAAGCGGCAATGAAGCAAGAAGCGCCCACCCGATGCAGTTCGGATGGGCGCCAATTGTCGGGCACGGAGGGCTGCCGTTTCGGAGGGGGACGCGCGGCCTTAGATGCAGCTGAGGAAGGCCAGCAGGGACTGTTGCGTCGGCGCGTCCAGTGCG
Source organism: Polyangia bacterium (assembly GCA_035648655.1). Taxonomy (GTDB): domain Bacteria; phylum Myxococcota_A; class Polyangia; order Fen-1088; family Fen-1088; genus JADGRB01. The sequence goes on from DASRLC010000545.1 coordinate 20,891, forward strand.
GCGAAGCCGGCGGCCGCCGCGGCGCCCTGGCCACCGTGGGCCGCAATGGCGGCGGAGATCGTGGTGGCGCGCCCGTCATGCAGGAAGTGGACGCGATCGGCCACCTTCCACAGCGGCGCGGTTCGCCATTCGCTCCCGCTTGCCAGGCCGGCCGTGAACTGATCGTTCATGGCGGGGCCCATGTCGTGCAGCAACAGATCCGAGTAGAGATTGATCGTGCGCGTGGGGCCGGGGTACGACGGCGTGTGACAGCCGGCGCATCCGAGGCTGGTGAAGGTGGTCGCGCCCGCCGACGCCAGGCAGGTCGGATCGGGGACGTCCGGATCGAGGGTCCCCATGAAGGCGGTTACGGCCTCGACGGGGAGCGCGTCGATCTCGGGCTTCAGGAACGAAGCGCCGCAGCCTTGTTCCTCGTCGTTCGGAACCAGCGGGTTGGTCACGCCCATCTCATGGGTGAAGGCGTCGCCCATGAACTCGACCAAGCTGGTGAACTGCGCCTTCCAGCCGAAGCGGCCGGGCCGCCCGTCGGCCAATATGTTGAGCGTTCCGCGCACCTCGGCCGGCTCGGCCGCCTGCGCCGCCAGGATGTCGCTGTTTTGGACGAAGTCGATGAGCGCGGTCCCCCGGAGCGTCATCGCGCTGCGCAGCGAGGTGACGTTGGCCCGTGGCGGCACACCGGTGGGCAGCCCACAGAAGAAACCCAGCTCGGAGATCGAGTGGGCGCGCGCGACCGGCCCACCTTCGCCGATCAGCGGATCGAACACGCCGCCCGTGATCTGCCCGACGCGCGTCACGAAGGTCGCCGGCGTGGCGCCCATTCCGCCGTTGATCGGAGTGTTGTGACAATCGGCGCAGGCCCGCCCGTTGAAGAGCGGCCCGACGCCTTGAAACGGTGACAGGTCGGTGGCGAACATGTCGGCGCCCATGCCGACCGGGTCGGTCACTCCGGCCCGACTGGCATGCTCGACCATGCTCGGCGTGATGAATCCCGCTCCGAAGGCAGGGAGCTGCAGGACCGCGCCACGGCCGCCCGCCATGACAACGGTGACCCAGATGGTCTGCGCGTTCTCGGAGACGGCCAGGCCGTTGACCCGGAACGGCGGCAGATTGGCGGTCACCCGGCGTGCGTCGACAAACCTGCCGCTCTGGGTGATGCGGACGATGCTGTTGTCGCCGCGGTTGAGCACGTAGAGATCGGACCCCACCGCGAGGGTGGTGTTGCTGGCGAAGTTGTCGCTGGCGACCTCGGGCACGGCCCCCGCGATGTCGATGGGATGATGGAACCAGCGCGATTCGATGGCGCGTGGCGGACCGGCCTGGAACATCGTTCCGTCGTCGCTCAGGTCCAGCGCCACGACCCGATCGCGAAGCGGATCGGTCACGTAGGCGATGCGCGTGGGCGCCCAGTTGAACGCCAAACCGACGCGCGTGATCGCGCCGTCGGCGGTCGACTGGGTGGCCGCCACGCTCAGGTTGGTGAGCGGCGCGAAGGTGCCCGCCGGAGCCAGGCCATCCAGGCCCTTGAGGACGTTGACCTGGACGATGCTGCCGTCGGCCTCGGCCGCCAGAAAGACGGCCTTGCCGGTGCCGTCGGGCGCCTTCATGAGCAGCGCCGTCGCGACCGCCCCGTGATCGAGCCCCTCGGTCGAGGCGGCATTGCGGTTGGTGGCGTCTCCCGAGAAGACGCCGCCCGCCACGGGGGAGGGTGCTCCGGCCAGCGGCGCGCCGTTCGGATCGTCGACCGTGATGGTTCCGGCGCCCGAGGCGCCGGTGGGGGCATTGGCGATCCAGGGTCGGCCGAAACCGCGGTTGATGGAGATGCCGAGCGGCAGGCTGGACGACGGGAGCGCGGCGGTCACGGCGCCGGGCGTGGTGAGGCTGTTTAGAAATGCCGCGTCCTGATTGGCGTAGATCTGCGCGTGCCCGTCGGAGGTGGCGGCCTGACCGCCGGCGGTCGCAAACGTGGGCGGCACGGAAACCGGACCGTCGGCGACGTCGAGCGAGAGCACGGCACCCGGCGCTTCGGCGGGCCGCGAGAGCGTGGCGCCGAAGCTGGAGGAGCTGGCCACCAGCAGGCGGCTGGGGTCGAGGATCATGCCGGGTGCGGCCGATGCCGCCAGAGCCGGCTTGTCGTGCAGGGGGTTGCCGCGGTGGAAGGTTCCCACCTGCGTGATGGCGCCGGCGCCCGGGATGCCGTCCGCGACGACCGTCGCCCGAATCGGGAGTACGAACGGATCGAAGCTGCTCGACCCGGCGAAAGAGACGTCGCTGGTCTGCTGCTCGACGGCAGGCTGACCGGCCTCCGTGCAGCCGACCAACGCGGCCGCCAACGCGAGCGCCTTGAATCCCTGACCGACCTCGATCGATCTCGTGCCTCTCATATTGATGTCCTCCTGGTCACGCGATGGCGGGGTTTCGATACGGGTTGAAAGCTCATGAGGCCGGGTACTCCCCGCTCGGGGAGCTGTGGGCGCCGCTGGCCGTCAGGGCCGCCAGCGCCGGTTCGGCACCCGCGGTGATCGTCCGGCGCCGCGTGAAGCCGACCGAAGGACGGAAGGCGCTGCGGGCCCGCTGCGCCAACTGCCAGAGCGCGAACGAGCCGGCCATCGACGCGGCACAGGTCACGAGCAGCTGAAGCCGAGAGCCCCGGATCGCCAGCGTCAGCAACGCCAGCGTCAAACCGCTCATCGTGGCAGCCGAAACGGCGCCGAGCGCAACCGAGCGTACGCCGGCCGCCAGCAGGCCTTTGATCTCCAGGTGCAGCCCGATGCCGGCCGAGACGGTCACGGTCGCGAAGGCGACCAGCTCCTTATCGACCACCAACAGCCCGCGCCAGGTCGGCGCCGCCCCGAAGAGCGTGTCGCCACCGGCCCGGGCCAGCGCCAACCCGAGAAAGCCGATCACGAACTTGGGGATGTGCCCGACCGCCGTGCGCCGGATGTCGTAGGGCGCCGCGCCGTTCGTCCGATAGAGCGAGAACAGGATCAGGACCGGCGCCAACATGATGATTCGCGCCGACTTGCTCACCGCCGCCATCTCGGCCCCGCCGGGGCCCATCTGGGCTCCGACCGCGACGGCGCTGGCGAGATCGTTGACCGCTAGTCCGCTCCAGATCCCGCCCTGGTGCGGTGAGAGCCCGACGGCGGAGGCCACCAAGCGAAACGCCACCAGCGCCACGGCACTGTAAAGAAAGATGGTGGCCAGCGCGACCCCTTGCTCCTGGCGGCGCGCGCCGATGACCGGCGCGACGGCGTTCACGGCCGAGGCGCCGCAGATCATCGTGCCGGCGGCCACCAGATCGGCCAGCCGCCGCGGCACCCGCAGCGGGATGGCCAGCGCGTGGGTGACGAAGAAGGTGGTCGGGATCGCCGCGACCAGCGCCAAGCCGATCGCCAGCAGCTGCCGGGATTCGAACAGATGCGCCTCGATGCGCAGGCCCATCAGCACCACCGACAGGCGCAGGACCGTCTTGCCGACGAAGTTGAGGCCCGAGCCGAAGCGGTTGCGGCCGCGATCGTGGGCGGCCAGGCCCAGCCAGCGCGAGAGCGGCGAGTTCACCACCGCCGATCCCAGAATCAGCGCGACGAGGACGTCGGGCAACGCGAGCCGGCGCGGGATGATCCGCTGCGCCAGCAGCGCCGCGCCGCCGAGCGCCGAGGCCAGCGCGAACCCCGGCAACTCGGCGCGCCCCAGGCGCCAGATCGGCGGTCGCGCGTCGGTGGTGTTCGTCATCGGGTTGGAGATCCGCAACTGGGGAACGAGCCGCCCTGGACAAATTCCGTCGCGCTCGAGCTGGCGGCGGAAAACGGTCTCGAAGAGAGGGGCACGGGGGATCGGGAAACATCGACCCGGAAGAGTGAAACTTAACTGCGCTCGGTGCGTCGGTATCTTCGGATACAACTCCTAGCCGACGAGTCTCCGACATCACCGCCACCGTCGGTAAACCATCGACACGTGGACCGCTCAAGTGCCCGTCGGGCGCGGCCGAAAGGACAAGCGGGAGCGCAAAGACCACGATGCGAGAACGTCATGGAGCTGTCGTTGGATTGACACCGGTCTGCGTCGCGATCTGTCTCGCGGCTGTCGGCTGTCACGGTGCGGGCGATTTCCTGTGCGGCCAACAGAGCTGCGGTTGGGACAACGTCGATCTCGCCCGCGTAACGGCGCTCGCCAACATGCCGACGGTGGCGCCGGTCGACACCTCGAACCGCTACTCGACCGATCCGGGCGCGACCGCGCTCGGCAAGCAGCTCTATTTCGACACCCGCTTTTCGGGGCCGTCGACGGTGCTCGACGCGCTCAATCGGCCGATGCCGTTTGGCCGGGCACCAGCCGGACAGAACGTAGGCGTCGCGTGCATCACCTGCCACACCGCCGGTCACGTCGGCGCCGATCCGGCCAACACGCCGGGCGACGTTTCGGTCGGCGCCGGTTGGACCTACAACAACGCGCTCACCACCTTCAATTCGGCTTTCTACAACCTGCACCTTTGGAACGGCCGCGTCGATTCGCTGTGGGCACAGGCGGTGGCCGACAACGAGAACGTGCTCACCACCAACGGCAACCGGCTGCACACGGCCTGGCTGATCTCGGATCTATACGGCCCGGCTTATCAAGCGGTCTTCACCGACAATCCGTTGCCGATGACGGGAACGTCGTCGGCCCTGCAGGCGACGCTGGACGGCAGCGGCCAGTGCACATTGGTCGGTGGCGCCTGTCCCGCCACCTGCCGGCAGGTCACCTCGACGACCACCGGCGCCACCGGTTGCTGGCCGCAGTTCCCGCTCCAAGGAAAACCGGGGAAGGTCGCGGGCTGCCAGAGCGGCGACGCCACCGAGCCGTTCGGCGACGCCTTCGATTGCATGGCGGCGGCCGATCAAACCGCCATCACCCAGATCCTGGTCAACTTCGGCAAGGCCATCGCCGCCTACGAGGCGACCCTGGTGATGGGCGCCTCGCCGTTCGATCGCTGGGCCGCCGATCTGGCGGCGGGTAACGGCGACTCGTCCACCCAGATCTCGGACCAGGCCAAGGTGGGCGCGCAGCTGTTCGTCCACAAGGCCGGCTGCAGCGACTGCCACAACACGCCGCTCTTCTCCGACGATCAGTTCCACAACGTCGGCGTGGGCCAGACCGGCGAGGGGGTACCGAAGGAAGAGGATTGTGCGATTGGCACCATCTGTGATTGCTCGCCGGTCAGCAGCACCAACCCAAGCGGTCCCAAGAACTGCCTACCCTGGGGCGCGCGCGACGGCATCCAGAAGCTGCAGGCCAACGGCTTCCGGCGCGACTCGATCTGGAGCGACGACACGACCGACGTGGCGCCCACCGCGTCTTACAACATGGCCGACCTGAGCACGATCCCACTCGGGGCCTACCGCACGCCGAGCTTGCGCAACGCCGGGTTGACGGCGCCCTACATGCACGACGGATCGATCGCCACGCTGGCGGACGTCGTGTGGCACTACAGCCAGGGCATCGCGGATCAGGACACGCCGGGTGCGCCGGCGGCTTCGTTCAAGCCGCTCTACTTGACCGACGACGAGCAGGCCGCGCTGGTGGCTTTTCTCGAATCGCTCAGTTGCGATCCGCCGCCGGCCGACGTGTTGGCGGCGCCCATCCTGCCGTAGACGCGAGATCGCGTGGTCGATCGACCAACCCGCCCGATCGCGCCCCCTCAGGCGATCTCGATCCGCTTGGCCATCTCGGTGAAGGTGGGGCTGGCCG
>DASRLC010000546.1:0-13761 GCA_035648655.1 Polyangia bacterium
GGTTCAGACTTCTGGCAAAGGAATTCGAGCGAACGATTGCGTCGAGTGAAAGTGACATCAAGCTTTGTATGACTCGCCTTATGCTCCGGCGCCTCGCTCCGTGTTGATTTCACGCGATCCTCCTGTAGGACACCCTCTTAGACTCAAACTTGTCTTCACCCACACTGACGATGACAACGCGCTCGCAGAGCTCACGCGCATTCTTAAACGGATCGCCTCCCGCCATGGCCAGTGATGCGGCACCGTCCGCTCTTAGAGCCGTCATCTACGCCCGGGTGTCATCGGTAGCCCAGCGCGATCGTCAGACGATCGCCTCCCAGATCACGACCCTCCCGGCGTTCATCGCCTCACGCGGCTGGATTCTGGCCAAGCCAGCAGGCACCTACGTCGATGATGGCCGGACGGCTATGGAGGGCTTTCTCTCCAAGCGCACCTCGTTCACGCGCCTGATCCACGACGCCGCTCTCGGTCTCTTTGACGTCGTCGTCATCGTAGACATGGATCGGCTCACTCGGTCCGAAGATCTTCAGGAACGCGGCGAGGTGCTTGGTGCGTTTCAGCGTGCCGGGGTGCAGTTGGCGATCTCCTCCACTGGCCAGCTCCTCGACCTTCGCTCCTCGGTGGGAGATCTGATGTCGAGCCTTGGGACCTACTTTGCCGCCGAGGCGAATCGAAAGCACCGAGAGCGGATCTGCCGGGGCAAGGACGAGGCGATTCGCAAGGGCAAGAAGCCATCCGGTCCCACTCCATTCGGGTATCTCTACGAACGCGCAACCGCGGAGTGGAGCATCGATCCGGAGCTTGGCCCAATCGTGGTCGAAATCTTCACGCGAGTTTCGGAAGGAGAGACATGCGACGCCATCGCACGCGATCTCCAAGCGCGCGCCGTCCCTCGTTCTCGACCGAGTAAGTCAGGAAGCCGACCGCCTGGCTATTGGATCCGCGAGCGCGTTCACCAGATCGTCCGCGCGCGCACTTATCTCGGTCGCTGGATGGCGGACAAGACACGGGGACTGAGCGTGCCCGTGCCGCCAATCGTGACCGATGAACTCCATGCGAAGGCGGACGCCGCTCTCCTCCGAGCTGGTCATCGTGGCCAACTGCGAAACCCCCACCAGTACCTCCTGCAGGGCATCTCGACCTGTGGTGTTTGCGGCGCTCGAATCGGCTGCTGCTCGACCGGCTCTTGGACGACAGGGGAAAAGAAAAGGCGCAACTTTTACTACATCTGCTCGAAGCGACGGACACCACCGCAATCAGGTCGGGCGTGTTCACTACCGATGCTTCGCTCCGACACAGTGGACGCAAAGTTCTGGGAGGCAATCGTCACCTCCGTCATTCGTGAAGACCACCTCGAGAGGGCCGTCGCGGAGTGCGTCAGGGAATCAGAAACGGGGCCCGACCCGAAGGAGCTTCCTCGCCTTGAGGCAAAGCAGAAGCAACTGGTCCGCGCAGAAGAAATCCTCCTCGAGCGCTTCGGACGCGGACTCATCACCGACTCGGTCCTCGACAAGGAACTGGTTCGTCTGTCCAAGGATCGGACCGCGGTGAAGCAGTCGATCGGCGCCGCCAAGGCCGCCCTCCGTGACCGCCCCTCCAGAGACGCGACCGCCAACGTGCTCCGGGCTGCGCTCGAGGACCTCCGGCAAAAGCTCAGTTTTGCGACACCTGAGGATCGCCGTGATATCGTCCGAGCCGTCTTGGCCAAGGACGAAAACGCCGTAAAAATAGGGCCCGAGCGCATCGAAGCCCGACTCTTGCTCGCAGCACAGGGCAGATCCGGCGTTGCTCAGGTGTACAGAGCTGGTTGATGAAGACCACGGCGGTGTCGTTCTTCACGGTGGCCGCGGTGAGCTTGCGCAGGGCCTGGCTCATGAGGCGGGCCTGCAGGCCCATGTGGGCGTCGCCCATCTCCCCTTCGATTTCGGCCCGGGGGACCAGCGCCGCCACCGAGTCGATCACGATCAGGTCGACGGCGCCGCTGCCCACCAGCTTGTCGGCGATCTCCAGCGCCTGCTCGCCGCAATCGGGCTGCGAGACCAGCAGATCCTCGATGCGGACGCCCAGCTTGCGGGCGTAGCCGACGTCCAGCGCGTGCTCCGCGTCGATGAAGGCACAGACGCCGCCGGCCCGCTGGGCCTCGGCAATCGCCTGCAGGGTCAGCGTGGTCTTGCCCGACGACTCGGGTCCGTAGATCTCGATCACCCGCCCGCGCGGCAGGCCACCCACGCCGAGCGCGATGTCCAGGCCCACCGAGCCGGTCGGAATGATGCCGATCTCCGCGATCTCGCCGCCGTCGAGCGGCATGATCGCGCCTTTGCCGAACTGCTTCTCGATGGCGGCGATCGCCACCGCTACCGCCTTCATTTTCTCTTTGATGCTGGACATGGGTCGCTCCTTTGGGTCGTGGCTGTGGGTCAGACGTTGGGTTGGTCGAGCACGCGGTACTGGAGGGTTTCGGCGAGGTGGACCGCCCGCACCGCGGCGCTCCCCTCGAGATCGGCGATGGTGCGGGCCACCCGCCGGATGCGGGTGATGGCGCGTGCCGACAGCCCGAGGCGGGTCGCCGCCCGTTCGAGCAGGTCGTGGCCGGCGGCGTCGATCGGCGCCACCTTGGCCAGCGCCGGCGATGTCAGGCGGGCGTTCGAGACGCCGCCTCGGCCCCGCTGTCGCTCGCGCGCCTCCGCCACCCGCGCCCGCACGACGGCGGTCGGCTCACCCGATTCGGCATGCGCGAGCTGCTGGTACGACAGCGCCGGCACGTCGACGTGCAGATCGATGCGGTCGACGAGGGGACCGGACAGCCGCGCGCGATACGCCCCGATGGCGGTCCCCGAGCAGATACAGGTGCGAACCGCGCTGCCCAGGTAGCCGCACGGGCAGGGGTTGAGCGCGGCGATCAGCATGAAGTCGGCCGGGTAGACGGCGGCCCGCCGGGCCCGCACGATGGTCACGGACCGGTCCTCCAGCGGCTGACGCAGGCTTTCGAGGACCGAGCGCGGGTACTCGAGCAGCTCGTCGAGGAAGAGGACGCCGTTGTGGGCGAGCGAGATCTCGCCCGGCCGCACCTGCGGTCCGCCGCCGACCAAGCCCACCGGCGAGACCGTGTGGTGCGGGGCCCGAAACGGTCGCACGCCGACCAGCGCCGATCCGCCCAGCAGCCCGGCGATCGAATAGACCATGGTGGTCTCGAGGGCTTCGTCGAAGGTGAGCGGCGGAAGGATCCCGGCCAGGCGCTGGGCCAGCATGGTCTTGCCTGAGCCGGGCGAGCCGACGAAGAGCAGGTTGTGCCCGCCGGCGGCCGCGATCTCCAGCGCCCGCCGCGGGACCTCCTGTCCACGGACCTCGGCCAGGTCGGGGAGCGCCGCGCGCGCCGCCGCCGGAGCCACCACGCCGGGAAGAGCGGTGGCGCCCGGGATGGGCTCGCCCCTCAGGAGCGCGACGAGCTCGCCCAGATGTCGCGGGGACTGGACGTCACAGCCACCGACGACCGCCGCTTCGCCCGCGTTCTCCGGCGGGACGACCAGGCGCTTGATCTGCCGGCCGCGCGCCCAGGCCGCGATCGGCAAGACGCCCCGCACGGGCCGCAGCGTCCCGTCGAGCGCCAGCTCGCCCACGAACAACGTCTCGGCCAGCGCACAGGCTTCGACCGCGCCGGCGGCGCAGAGCATCCCGACCGCGATGGGGACGTCGTAGGCGGCCCCGTCTTTGCGCAGATCGGCGGGGGCCAGGTTGACCGTGATCCGCCGCGGCGGCAGCTTGAACCCGCTGTTCTCGAGCGCGCCGCGGATCCGCACGCGTCCCTCTCGAATGCCGGCGTCGGCCAGCCCGACGATGTTGCAACAGGGCAGCCCCACGGCGACGTCGACCTCGACGTCGATCGGCGCCGCTTCGATTCCCACCAACGCCGCCGAGGCGACACGCGCGAACATGCCGCCTGACATTGCGAACGCAATGCCAGCAGCCGGCCCCGTTTTATCGGCCTCACCCGCCGCCGAACGACCGTCGCCCGGTCACCCGTCCCGCTTCCGGCCGGACACCCGAAGCCGGATCAGAAACCTTCTGATCGCTACGCCCACCGCAGCAGGCGAGCCCAGCCCAGGCCAAACCTTGCGATGGTGACGCCCACCGTAGAAGGCGAGCGCAGCCCAGCTTCGCTGGGCTGCGCGAGGGGGCACGGGGACCGTTCGCGGCAGCGAACCGGTCCCCGTCAAACTAAAACGTCAGGCGCAGACCCAGGCGGGCATTGAACGGCGTCTGGTAGGCCAGGGGTTGGCCGAAGTTTGGGTTCTTGGTGATCGGCGTCCCGCCGACGTTCTTGGCGAACTTCAGATCCTGCGCCGTGCCGTTGGCAATGGGAGGGGCAGCGTCGTAGGTGTAGTTGTCGTCCTCCATGAGCGCCGTCTGCTGGTTGAAGATGTTGAACAGATCGATGAACGCCTCGAGCCGCATCTTTCCCGTCAGCGGCCTCCCGTAGGCGATCTTTCCATCCAGCTCGGTGATGGTCGGCGTGCGGCCGGCCGATCCCCGCGGCAACAGCAGCACGAGCTGATAGGGCGATCCCGGTTCGAGGTTGCCGACGTAGTTGCGCGGCATGCCCGATCGGCCGGTGAACGAGAGCCCGACCGTGAAGCGACCTCGGCCGACAGGGCGGGTGTAGAAACCGTCGATGTGAACGAGATGCGGGTGATCGTTGGGCAACGCGCCGTTCTGGTTGACTTCGAGCTCAGGGACGTCGTAGGCGTTGCCGCCGTTGGGCGAAATGTAGTTCGTCTCGGCCTGATAGAGGCCCTCGTAGTTTCCGATGAGACGGGAGTAGGTATAGGACGCCCGGGCAAACCAGTTCTTCGAGAATCGTTTGTTCAGGGAGAGCGTGATGGCGTCGTAGGTCCGCTCGGGCGTCGGCGCCGCCGCCAGCGTCTGTAGGGTCGCCAGGTTGTATTGAGCCGTCCCCGCCGCGGCCTGCGCGGTCGGATCGTTCGGGTGGGTGGCCAGCGTCGCCTGGGCTTGCTGCAGCTCGGTCCGCGCGGTATCGATGGCCGACCCTGGGATGTGGCCGGGGTTGGCGAGGATTTCGTTGGCGAAACCCGGACCGGCGCCGTCCTCAATGATCGTGCCGAGCCAGCGGTGCTGATAGTCCGCCCGCACCGTCATGTCTTCCATGATCTCGCGTTCGGCCGTGGCGACGATCTCGTTGTGGTATTGCCCCTGGAGGTTGGCCTGCGCGTACTCGCTGTTGAAGGTCGGGGGTTGTGCGGGCTGCAGGGCGCCGCAGCGGGTATACTCGCCGTTGCCGGTCCAGTTGTAGGGGTTCGAGAGGTTGCCAGGGCAGTTGCCGAAGTCCTGCTGCGTGGTGATGAAGTTCTCATTGCTGAAATAGCGGGCGGCGACATCGAGCGGCACCGCTTCGTAGTAGCGGCCGTAAGAAACCGAAAGCTTCGAGCGGCCGTCGTTGAAGGGATCGTACACCGCGCTGAGACGCGGGCTGATGTTGTTCGTATCTAGGAACGAAGAGCCGTTCGAGTCGTAGATTTTTTCGAGCTCGAGCCGCGCGCCCACGTTGAGGGTCAGGTTTCGAAGGTGGTCTGGGCTGTAGCTATCCTGAAGGAAGAAGGCATTCGAGAGGCTCTTGACCGCGTTGCGGAACCCATCTTGGTAGGCCGGTGATACGGCCAAATTCGAGGCCGGCAAAGCGCCGCTCGTGTAGTCAATCGGGCTCTGACCCGGCGGGACCGAGAAGAATGTCGTGGGATAGAAGGCGCCGCCACCTGGGTAGAGCTGCACGAAGGCCTGCCCTCCGGGCGGCCCCGAGTAGTTTAGAGCCAGATCGAGCGTCGCGAGATCGATGTGCCAGCCGTACTTGAGCTCGTGGTGCCCGCCGGCCTCGAAAACGTGCGTCGACTTGACCTCGCCGGACCAGCGAAATGCCGTCGACTTGTTGATGATGCCGAAGCCCCCGCCGTAGTAGTACGGGCTGACCGGGCAGGGATTGAAACCGTCGGTGGCCGGCGCGCAGCCTGGCGCGTTCTCGACATCCGAAAGATTCACGCCGCCGTACTGGAGCTCGTTCAATCCGTTGAGCTGGGCGTAGGGCGACCGGTCATAGAAATATTCGCTGTGCATGCCGGCCAGGACATCGAGCTGCCAGTGTCGCTCGTAGAGCTTGGAGACCCAGTGCGCAGTGAGGTCCGTGTTGACCTTGGTCAACGACTCCAGCCCCGTCCGCGGGTCTCCATTCAAGCTGTCGACACCGTACTGATTCTTGAGCTCCGTATTGAAGCTCGGGGATCCAACCAGCGCCAAGGTCAGCTTGTGGTCGGGCCGCGGGATCCAGTCGATCGTCGCGGCGTAGTTGTAGGTCCGATGTGTTTCGTCCATCCGCGCCGTCCAATCAATCTGGTGCACGGCCGCCAGGCCAGCCGCGGTGAGCGACGGGCTGCCGGGGTTGTTGGGATCCTCGGTCTCCGCGTAGGTCAACCGGAAGACGTGGTCGTTCGTGATGCGCGGCGCGAAGCCGACCCACAAGAAGAGCTTGTCCTTGATGAGGGGGCCGCCGACCTCGACGCCGATGCTGTCGTCGAAGTCGGGCCTCCGAACGCCGCCCAGGGAGTCCCCGATCGGCACGACGGCGTTGGCGCTGCCCGACATCCAATAGGGAGACCAATACCCGAACGCGCTCCCCTTCCACTCGTTGGTGCCGGATTTGAGGACGGTATTGATGACGCCGCCCATCGCGCCGCCGTACTCGGCTTGATACCCGCCGCTGTTGACGTCGACCTGGGTCACGAACTCGATCGGAAAGTTGGTGCCGGCCCCGATGCTCGCCTGCCCGCTGTCGAGGTTCCCGTACCGAATCCCGGTGACGTTGAGGCCGTTGACCATGTAGATGTTCTCGAGGCCGGTGGCGCCGCCGATGGAGACGTTGCCGCTGCCATCGATGAAGGCCCCCGGGGCCCTTTCGATGATGTCGCCGTAGGTCCGGCCGACCGGGACGTTGTTGGCGAAGTCTTGGTCGAACTGGGCGCCGATCCGGGCGCTGCCGACGTCGACGCTGGGCGCTTTCCCAGTGATGACGTACGTCTGTTGCGCCGCTGCCTGCGCGGCACCGGCGATCTTGGCGTTCACGCGGACCATCTTGTCGGCCTGGACCACCACGCCGGGCTGTTCGACCTGGGTCGAGGTGTTGGCGGCATAGAAGCGGATGACGTAGGTCCCGATCGGCAAGCTGGTGAAGCGATACTCGCCCTTGTCGTCGGTCAGCGTGGCGTCTTCGCCTTGTGGCCCTTGCATGATGACCGTGACGCCGCCCATGGGGACGCCGGTGTCTTGATCGGAGACGCGGCCGGTGACCCGGCCGGTGGTCTCCTGGGCGCGGGCCAACCCTCCCACGAGCAACAGAGCCAATCCCAAAGCGGTTGCACCAGCACGAATCCGATTCATCTGACCTCTCTTTCGGTGCGCGAGAATTTGGGATAGGCTTCGCATCGACCGGGCCGACATCAGTTGGCACTCGTCGTGAATTGGACCGGCGCGACGGCGCCGACCGGGTCACCGTCCAGATCGGTCGCCGTGGCGTCGACCGTGATGGTGATGGTGGAGCTGGCCGGCCAATTGGCGGTGGGCTTGATCGAAACGTTCAATCCGTCCGCCGAGGAGGCCGTGAAGGCGATCGGGCCCGTCACCGCCGTGGCGGTGATTGTCACGTGGGCGGCGATCGCCGTCGGATCGACCAAGTTGTTGAAGGTGATGGTCGCGGGCGTCATATCGGGGGTCACGGTGGTGGGCGGGATCGCGCAGGCTCCGGCGTCGGCGGCGAGCGGCGTGGTCGGGGGAGCGGTGATAGATCCGACAAAAGCCCCCGTCGTGTAGGTCAGGCTGCCAGCCGCGAAGAAGCCCGTCCCGGTAAAGGCGGTCTTGCCATCCTTGGCGCGGACTTTGGTCGGGTCCAAGGTGACGGTCACGGTAACGGCCGCCGGCGTCGCCGGCTGGCCCGCAAACAGCAAGCTGGGCCCGCTCGAGCGGAAATCGCCCAAGAGCGGAAAGATTATTTCGTTGGGGGAGCCGGTTGGCGAGTAGTCCGCGGTCACGGCGACGGGCATGGGCGGCATCGGGGCAACCATCGTCATCGCGACGGTGGGCACGCCCCCGCCGTCGCCCGGGTCGAGTGGCGCGGTGTCGAGGAGCCGATCGAAGACGAACAACCCCACCGAGTTCGGTGCGAACGGGTCGCAGTTCCACGTTCCGCCCAGCGCGGCGGCGGCGTCCGATCCGGTGCCCGCGTCCGCGGACCCAGCATCCATCGCGGCGTCGGCGACCGGGGCCGCCGCATCCGGGGTTCCGGCGTCGGTGCAGCTCGGGGCGGCCGGCGGCGCAGCGGGCGGCGTGTTGGCGACACAACGGCACCAGTTCTTGGCGCTGACCTGGCGACAGATGGGGACCGCCGGATCGCACATGCCGCCGGTCGCGGCCGCGGCCGTTCCGTTGACGCCTCCGGCATCGCCGGCGCCTCCATCGTCGGTCACCGTTCCCGTCGGGCAGTCGGTCACGTTGCCCGGGATACTGGTGACGTTCTGGATCCCCGTGTACGGATTCTCGACGATGTCGATCTCCGTCAGCACCGGCGCGCCCGGCTTGACGCTTTGATTCGGGCTGCAGGCGGCGCCGAAGGTGGCGAGTGCGGCGGCCAGGCCGACCAGCGCGAGGCGCTCAATCCGAGGAAACAGCCGCTTCATTCGGGCTCCTTTGACCTATGGGTGCGACATGGCGAGCGAGAGACATCACCCGTTGGCCGGCATCGTATCAGCGATTCGGCAGCCTGTGAATTCGGCGGTTTCCGTCGTTCCTTTACCTACCCATAGTTTCTCCGCAGTTTCCCCGCCGCTGACGGGTCATTCTGCGGCTCATTTCGAAATCGCTTTGCGGCCGTTGCGCGCCCGCGAGTTGACGGAATCCGGGTCAGCGATCGTCTTTGGTAACGATGCCCAGCGTCTTGGCGCCGGCGCCCTTGCAGATGTCCATGATGTGGACGGCGCGCCCGTAGTTGGCGTCGTCGTCGACCTTGAAGAACACCACCTTCTGGCGATCGTGCTGCAGGCGTTCGCCGACCCGGGCCGCCAGCGCCTCCGGCGCCACCGCCTCGCCGTTGAGCGCCAGCCCGTCGTGGGCGTCCAGCTCGATGACGATCGGGTTTTCCCCCGGTGGCTGCGGCAGGTTCTCGGTTTGCTTCTGAGGCACCTTGGCGACGATCTCCTTGAGCATGACCGGCGTCATGACCATGAAGATGATGAGCAGCACCAGCACGATGTCGATGAGGGGGGTGACGTTGATTTCCCCCTGAGGGCCGCGTTTGCCGCCGCCGACCGAGAAGGCCATCAGCGCGCCGCCCCCGACGGACGCTCTTCTTCGGTGCCGAGCTGCACGTCCTCGACGCCGGCCCGGTGGATGGCCTCCATCGCGGCGCGCGCCGTCCCGTACCGGATCCGGTGGTCGGCCTTGACGAAGATCCCCTTGTCTGGGAAGCGCCGCCGTTCTTCTTGCACCGCCGCGCCCAGCCGCTCGAGGGGAACCTTGTCGGCGTTGACGTAGATCTCGCCCGCCGCGTTGATCGAGACCACCAGGTCTTTGTTGTCGTCGTTCTTGCGGTCGTGGTGGCTGGTGATGGGCAGATCGACGCTCACGCCGCGCACGATCATCGGCGTGATCACCATGAAGATGATGAGCAGCACCAGCACCACGTCGACCAGCGGGGTCACGTTGATCTCGGCCCGCACCTGCCCCTTGGGATGGGCCTTGGTGGTGAGGTGTCGGCGCCGGTGGGGGCGGGCTTCGGTCACACCGCGCCCCCACGCAGGATGGTGTCGACCAGCTCGGAGGCGGTCTCGTCGATGTCGATGGTGACGTCGTCGAGCCGGGCCGTGAAGTAGTTGTAGAACCAGACCGCGATGATGGCGACGCCCAGGCCGACCGCGGTCGTGATCAGCGCCTCCGCGATGCCGGCCGAGACCGTCCCGATGCCCCCGCCCCCCTTGGTCGGGTCCGACAGCTTCTGGAAGGCGGTGATGATGCCGCCCACGGTCCCCAGCAGCCCCACGAACGGCGCCGACGAGGCCACCGTGGCGAGCACCGGCATCCCGCGCCGCAGGGTCGCCAGCTGGCGCTCCTTGGTGCGCTCCATGGCGCGGTTGACGATCTCGGCCAGGTCGAACGCCGCCACCGGAGTCCCGGACCGATCTTTATCGCGGCCGAGCTCGTGCAGACCGGCGCCGATCACGGTCGCCACCGGGCTGCCGGCGAAGCGCTTCTCGAGCCCAATGGCCTCGCGCAGGCGGCCGCTGGCTTCGACCAGCGGCGCCAGCGCCTCGATGTAGAGCCGCGATTGCCGGCGGCCGCGTCGGTAGGTGAGCAGGCGCTCGCCCGTGATGGCCAACGAATAGAGCGACATCGCGATGAGGACCACCACCACCGCGCGGGCCTGGAAGCCCATCTCATGCCAGAGTCCAACCAGTGTGAAATCCATGTCTGTCTCCTCTACTCGCCTCTGAATTCGAAGTTCATCGGGTAACAAAAGGGGATCGGGGTGCCGTTGGCCGTGTACGGGCGGTAGCGCCACCCCTTGACGATCCGCAGGACCCCGTCGTCGAGCGAAGGGTCGGCCCCCTTGAGGATCGACACCTTGTCGACCGCGCCGGTCGTGGTCACGCAGATTTTGGCCAGCACCCGGTAGATGACCCCGGCGCGGCGCAGCGAGGGGGGAAACGGTGGGTCGTCGCCGGCCTGCTTCTGGCCGGCGCCGATGTTCGGCGCCAAGAACTTGGACGCCATGGGCGTCACGCCGGTCCCGCCGATGGTCCCGCCGATCGCCCCCCCCGGTTTTCCACCGATGGTGCCGCCGATGGTTCCACCCAGAGTGCCGCCGATGCTGCCGCCTTTGACGCCCCCCTTTTCGCCGGGGCCGTCTTCTTTGTCGGACTTGGGCGTCTCTTTGGGCGCTTCCTTGATCGCCTCGTGCGGCTGCACGATCTCGGTCGGCGTCCTGGGTTGCACGGGGATCTTGGTTTTGACCGCGATCTTCTTGTGCGCGCCGCCGCCGCCCGCCGGTGGAGGCGGCGGCGGTGGGGGCGGCGCCGCGGTCAGAAAGGTCACCTTGACCGACGGGGGCGCCAGCTCGTCGATGTGCCAGAACGAATAGGCCACCCCCGCCGCCAGAAGGGCGCCGTGAAAGGCGATCGACAGCGCGACGGTGAGCCGGCGTCCGGCGCGGGGTTGCGCCTGGGACTGCCCGCGAAACCCATCGAAGGCCACCGGCTAGGATTTTCCGGCGCGCGCAAGCAGCGCCTTCTGTTGCCAGGTGTCGGCCTCGTCGACCGCCCCCTGCCAGGCGATCGGATCGGCGTAGAGGCCGAAGGATTTTTGCCGCCAGAGCAACCCGAGGTAGGTCATGGCCTCGGGGTAACGCGGGCGGCGCGCCAGTGCCTTGCCGAGGTAGGCGATCCCCTGGTCGGCCAGCTCGACGCGCAATGCGCCGGTCACGTCGTTCAGGGCAAACGGGGGGGGCGGCCGAACGGTGGGCCGCCCGTCGCTGTCTGGCGCCGAACGTGGCCACGGATCGTAGGTCGCCATCTCGGAGCTGCCGCCACGCGCCGACAGGATCTGCCAGATGAAGGTGCCGACGCCGTACTGGGCCTCGGCGTCGTCGGGGTGCAGCGCGGCCGCGCGCTTCGACCACTCGAGCGCCTCGGGCCATTTGCCCCAGCGGTAGTAGACATCCTGCAGCCCGCGCACGACGTCGACGTCGTTGGGATCGCGCCGGTTGCGCTCCAAGAAGGTCGACTCGATGGCCGGGTAGTCTCCGATATCGGACCAGGTCGCGAGCGTCAGCTCGGCGGCGCGCGGGTCATGCGGAGCCAGCTCGGCGAGGCGCCGGAAGGCCCGCAGGGCGCAGGCGGCGGCGCGGCGGCTCTCGGCGTCCTTGCCGCCGGGCGCGATGAGCTGCCGGCAGGTGTAGCCCTCGTTCAGCCAGAGCGTGGGCAGGGCGGGAACCAGCCGCGCGGCCTCTTCGTAGAGCGCAACCGCCTCCGTGTACTTGCCGCGCCGATAGAGCTCATTGGCCTCTTGGATGCGCTTTCGCCCCCGCACTTGGGTGCAGCCGCCCGCGAGGACGGCGAGCGCCGCGCTAACGCAGATCGAATATCTGAAGTTCATCGCCTCCCCGCGCGAAGCTCTTGAAGCGCTTGAGCACCACCAGCTTGTCGGCGCGGGTTCGAAACGTGACCGGGCGCGGCGTGAAGACCCGCCCCCGCAGCTTGACCGTTCCATCGGCGAGGTCCGCCGCGTAGACGTCCAGCATCGGCAGGTCGGCCTTCTTGCGCTTGATCGCGTCCGGGTTGAGGGGGTCGACCCCCATCCCGAAGGTCAGCCGATTGGGGACCGTGACCTCTTCGACGACGAGGGTCTTGGGATCGTAGAAGCGGAACGGGACGGCCAGGTCGGCCGGCATTTTCTTGCCCATCGCATCGATCATATCGACGCCCGAGCCATCTTGATTGAGGTCGACGAAGAGCGCCTGCCCCGGGTTGTCCCGGCGGAGCTGGCCGGTGACCGCCCAGCCCACCACGTCCGAGATCTCGGTCTCCTCGAGAATTTTGCCGCTCAGGGCGTCGATCACCACCTTGCGCGGGGGCTCGCGAACGTCGGCGGCCTTGTCGTAGGCGCCCAGGCGTTCACCCAGCAGCCGGGTGTATCCGTCATAGAAGCCGATCACCCGCACCGGCGGCGTTTTGAGGTCGCCCGCGACGTCGGTGTGGTAGGCGCGCGGCTTTCCGGCCGGCGCCAAGGTTGCCAGCGAAAAGGGGCTGACCGTGTAGGTCGCCTCGGCACCGTGCCCGCCCAGCTTGCGATCGAAGGCAACCAACAACCCGGCGCGGGCCGTGCCGTCGGCAGGTGGTCGGGCGAAGGCGGTGGCGGGGCCAACCTTGGCGCCCGGCTTGCCGTTCTCGTCGAAGAGGTAGGCATAGAGCGGCGCCGCGTCGTCGGGCTGGGCGCGCGCGATGAGGACCACCCCCTTGCCTGGCGGAAGAAGCTCGATCCGGCTGGCCACCAGCAGATTGTTGGGTAAATCGAACGAGCTGGTCCGCTTTGGTGGGGTCGTGGCGAGATCGTAGATCTCGAGCTTGGTGAAGGTGGCGCTGTCGCTGCGCAAGACGGCCAGCCGCTTGCCCCCGTCGTCGAGGCCGAAGACCCCGTCGAAGTAGCCTTCGCCTTCGGCGGGCTTGAGGGTCTGGGTCGGCTCGGTCGCCTTGGGACCGCCCTTCTCCGACCGCGCGGCGGCCTGCGCGGCGATGACGAGGACAGCGGTGGCCAGAGCGCGGCGGATCATGCGCCGGTAAGTTAGACCGAGCGAGCCAGC
Organism: Polyangia bacterium; assembly: GCA_035648655.1. Classification (GTDB taxonomy): domain Bacteria; phylum Myxococcota_A; class Polyangia; order Fen-1088; family Fen-1088; genus JADGRB01. The sequence goes on from DASRLC010000546.1 coordinate 13,406, forward strand.
GCGTAAATGGGGCCGGCCTGGGGGGGCTCGGCTCCGGCCGCGGTCAAACGCCGGCCCGGGCCCGAGCGCCGGCGGTCAGACGCCGGCGCGGGCCAGAAAGGCGTCGATCTTGGCCCGCGCGTCGGGCGTTGGATCGAGGAACTTCACGCCCATGCGCAGATCTTCGGGCGCCGCGGCGGACACGATCTCCCCGGAGATGTCGACCGGGGATTTGTCACCCGGCAACGTGAAGGTGAGATTGACCACCGTGCCCACCGGCAGCGGAATGGTGTGCTCGAGGCGCAGGCCGCCCCGGGACAGGTTGCCGGCGCGCCGAAAGTAGCGCTCGGATCCGGTCGTCTCCTCCACCCACATCT
>DASRLC010000547.1:0-29674 GCA_035648655.1 Polyangia bacterium
CTCGACGATCGACCCTGACGATTTTAGCAAGTATGTGATATTCGGAGCCTGCCGATGACCGACGCTGGCCACGGGCTCGATGCCATCGGCTACGGCGCCTACTTCGCCGACCAGCTGCCGGCGCTGGGGGGGGCTTTCACGCCGGCGCGCATCGCGATCGCCCACGGCGAGAGCTATATCGCCTGGACCGACCGCGGCGCTTGCAAGGCGGTCCTGGCCGGCAAGCAGGCAGACCGCTGGCAGCAGGCCATCGATCGCCCGCAGGTCGGGGACTGGGTGGCCGGGACGTCTTCGGAATCTGGCGACGCGCTCTCGATCGAGCATCTGCTTGCGCGCCGCACCTGCTTGATGCGCCAAGCGTCGGGCGGGCGCGGCGCGGCGCAGGTCATCGCCGCCAACGTCGACGTGGTCGGGATCGTGAGCGCCTGCGGCGAAGGGAAGGGCGGCCGCGGGGGGCCGCCCTTCAACCGGCCGCAGCTTCGACGCTATCTGACCGCCGTCGAGCAGAGTCGGGCGCTGGCGCTCTTGGTCGTGAACAAGAGCGACCTGAGCGCCGATCTGGCGGCGGTCGCCGCCGCGCTCGAACAGCAATTCCCCGGCGTGCCGGTGGTGCTCATCAGCGCGGCGCAAGGGCTGGGGCTCGACGGCCTGGCGCCCTTTCTTCCGCCGGGCCGAACGTTGGGGCTGGTTGGTCCGTCGGGCGTGGGGAAATCGACGCTGGTCAACGCGCTCATCGGGCGCGCCGCGCAGCGGACCGGCCAGGTGCGGGAGAGCGACGCGCGTGGGCGGCATACCACCACCCACCGCGAGCTGTTCCGGCTGGAAAACGGCGCGCTGCTCATCGATACCCCGGGCATGCGCGAGCTCGGTCTGTGGGAGGCGGAGACCCTGGCGGGCTTCGACGATGTCGTCGCCATCGCGGCCGGCTGCCGCTTCGGCGACTGCCGGCATGTGACCGAGCCCGGCTGCGCGGTCTCGGCCGCGCTCGCCGACGGGCGCCTGCCGCCCGAGCGACTGGCCAGCTATCGCCAGCAGCAGGCCAAGCTGGCGGCGCCGCCGGTTGGGCAGCGACCGCGGCGGCGCTGACGCGAGCAGACCACTTGCCTTGACAGGTCGCGGGGTGGCGGCATAATATCTTCACATCTGGATATGGGGATATGACGCTCGCGCAACAGGTCGACACGCTGAACCTCCTCGGGGACGAGAGCCGCATCCGGCTCTGCGCCCTCCTGCGCGGGCGCGAGCTGTGCGTGACCGACCTCGTGCGGGTGACCGGCGTGGCCCAGTCCCGGGTCTCGACCCACCTGGGGCGTCTGCGCGAGGCGGGCTTCGTCCGCGATCGCCGACAGGGGGCGCAATCCTTTTATGCGCTGGCCACCGAGAGCCTCCCCAGCGCGGCGCGGGTGATCCTGGACGAGGCGCTGAGCGGCGCCGATCCGACGCTGGAGGGGGACCAAAAGCGGTTGGCCGAGCTGGACGCCGAGCGGCGTGGCGGGCTGCCCGAGTCGGCGGTCGACGGGCTCGAGCGCGACTACTCGCCGGGGCGGACCTGGCACTCGCTGGCGGTCGGGCTTTCGGGGTTCCTCAAGCTGGGCGACGTCCTCGACGCCGGCTCGGGCGACGGCGCGGCGGCCAGCTCGCTCGCGCCGTATTGCCGCTCGCTGACCTGCATCGACACCAACCCGCGCATGATCGAGACAGCGCGCGAGCGGCTGACCCGCTACCCCAACGTCCGGACGCAGGTGGCCGACCTGCACGAGCTGCCCTTCGAGCCGGCCTCGTTCGACGCCGTGCTGATGTTCCACACGCTCACCTACGCCGAGCGGCCGTCGCGGGCGCTGTCCGAGTGCGCCCGGGTCTTGCGCCCCGGCGGCCGGTTGGTGTTGCTCTGCCTGGACGAGCACCGGCAGTTGGAAGTCACCGCGCGCTACGGCGAGCGCCATCCGGGCTTCTCGCCGCGGGCGGTCCGGGGACTGCTGTCGCGCGCCGGCCTGTCGGTGGTCACCTCGGAGGTGGCCTGCCGCGAGCTCAAGAAGCCACACCTGCAGGTGGTGCTGGCGATCGCCGACAAGCCGGTCGCCGACAAGCCCAAGCCCAACGCCAAGCCCAAACAGCCATGACGCATCCGTTACAAAAGCTCCTCGAAAGTCGCATCGCCATCATCGATGGCGCGATGGGAACCACCATCCGCACCTACGGCATGAAAGAAACCGACATCCGCGGCGAGCGGTTCAAGGACGCCAAGAAGGATCTGCTCAACAATGGCGATCTGTTCTCCCTGACCCAGCCCGACATGATCTGCGACATTCACCGCCGCTTCCTGGAGGCCGGCGCCGACATCATCGAGACCAACACGTTCGGCGCCACCAGCATCTCGCAAAGCGAGTTCTTCGTCGACGATCCGCGCGAGCACGGCGGTCGGAAGGATCCAGACTTCTATCAAAAGATCATCGAGGACCCATTTCTCGATGGCCTGGCCTGGGAGATCAACGAACAGTCGGCCAAGCAGTGTCGCACCTGGGCCGATCGCGTCGCCAGCGCCGACGGGCGTCCCCGTTTCGTGGCGGGGGCGATCGGGCCGCTCACGGTGTCGCTCTCGAATTCGCCCGACGCCGAAGATCCCGGCTTCCGGGTGGTGACCTTCGATCAGGTCAAGGCGGCCTACGTCCGGCAGGTGCGCGCGCTCATTGCCGGCGGGTCCGACGTGCTGCTGGTCGAGACCATCTTCGACTCGCTCAACGCCAAAGCCGCCCTGGTGGCGATTCAAGACGTGTTCGACGCGGACGGCGTGAAGCTGCCGGTGATGATCTCCGCGGCGGTCGGGCGGGGCGGTGAGACCATGATCTCGGCGCAGACCGTCGAGGCGCTGTGGACCGCGGTCAAGCACATCAAGCCGCTGTCGATCGGCCTCAACTGCTCGCTGGGTCCCGATCTGATGTACCCGTTCCTGTCGGAGCTGGCCGCCAAGTCCGACGCCTCCGTCTCCTGCTATCCGAACGCCGGCCTGCCCAATCCGCTCTCGCCCACTGGGTTCGATCTGGAGCCGGCCGACATGGCCCGCTATCTGGGCCAGTTCGCCGACGGTGGGCTGGTCAACATCGCGGGTGGTTGCTGCGGCAACACGCCCGAGCACATCGCGGCCATCGCGCGCGCGCTGGCGGACAAGGCACCGCGCCGGCTGGGAGCGGGGGACCAGGCGTGAGCGCCCCAATTGCGCCCCGGCCGCTGCGCCTGTCGGGCTCGCAGCCGTTCACCCAGCAGATCGGCGTCTACATCATGATCGGCGAGCGCACCAATGTGGCCGGCTCGCCCAAGTTCGCCAAGCTCATCAAAGAAGGGAAGTTCGAAGAGGCGGTCGGCGTGGCCCGCCAGCAGGTCGAAAACGGCGCCAACATCATCGACATCTGCATGGACGAGGGGATGATCGACGGCGTCGCGGCGATGTCGCGTTTCTTGGCGCTGCTCGGCAGCGAGCCGGAGGTGGCCAAGGTGCCGTTCATGGTCGACTCCTCCAAGTGGGAGGTGATCGAGGCCGGCATCAAGTGGCTGCAGGGCAAGGGGATCGTCAACTCGATCTCCATGAAAGAGGGCGAGGACAAGTTTCGCAGCAACGCGCGCACGGTGCTCAAGTACGGCGCCGCGGTGGTGGTGATGGCCTTCGACGAAGCGGGGCAGGCGGCCACCTACGGGGACAAGATTCGGATCTGCGAGCGCGCCTATCGGATACTCGTCGACGAAGTCGGGTTCCCGCCCGAGGACATCATCTTCGACCCCAACATCCTGACCGTGGCGACGGGGATGGAGGAGCACAACAACTACGCGGTCGACTTCATCGACGCCACCCGTTGGATCAAGGCCAATCTGCCGCACGCCAAGGTGAGCGGCGGCGTCTCGAACATCTCGTTCAGCTTCCGCGGGAACAACCGCGTGCGCGAGGCGATGCACTCGGCGTTCCTCTACCACGCCATCGCGGCCGGCATGGACATGGGGATCGTCAACCCCGGCATGCTGGAGGTCTACGAGGAGATCGCGCCCGAGCTCAAGGACCTGGTCGAGGACGTGCTGCTCAACCGACGGCCCGACGCCACCGAGCGGCTGGTCGAATACGGCGAACGGCTCAAGGCGGCCGACGCCGGAACCGGGGGCGGCAGCGCGGTCGAAAGGCGTGAGAAGGACGAGGCCTGGCGGCGCGAGACTGTCGAGTCCCGCCTCTCCCACGCCCTCGTCAAAGGGATCGACACCTACATCGACGCCGACACCGAAGAGGCGCGCGCCAAGCTGGGGCGCCCGCTGGCGGTGATCGAAGGTCCGCTCATGGACGGCATGGGGGTGGTCGGCGATCTCTTCGGCGCCGGCAAGATGTTCCTCCCGCAGGTGGTCAAGTCGGCGCGCGTGATGAAGAAAGCGGTGGCCTACCTGACGCCCTTCATGGAGGCCGAGAAAGCCGCGCACGCCGCCGAAGGGCGCGAGGTCAAGACGCAAGGGAAGATCGTGCTGGCCACCGTCAAAGGCGACGTCCACGACATCGGTAAGAACATCGTGGGCGTCGTGCTGGCCTGCAACAACTATCAGGTCATCGACATGGGCGTCATGGTCCCCTGCGAAAAGATCCTGGAACGCGCCAAATTGGAGAAGGCCGATCTGATCGGCCTGTCGGGGCTCATCACGCCCTCGCTCGACGAGATGGCGCACGTGGCGCGCGAGATGGAGCGGCAATCGTTCAAGCTTCCGCTCCTGATCGGGGGCGCCACCACCAGCCGCGCGCACACCGCCATCAAGATCGCGCCCCACTACAGCCAGCCGGTGGTGCACGTGCTCGACGCCAGCCGCGCCGTGCCGGTCAGCACCAGCTTGCTGAGCCCCGAGGGCAAGCCGGCGTTCGTGGCGCAGCACCGCGCCGACTACGAGGAGCTGCGCAAGATCCACAGCACCCCCAAGCACAAGCTGGTGTCGCTGGAGGCGGCGCGGGCCAACCGGACGCCGATCACGTGGCGCAGCGCGGACGTGCCGTCGCCGGAGGTCACGGGGGTGCGGGTTCTGGAATCCGTTCCGCTGGCCGTCCTGCGCGAGTACATCGATTGGACGCCCTTCTTCCATACCTGGGAGCTCAAGGGGGTCTACCCGCGCATCTTCGACCACGAAAAATATGGCGAGCAGGCGCGGCAGATCTTCGCGGAGGGGAACGCGCTGCTCGACGCCATCGTCGAACAGAAGCTGCTCACGGCCCGCGGCGTCTACGGTCTCTTCCCGGCCCACGCCGTCGGCGACGACGTCGAGCTCTACACCGACGCCGACCGCAGCCAGGTGCGCGAGCGGTTCTACTTCCTGCGCCAGCAGACCGCCAAAGAGGGCGGTGAGCCGGCGCGCTGTCTGGGCGACTTCATCGCGCCCAAGGAGACGGGGCTGCGAGACCATCTGGGTGGCTTCGCCGTGACCACCGGCGTCGGCCTAAAAGAGCTCTGCGACGGCTTCCGCGCCAAGCTCGACGACTACAACGCCATCATGGCCGAGGCGCTGGCCGATCGGTTGGCCGAGGCCTTCGCCGAGTACCTGCACAAACGCGTCCGCGACGAATGGGGCTACGGCCAGCTCGAGGATCTGAGCAAGGATCGCTTGATCGCCGAGGAATACCGTGGGATTCGACCGGCCGCCGGTTACCCGGCCTGTCCCGATCACACCGAAAAGGGGACGCTCTGGCGCCTGCTCGACGTCGAGAAGAACACCGGCATGCGGCTGACCGAGTCGTACGCGATGTGGCCGGGCTCGAGCGTCAGCGGTCTCTACTTCGCCCACCCCGAGTCGCGCTACTTCAACCTTGGCAAGATCGATCGCGATCAGGTCGGCGATTACGGCCTTCGCAAGCGGATGACCACCGCCGACGTCGAACGCTGGCTGGGGCCGAACCTGAACTACGACCCCGCCCGCTGAACGGCGCGCTCAGGCCGAAAATCGCCGCAGGCGCAGCGCGTTCCCGATCACCGAGAGCGAGCTCAACGCCATGGCCGCCGCCGCCATGGTGGGCGACAGCAAGAGTCCCCAGATCGGATAGAGCGCGCCGGCCGCGATCGGAACGCCGGCCGTGTTGTAGATGAAGGCGAAAAAGAGGTTCTGACGAATGTTGGCCATCGCGGCGCGGCTGAGGCGCCGGGCCCGCACGATCCCACGCAGATCGCCCTTGACCAACGTGACGCCGGCGCTCTCCATCGCCAGGTCGGTGCCGGTGCCCATTGCGATGCCGACCTCGGCCTGGGCCAGCGCCGGCGCGTCGTTGATCCCGTCGCCGGCCATCGCCACCCGTCGGCCCTGCTTCTGAAGGCGTTTGACGGCCTCCGCCTTGTCCGCGGGCAATACGTCGGCCTCGATCTCGTCGATGCCGAGCTGCCCGCCGACCGCCCGGGCGGTGGTGTGGTGGTCTCCGGTCAGCATGACGATGCGTAACCCGTCGGCGCGCAGCTGGCCCAGCGCCTCGGCGGCCGTCGCCTTGATCGGATCGGCGACGCCCAGTAGCCCGGCCAAACCCCCGTCGACCAGGACGAACACCACCGTCTGTCCCTCCCGGCGGAGGGCCTCGGCCCGCTCCGCCGCCGCGCCAAGCGACACCCCGAGGCGCTCGACGAGCTTGCGGTTCCCGAGCGCGACCGCGCGGCCGGCAATCTTCCCGCTGACCCCTTCTCCCGAGGTGTACTGGAACGACTCGGTCGTTCCGAAAGGCAGCCCGCGGGCCGTGGCGCCTTCGACGATGGCGGCGGCCAGCGGGTGCTCGCTGCCGCGCTCCAGCGTCGCCGCCAGCCGGAGCGTCTCCTGCGCCTCGAATCCGCCCCAGGGCTCGAGCGAGACCAACGTCGGTTTGCCGGTGGTCAGCGTCCCGGTTTTGTCGATGACCAGCGTGTCGATCTGTGGCAGCGCCTCGATCGCTTCGGCGTTCTTGAACAGAATTCCCAGCGTGGCGGCCTGGCCGGTGGCGACCATGATCGACATCGGCGTGGCCAGCCCGAGCGCGCACGGACAGGCGATGATGAGTACGGCGATGGCGTTTACCAACCCGTGCGCCAGGCGCGGCTCCGGACCGAGCAGCCCCCAGAGCGCGAAGGTCGCGGCGGCGACCCCGACCACGACCGGCACGAAGATTCCGGCGGCCAGATCGGCCAATCGCTGGATCGGCGCGCGGCTCCGCTGCGCCTCGCCGACCAACCGGACGATCTGCGCCAGCAGCGTCTCGCCCGCCACGCGCTCGGCCCGCATGATGAGGCTGCCGGTGCCGTTCAACGTCCCCCCGACGACCTGCGTCCCAGGTGTCTTCTCGACGGGGATCGACTCGCCGGTGATCATCGATTCGTCGATCGTGGTCTGCCCCTCGACCACGGTTCCGTCGACCGGGACCCGCTCGCCCGGGCGCACGCGCAGGCGATCGCCGGCTTGCACCTCCGAAAGCGGCACGTCGTGCTCTTGTGCGTCGCCTTGTCCGTCTGCCGATCCGTTTCCGCGCAAGCGGCGCGCCGTCTTGGGCGCCAGGCTCAGCAACGCCCGCAGCGCGGCGCCGGCCTGCCCGCGGGCGCGCAGCTCCAGTACCTGGCCGAGCAAGACCAGCGTGACGATGGCGGCGGCCGCCTCGAAGTACACGCCGACTTGGCCACCGGCGTCGCGAAAAGCCGGCGGGAACCGCCCGGGCAGCGCCACCGCCACCAAGCTGTACCCGTAGGCCACCGCCACGCCGAGCCCGATCAACGTGAACATGTTGAGGTGCCGGTTGCGGAACGAGTCGACGGCGCGCACGAAGAACGGCCAACCGCCCCACAGCACGACGGGCGTCGCCAGGCAGAGCTCAATCCAGACCCGCGCGGCGCCCGCGAAGAGGTCGGTCATGGCGATCACCAGCAGCGGCGCGGCCAGGGTGGCGCTCACCCATAGGCGGCGTTGCATCTGCCGCAGCTCCGGATTCTGGCCCTCGTCCAGGGAGACCGTCTTCGGCTCCAGCGCCATCCCGCAAAGCGGGCAGGGGCCTGCCTGGGCGCGGACGATCTCCGGATGCATCGGACAGGTCCACAGGTCATTCGACCCGGCGGGCGGAGAAACCTCAGGCGGCGCCGGATCGGCCACGGCGGCGCTCGGCTGCCCGCCACCACCCCGCTTGCCGACCGTCACCAGCATCGATGGCGGGTTTGGGCCGGCCCGGCCGTGCTCCATATGGGCCGCCCCCGGCGCAGCCAAGAACTTGGCCGGCTCCTTGACGAATCGATCGCGGCAGCCCTGGCAGCAGAACAGATGAGTCTGCCCGTCGAAGTCGGCGCGAAAACGGGCCTCGGGCCGCACGACCATTCCGCAGACCGGATCCTTCAACAGCGGCGCCGGGCCGCTCGCCGCCGCAGCTTGGCTATCCGGCGTTTCCGCGGGCGGCATCGTCCATATTCATGACGCCGGCGGGTGCCATTGACCACCTTTTGCTAGGCGGCGCGTGAGCGACGACGGGCTGGGCCCGGCGTTGCTCGTCGCGGGGGATTTAAAGGACCCTCCCAGGGTCCTTTTCCTAGAAGTCGTCGGTGGCGCCCGACAGACCGAAGGAGGTCAGCTCCATGGTGAATGGATGGTCGACGCCCTGCGAGCGCACCGTGCCGGCCAGCGGAACCGCCGGGTGCGACCAGGAGTCGGCGGTGCTCTTCCAGGGGCCCCACTGCGCCTCGGTGCGGGTACGGAAACAGCCGTCGAAGCGGCCTGCCGGTACGGTGATGCTCTCCTGCGGCAGCCCCTGCCAGCGGATCACCATCTGTGAGACCATCCCTTGGTACTGCGACTGTAGAAAAGACATCATCGCCGGTGGCACCTCGTTCACGTTCCCTTTGCGGTCTCGGGTCTTGATGGCGCGAATCTGGATCTGCGACGGATCGGTGCGATTGCCGAAAGCGGCCAGCATCTTCATCACGGTGCGGCCGGTGTAGCTTTCGCTGATCATCTCCAGCCAGAAGGCGTCCCCCTCCTGACCGACGATCTTGTGGGTCAGGAACGACGGCTGGCCTTTGTCGTCGATCATCTTGTATTGCGTCCATTGGCCCACCGCCATTGGCATCGGCTCGAACTGGGTGGGGGCGGGAAATTCGGTTCCGCCGGCCTGCAGCGCGGCCAGCCGGCCGTCGATGTCGGCCTTGGCGGCCGGATCAATCGAAGGGCCGCAGGCGACCAGATAGAGGGCGCCCAGGGCCGCGAAGCAGGGGACCGCGACGGAGGGGACAGCGAAGGAAGGGACGGCGAATGAACGGAGATGGGATCGCATGCCGCCATGCTGCCCTCGAACTGGCCCGTTGGGCAAGCGGGTGCGTCGGTGGAGGGGCCGATCGCGCGAGGAAAAAATTGCCCGCGATGGCGCGGCGGTACGGCGTCGCTTCCCGCGGCGCGCCGGCCGCTTCAGGGCTGCTCGGCGAGTACCTGGGCGTGGGTCTTGCCGTACGGATAAAAGCGGTTCTTCTCGCCGTGCGCCCAGGCCTCTTTCAGCTCGGGCTTGGTGATGTCCCAGTCCGGGCGGCATTTTTGCAGCACGGCGCGCACGTCTTGCCGCAGCTCCTCTTGCGTCGGCCGGCCGAAGAACCAGTAACCGTTGTAGATCTTGTAAACGATTAGGCCAGGCTCCAGCACCAACGTGTGGGGGATCATCGGGTTGTGGGTGGGATCGGTGTACTCGGCGATGTCGAGATCCTTCTGTACCTTGCGGCTCGGATCGGACAGGAACGGCCAGTGCGCGCCGATGCCGGCGCGGCTCTCGTTGGTCTCGAGGAGGTTGTCGGTGCTGATCGTGACCAGCCGGCAGTAGCCCACCTCCAGCTCGCGGTGTAGCTGTAGCAACCCTTCCAGCTGCCGGCGATCCTTGGGGCAGTAGGCGCCTCGACTGAGCATGAGGATCATCGGATCGGCACCCTGCAGCTCGGAGAGCTTGTGGTGCTTACCGGTGTGATCGGGAAGATCGAAGTCGGGAAACGTGGCTCCTGGAACGATCTCGGCGCGCATGACGTACCTCCTGTCGGGAGTATGTCACGCGCGCCGCGGGTGCTCGGGAGCGTTAGTCGCTGAGGTCTTGCGAGCGCACGCCGTCGCCGAGCTCGGCCTCGAGATAGGTGCGCAGCCGTCCCTTGAGGCGGCACTCGATCTGGCGAACGCGCTCGCGGGTGACGCCGAAGCGTACCGCCAGATCGACCAATGTCGCCGGCTCGTCGTTGACCAGCCGCGCGCGGAAGATCTCGAGGTCGCGGTCACGCAGGGTGGCGCCGAAGGTCTGCAGCTTTTCGCGCAGCAGGATCCCGAACTCGGTCGACTCGACCTGCAGGTCGGGGCGCGAGCCGGCCGTCGCCGGGACCAGATCACCGCGCGTCCGATCGCCCTGGTCGTCGGAGCGGACCGGCGCGTCCAGAGAAATCTCGGAGGCGTTGAGGCGCCGCTCCATCTCGATCACCTCTTGCTCGGTGACGTCGAGGGCTGCCGCCAGGTGCTTGGCGTCGACCTGATAACCCTGCTTCTCCAGCTTCTCGCGCTCTTTGCGGAGATTGAAGAACAGGCGGCGCTGCGGCTGGGTGGTGCCGACCTTGACCAGGCGCCAGTTGGCCAAAATGAACTTCAACATGTAGGCCCGGATCCACCAGGAGGCGTAGGACGACAGCTTGACGCCTCGGTACGGGTCGTACTTCTCGACCGCGTGAATGAGGCCGACGTTGCCTTCCTGAATCAGGTCGAGCACGTTGTTGTGCGCCCGGCGGTACTCCTGCGCGATCTTGACGACCAACCGCAGGTTGGCGGTCACGAGGCGCGCCGCCAGCTTGGGCTCCGCGGTCTTCGAGAGACGGACGGCGACCTCATGCTCCTCTTCGCGGGTCATGAGCGGATAGCGGCGAAGCTCGTGTAGGTAAGCCCCGATGGTCGAGTGATCGGAGCCGGTGAACGCGGTGGCGGCCGGCACCCCGACTTCCGGCAGCGCGCTCGAGTCTGCGTCGACCGATTCGGGGCCCCCGCCGAGTCCCAGCGCAATGCCGTCAACCGGCTGCACGCCCGCGTCGCCGCTCGGCTCGACAGCCTCGGCTTCCGAGGACCCGTCGACCGACTTCAAATTGACCTGGTCGCGCTTTCGCTTCGGGCCTTTCGACACCAGATTGGGTCGGCAGGCGGCGTTTCGCTCGCCTGCGCGCCGGAGCAGGAAGACCGGGTTGCTCTTGGTGGAAGAGGTAGCTGCGTTGCTTAGCATGTCTCTATGCATCGCAAGGCCTGTGCCACCTCTGCGGGCCTTGGAATGCCTGGGCTCTGGGCCGATTTAACGGTTGAGGTTACGAAGGGGTAACGATCCGCCGGGGGGAGGCTTTTTCTTCGTAACGGTGTCTACCCATCAGCTTGCCCGGCCCCGACGCTTGTCTCGGGCCCAATCGGCAGGTCGATCGCGAACGTCGCGCCTTGGCCCAGCTCGCTGCTCACCATTAAGGTGCCGCCGTGGGCCTCTATGACGGCGCGGGCGATCCAGAGTCCCAAGCCCAAGCCCCCATAGTTCCGCACCGGACCGGCGCGGCCGAAGCGTTCGAAGATGCGCGCCTGATCGGCCGGGGCGATCCCGATGCCCTGGTCGGTTACCGAGATCCGAGCGCCCGTTCGCCGGCGTTCCACCCGAATCTCCACCGGCTGTCCTGGGCCGTACTTGATGGCATTGGCCAGTAGCCGATCGAGGACGTCTTCCAGCTTGAGGCGATCCCAACGGCCGAGCAGGCGTTCGGGCGTTGGGTTCACCACCAAGTCCGAGGTGCGGTGCTCTTCGGAGAATCGTTTCACCACCCCGCGGACGATCGACACCAGATCCTCTTCGGCGAGACTGAGACGCTCCGACGGCTGCAGCTTTGCCACCGCGATCATGTCGCCCACCAACCGGGCGATGCGATCGATCTGGGCGTCGGCCCGCCCCAGCTTCTCGTCGACCTCCTGGGGACCGAGATTTGACCGGCGTACGCTCTCCAGGTGCAGCCGCAGCGCCGCGAGCGGTGTTCGCAGCTCGTGGGACGCCAGCACCAGGAATTCGTCCCGAACCTGGAGCGCCCGCGCCAGCTCGGTCAGAAGAAGGGCGCGCTCTTCTTCGACGCGCCGGCGCGCCTGCCGTTCGGCGCTGTCGCGGATCGCCCGTCGCAACGCCGGCGCCAACCGCGCAAGATTGTGCTTGGGAATGTAATCGTCGGCACCGGCTTTGAGCAGGGAGACGGCCGCCGTCTCGCCGATGTGTCCGGAGACCACAATCACCGGCGTGTCCGCCGCCAACTCTGCGCGTATCCCGAGCGCGGCCAGCGCGTCGAAGCTGGGCATCGCGTAGTCCATGGAGATGACGTCCCAGGATCGCTCCCGCAGCGCGCGCTCCATCTCGTCGCTGGTCTGCACCCGCCGCACGTCAGGGTCGAACCCGTTCCGCGCAAGCTGGAGCCGAATCAGCTCGACGTCGTCGGAAGAGTCGTCGACGGACAGCAGCGCCAGCGGCGTGAATTTCTCTTCGTGTTGCGATCCGGTTTGCCCTGACACCTTTTTTTCCTGACGCCGGATCCACCGACCCATGAAATAATGACGGGAGGTGACTCCCGTGAACAGTCATGAAATCCAACCGACAGCCGCTCCAATTCTATGGGCCGGCGCCTTGCCAGGCATCCAGGAACCGTCGGGGCGAGGCCGCGGTTCGCCGCTGCCGGACGGCCGCGGCCCGGCGTCGGGCGCGGACGGAAAGCTCATTCTGCTGGTCGAGGACGACCGCAGCATTCGCGAGGCGGTGCAGAGCGTCCTCGAGGACGAAGGCTACCACGTGATTCAGTCGGAAAACGGGCGTGACGCCCTTGATCGCCTGCGTTCCGGGGCGCTGCCCGATCTGGTCGTGTTGGATCTGAGAATGCCGGTCATGAACGGCTGGGAGTTTCGGGCCGCGCAAAAAAACGATCCGAATCTGGCCGGGATTCCGGTGCTGGCCGTCTCCGCCGACGGCAGCGCGAAGGCCGAGGCGATTGCCGCCGACGGCTACCTGCGCAAACCGCTCAGCGCGCGCACCTTGCTCGACACGGTGGCCCGAATCCTGGCGCACGTCGAACGCCAACGGTTGCTCGGCCGCTTGGCGGAGGCCGAACGTTTCGCGGCGCTCGGCCGGCTGGCCGCCGGCGTCGGCCACGAGATCAACAATCCGCTCACCTACGTCTCGGTGAACGTGGATCTGGCGGTGGCGGAGATCGGGATCTGGCTGGCGCAGAACGGTGTCGGTGAGGCCGGGGGCGCCGCGGGTGGTTCCTCGCCGCCGAGCCCGGCGCGCGCGATCGAGAAGATGGCCGCGGTGCGCGAGATGCTCGACGAGAGCCGCAGCGGCCTGCGGCGCATCCGCGACGTGGTGAAGAATCTGCAGAGCCTCTCACGGCCGCCGGAGCCGACCCGCGAGCTGTTCTCGCTGAACGATCTCTTGGACGAGTCGCTGGCGATGGCCCGCAACCACCTCGAGCACCGCGCCACGGTGGTGAAGAATTACGGCGACCTGCCGGCGCTCCTCGGCGACCGGTCGGCGCTCGGTCAGGTGTTCCTCAATCTGTTGCTCAACGCGGCGCAGGCGCTGCCCGAGGGGCGCGCCGATCGCAACGAAATCACCATTACCACTGCCCAGTTGGACGGCGAGCTGGCGGTCGACATCCGCGACACCGGCGCCGGTATTCCGCGCGACGTGCTGCCGCACATCTTCAATCAGTTCTACACCACCAAGCCGATCGGCGAGGGGACCGGGCTTGGGTTGGCCGTCTCGCACCGGATCGTGACCGATCACGGCGGGCAGATCGTGGTCGACAGCGAGGTCGGCCTGGGCTCGACCATACGCGTGGTCTTGCCACTGCACCGTCCCGAAGTGCCAGCCGATCGCGCCGAATGAACTACGGAGCCAATAGACGCTCTCCCTGGGAGATCTAAAGACCCTCTCGGGGGGGATTTTACAGACGCGTGAGCGACGACGGGCTGTGCCCGGCGACGCTCGTGGCGGGGGATTAAAAGGAGCCTCTCGGGAGGGATTTACAGACGCGTGAGCGACGACGGGCTGTGCCCGGCGACGCTCGTGGCGGGGGATTAAAAGGAGCCTCTCGGGAGGGATTCTACAGACGCGTGAGCGACGACGGGCTGTGCCCGGCGACGCTCGTGGCGGGGGATTAAAAGGAGCCTCTCGGGGGGATTTTACAGACGCGTGAGCGACGACGGGCTGTGCCCGGCGACGCTCGTGGCGGGGGATTAAAAGGAGCCTCTCGGGAGGGATTTTACAGACGCGTGAGCGACGACGGGCTGTGCCCGGCGACGCTCGTCGCGGGGGATTTAAAGGACCCTCTCAGGGTCCTTTTTACTACGACAGATCGCCCTCTTCGGATTCGGCGTCGGCGCCGACGGGCGCGTCGAGACCATTGTGCCGGAGCTTTTCCCACAGGGTCTTGCGCGAGATCCCCAGCATCGCGGCGGTTCGATTGCGCTTTCCGTCCGCCGCCTTGAGGGCGTGCTGGAGGTACTGGTTCTCGAATTCGCGGATGGCCAGGTGCAGCGGCCGAATGACCGGCGCGTCGCCGGCGGTGGGCAGCGTCGGCGGCAGGCGCGTATCGACGATCGACGGCGGCAGGTGGTGCACGTCGATCTCCTGGCCACCCGAAAGGACGATCGCGTGCTGGACCGCGTGTGACAGCTCGCGGACGTTGCCGGGGAACTCGTACTGCAGCAGGCTGGCCCAGGCGGCGGGGGAGATACGCGGGACGGGCGCACCGGGTGCGGTGAACCGTTGGATGAAATGCCGCAACAGCAGCGGCAGATCGGTGGGTCGCTCGCGCAGCTGCGGGATTTGGATCTCGATGACGTTCACCCGGTAGAAGAGGTCCTCCCGAAACAGTCCGGCCTTGATCCGCTCGGGCAGGTTGCGGTGGGTGGCCGAGATGATCCGAACATCGACGCGGACGGGGGTGTTGGTCCCGAGCGGCTCGAAGGTGCCTTCTTGCAGGACGCGCAGCAGTTTGGCCTGGGCCGCCGCCGGCAGCTCGGCGATCTCGTCGAGGAACAGTACGCCGCCGTCGGCCGCCTTGAACCGCCCGTCGCGCTTTTTGACGGCGCCCGTGAAGGCGCCCCGTTCGTGGCCGAACAGCTCGGCTTCGATCAGGTTCTCGGCCAGCGCGCCGCAGTTGACCGCTACGAAGGCCTTGTCCCGGCGCGCGCTCTTCTCGTGGATCAACCGGGCCACGACCTCCTTGCCGGTCCCGCTGTCTCCGGTGATGAGCACGGGGGCGTCGCTCTGCGACACCATCTTGCTCATCTCGATCACGCGGCGGATGGCGGGTGACTCGCCGATCAACGTCGTCTCCGAGGCCCGGCTCGACAGCTCGCCGCGCGCTTTGTCGAGCTCGCGCCGCAAGGTCCGCGTCTCGCTAATCCGCCGCGCCTGCAGTAAGAGCTCATCGACGTCGAACGGTTTGGTCAGGTAGTCGTACGCCCCCTCTTTCAAGGCGGACACGGCCTGCGCGACGTCGGCATAGGCGGTCATCAAGATGACGTCGGTGGCGGGCGAATCTTTTCGCACCCGCCGGAACAGGGTCAAGCCATCGACCGCGGGCAGACGCACGTCGCAGATGACGAGATCGAATACCCGCCGCTGTAGGCAATCCATCCCTTCGGCGCCGTCGCTGGCGGTCTGGACCTGGTGACCGGCTTCGCGCAGCTGCTCTTCCAGCAGCTCACGCAACTCGGGTTCGTCGTCGACCAGTAGGATGTCTAACACGGCGTCACGTGGGATCTTTGGGACGGCGGCTACTCTCGTCGAGGACGCCGAATTGGCAGATGTCTTAGCAGAGATCGGCAGGGGGCGTGTGGCGGCGTCGTCCATGGCTCAGTTGGGCGCCCAAATCATGGAATATGGCGCCGTCCCCGGCCGCGTCCGTATAGAAGGCGCGTCATCGGGGCCAAGTGGATGCCGTCCCCGGCCTTGAATCCGCGTCCGTGGCGGCTTCCGTCGAAACGGCTATCTCTTCGTTCATCCTGATCCTGCGCTCAACTATTCATCCGCCGTGCCAGCGGCTTCGCCTGCCGCGCGGCCGGGCTTGGTGTCCCGGAGCCGATGCGGACCGTTACTCGCTGGTGACACGTGCTGCCGCTCGTTACGGTTAGGTGGCGCTGGGCAGCTGGCTCGCCGCGCCCGTCTGTGCGCCCCGCTTGGCTTCGGTCGCAGCTTGGCGCATGGCACGATCCATGAACTACGTCGCTGTGGGTCGCTGAGCAATAACCTTCAAAAAGGGGAATCCCATGCTGTGGACCATCGCGGTTGTTTTGCTGCTTCTCTGGGCGCTGGGGATGGTGAGCTCGTACACGTTGGGCGGCTTCATTCACATCTTGTTGGTTTTGGCGGTGGTGGTCGTCGTGATTCGCCTCATCACCGGGCGCCGAATAACTTGATGAAGGGTGGGCGCGTCGGGTCTCCGGTATTTGTGAAGGACTCCAGGGAGTAATCTATCCGTGGCCATGGCAGCGCCGGAGACCACGCGACTTCCCGATCCGGGCTTCGCTCGGGAGGATTTGGCTCAGGAGGAGCTGGAGCATCTCAAGGGCGAGAACGCGCGGCTGGCCGGCGAGCTGGCCCGCGCGAAGCGGTCGAACGAGCTCTTCGGGGCCATCCTGGGTCACGATCTGCGCAATCCGCTGGGTGCCATGTTGATGACGGCGACGGTGCTCTCGCGGAAGATCGAGGACGAGTCGCTCAAGCGCGCGCTGACCCGGATCGTCACCGCCGGCAATCGGATGAACCACATGATCACCGATTTGCTCGATTTCACGCGCGCCCGAGGGACAGGCGGCCTTCGGATCGAATGCGCCCGGACCGATCTGGCGCCGATCTTCCGCCACGCGCTCGACGAGCCGGCCGAGGCGGCCAAGGGGCGCGCGATCTCCCTGGTGGTCGAAGGAGACACCCGAGGGCAGTGGGACGCTGCTCGAATGGCCCAGGTGGCCAGCAGCTTGGTCGGGAATGCCGTTCGGCACGGGGCTGCAGATGGCGCAATCGCTGTTCGAATCGACGGTCGCGATCCCGAGCAGGTGACCATCGAGGTACGCAGCGTCGGTCCGATTCCCATCGAGCTGTTGCCCGTGCTCTTCGAACCGTTTCAGAACGGCGATCTGCATAGCCGGCGCGGCGGCCTGGGACTGGGGCTCTTCCTCACCCGCGAGATAGTCACCGCGCACCGGGGCATGATCGGGGTGGCGGCGGACGACGGTTCCGCCTCGTTTCGGGTCGCGCTACCTCGGGGCGATTGACCCGCCACCCCGGCGATCGCGTTCTACAAAAGTAACAAATGCGCGACCGATGTTACATCGCTGAAACGCGGGCGACCCTACGTCCTTGTCGTCCGCGCAGGTCGATTTGGTACAAGATTTGAACCTCTTTGTCGCACCGGAATGCACGCCAACACACGACGAAACGCGCCTGAGTCCGCCTCTGGGTAACCCCGGCCTCCGGTGTTGTCGAAGTCCGGTAAGAAGATCGGCGATGAGAAGATCGGCGATACGATGACCGGCGATGACACCGCAACCATTCTGATCGTCGATGACCGGGACGAAAATGTCCTAGCGCTCGAGGTCATGTTGTCGCTGCCGGGCGTCGAGATCGTCAAGGCGCGGTCGGGCCCCGAAGCACTGCGCCTGGTGCTGCGGCAAGAGTTCGCCGTCATCCTCCTCGACGTGATCATGCCGACGATGGACGGATTCGAGACGGCCCGTCTGATCCGGATGCGCGAAGCATCGAGGCGGATCCCGATTATCTTTCTCACCGCGGGCCCCGAGCTGGACATGGTGGGCGAAGGGTACGCGGCCGGAGCGGTCGACTTTCTGATCAAGCCGCTCAATCCCGACATCGTCAAGGCCAAGGTGTCGGTGTTCGTCGAGCTCTACCGCATGACCCGTCAGATCAGGCGGCAAGAAGAGGCGCTGCGGCTGGCCGAGCGACAGCGGGGTGAGGTCGCGCTCAAGGAGAGCGACGCGCTCTACGAGGCGTCGTTCCACGCCGCGCCGGTCGGCATTGCACACACCTCGTTCGAGGATCGCTGGCTGCGGGTCAACCCGCGTTTTTGCCAGATCCTCGGCTACTCCCAGGAGGAGTGCCTCGAACGCGGCTTCCGCGATGTCACGCACCCGGAGGATCTGGCCGACGAGATGGCCGGTCTGCACGAGCTCATCGCCGGCAAGATCGGCACCTACCACCGCGAGAAGCGCTACCAGCACAAGCTGGGGCATACGATCTGGTTGGACGTGACGGGATCGCTGGTCTACGACCATGCCGGCAAGGCCAAGCACTTCATCGCGGTCATCGAGGACGTCACCGAGCGCCGGCGCACCGACGAACGGCAGCGGTTGCTGGCCGGCACCGGCCAGATCCTGCTGCGCTCGCTCGATCACCGGACGACGATCGGGGATGTCGCGCGCCTGGTGACGGCCTCGTTTTGCGACTGGTGCGCCATCGCCACCGTCGACCGCACGGCCGAGTCGGGCTATCACTTGGCGATCGCCCACGGCGACCCTCAGATGGGTCTTTCGATCACCGAGCTCGGACGCCGTTTGCTCGAGCTGCCCGGTTTTTGCCGAAGCCTCGGCGGGGGTTGCGTGGAGATGCTGACCGACCTCTGCGCGCGCGCCGGCGAAGTCTGGAAGGTGGATGGGGGCGGAAGCACCTCGGCGCTCCTTCACAGGATCGGCGGCAGCTCGGCGATGATCGTTCCGTTCGCGATCCGCGATCAGGTCTTGGGCCAGTTCATTTTGGTTTCGTCGCAGCCGACCCGGAGGTTCGGCGCGTCGGATCTGGCGACCGCCCAGGAGCTGGCCCAGCGGATCGCCATGGGGGTCGAGCACGCCCGGCTCTATCGCGAGGCGCAGGAGGCCGTCCGCGTGCGCGACGAATTCCTCTCGATCGCGTCGCACGAGCTGCGCACGCCCCTGACGCCGCTGCAGATCCACTTCCAGCGGCTGCTCGGCCCGCGGCGCAACGAGGCGTCGCTCGCCCCCGAGCAGCTCCAACGCATCCTCGGACGGTGCGAACGCCAGGTGCATCGGCTGCAGGCCCTCATCGACAACCTGCTCGACGTTTCCCGCATCTCCTCCGGGCGCCTGCGGCTGCAGATCGAGTCCGTCGATCTGGCCGACATCGTGCGCGAGGTCTCGGGCCGATTCGCTGAGGAGCTGGCGGCCGCCGAGTGTCCGCTCCTGGTCGAGGGCGCGACGCCGGTGACGGGGCAGTGGGACCGCCTGCGCCTCGAGCAGGTGGTGACCAACCTGCTGGGGAACGCCATCAAGTACGGCGGCGGCAAGCCGATCGAGATCAAGGTCGAGGCCACGCCCGAGGGGGCGCGTTTGCATATCGCCGATCGCGGCATCGGCATCGCCGACGGGGATCTGACCCGCATCTTTCAGCGGTTTCAACGGGCCGTCTCGGCGCGCTCCTATGGTGGTATGGGTCTCGGCCTCTACATCACGCGGCAGATCGTCGATGCCCACTGCGGATCGATCCAGGTCGAGAGCCGTCCGGGTGAAGGCTCGGTGTTCGTCGTCGAGCTGCCGCGCCGGGTCGCCGCGACGGCGCATCTCGAGACCGGTAACCACAGAGCGGTGAGCGTCTGATGGTCGAGGCCGGGAGACCGCGGCCGGCGGGAATTCTGCTGGTCGAGGACGATCGGGACGTGCGGGAGGCTCTCGCCGAGGTGCTGGAAGAAGAGGGCTTCCAGGTGTCGCGCGCGCGCACCGGCGTCGACGCGCTCGAGCAGCTCGGCAAGAGCCATCGGCTGCCCGCCGCCATCGTGCTCGACCTGATGATGCCGGTGATGGACGGTTGGGAGTTCAGGTCGTTGCAGGAAAGTCACTACGAGTGGGCCTCGATCCCGGTGGTGGTGATCTCGGCGGACACCGACGCCAAGGACAAATCCAGCGCCCTGCGCCCGATCGCCTGCCTCCGCAAGCCGCTCGACATCGACGAGCTGCTGGCCATCCTCACGGGCGTGACCCGCGCGGCCGGCGACCCCACCCCGAAGTCGGTCGATGGTCCTGGGCAGAAAAACAAGGGCGCATGAGCGCCGAGATCAACCTGTCTCCCCACACGATTCTCCTGGCGGAGGATGATCTGGAGATTCGCGACGTGGTGCAGGATCTCCTGGAGGAGATCGGGTGCGACGTCATTCCGGCGCGCACCGGAAAGCAGGCGCTGGATTTTCTCTTCAACGATCCCCGCTCACCGCCCGACATGGTCATTCTCGATCTCATGATGCCGCTCGTGACCGGCTGGCAGGTGTTGGACGTCATCCAGCGCGAGCCGGCGCTGTCGGGGGTGCCGGTGGTGATCTTGACGGCCGCCACCCAGGACCGACCTTCGGGCGTGGCGGCGTTGCTGCAGAAGCCGTTTCAGGTCGACGAGCTCATCGAAACCATTCAGCGTCTGCTGCGGCCGGCGGACTGAACGCGGGGCGCGCGACCGGTCGGCGCCGTTCGGGTCGCCGCGAGCGGGCTCAGATCGACTGAGTGTGCCAGCTGGGCGTCGCGACCGCCTGGCAGGCCTGAGCGCCCGCGCGCCGTCGTCGGTTCAGATCCAACAGAGCCGGTGCCAGCGCCAGCGCCGCACCCAGGCAGGTCAGCTCGCCGATGAGAGCGGCCAGGCCGAAGGACCGAATTCCCTGGTTTTCCGAGAGCAGCAGCGAGGCGTAGCCGACCACGGTGGTGAACGAGCAGAGCGCCACCGCCGGGCCGGCGGCGGTCACGATCCGCCCCGACGAGCCGGGCCCCTCGGCGCGGTGGCGGGCCGCGATGTTGACGGCGTAGTCGATCCCGATCCCGATCGTGATCGGCAGCGCGACGAAGTCGAGGAAGTTGATCTTGAGGCCCGCCACACCGGCGGCGGTCAGCAGCCACAGGATGCCGGCGCTCGCGCAGAGCAGGGTCACCGCCGCTTGTCGGGTGGCGCCCAACACCAGCAGGACCACCAGTACGGCACCGATGGCGGCCACCAGCGTGGCGCGCGGGCCGTCGCTGTCGACCGAGCTCACGATGTCGTGCTGGACGAAGGCGTTGCCGCCCACCACCAGATCCGATCCCAGACCCAGCGTCCCGAAGGCGCTCACGAAGCGATCGAGGTCCGCGGTGCGCCACAGATCGAATCCCACGCCCGTGGTTGCGACGAGCAGACGGCCCCGCGTCCCGTCCTGTTCGGTGAACGGCCAGGCCAGCTCGGCCGGGACGTCGGCGGCTGTGATGGGCTCGATGTGGGCCGGCGGCCGGAGATCGCGCGCGGCGCGGCGATCGACCTCGTTCATGGTGGCCAGCGTGGCGGGCGTCAGGAGACGCCGGATCTCCGCCAGCAGGGCCAGCTTGTCGTCCTGATCGGGCGGCATGAAATCATCCAGGCTCGCCACCCGTGAGAAGAGCCGCTGTCCGGGCGCCTTGGCGAGGTCGGCGGTCCGCAGGCGCGCGATCACCTCGCGCGCCCGCTGCCGACTGGGGAGCGCGATGACCGTCCCGCCCGAGATGCCGCGCCCGAAGGCGGCGTTGATCCGATCGTTCCAGCCACGGGCTTCTTGCATCTGTGACCCGCTCGAACGCAGGTTTTTGAAGTCGCTCTCGAACGGCCGGCTGGCCAGGAAACGCCCCGCGCCCAGGGCCGAGCCGCCGATCACCACCGCAGCCGCGATCACGATCGCCGGACGCCGCCGGGGGATGACACGCAGCAGCCCTCGGCCGAGGCGGACCGGCGATCGCCCACCGGCCAGACCGCGCGCCTCCAGCTCCGCCAAGGCCGCCGGCAGCACCAGGAACGTCGCAGTCCAGCACAGGAGGATGCCCACGCCGCCGATCACGCCGAAGTGCCGGTAGCCGCGAAAGTCGGTGGCCAACAGCGAGGCGTACGAGACGGAGGCCGCCAGCGCCGCGGCCAACGTGCCGCCGAAGCTCCCCGCAATGGCGATCCCCAGCGCCGCGACCGGATCCGCCGTGCGACGCCGCTCCTCGAAGTAGCGGGCCAGCAAGATGATGCCGAAGTTGATCCCATTGCCGACCACGATCGGCGCCAGGAACGCGGTGGCCAGATTCAGGTGACCGATCACCAGGCGCGCGAAGGCGAAGGTGCCGAGCGCGCCGATCGCCAGCGCCCCCAGCAGCGCGCCCACCGCCGCCGGCGATCCACGAAAAAACAACAGCAGGCCGAACGCGACGATCGCCACCGTTAGGAGCGTGGCCCGCAGCATGCCGCCCGAGAGCGCCTGGTGCTCGATCGCCGTGTTAATCACGTCGCCGGTCATTCCGATCGTCACGGCATCGCCGAAGGTCCGCCGCGCCTCGTCCACCGCGCGCGACGCGGCGTCGATGGTGGCGGCATTGCGCGACACCTCGCCCGCCGCGAAGCGGGTTCGCACCACCACGATCTGGATTCGTCCGTCGCCCGAGACCAGCGGAGACGGGCTCTGCGCGCCCCGCTGGGCCGCCTGGAGCTGGCGGTCGAGGGCGCGCAGCCGCTCCCCGATGGGCGGCGCCGATTTGCCGCCGCTGGGTTCGTGATCGCCGTGTTCGCGATGGTCCTGATCTTCGAGCGAGACGAAGAAAGGATTGAGCCGCGCCTTGCGCGCCCGCAGATCGTCGGCGATGGCACGTAGATCCTCGGTTGGCGCCAGCAGCTGGCGGTGCGTCCAGGCGAAGCGATCCTTGGCGCCGCTGTCGAAGCCGACGCCGATGACGGCCTCTTTCGGCAACGCAATCAAACGGTCGCGCACCAGCGTGGCGGCGGCCATGCGGCGCTGCGCGTCGCCGGATTCGATGCCCACGATGATGGTTCCGAACACCTGCGCGCGGGCTTCGAGCGCGTGCAGATCGCGCACCGAGCGGGTGTCGGGTGGCAGCAGGTACGATAGGTCGCCGTGCAGCGGCAGGCGTGCCGCGAGCGGGACACACGCGGCGCCGGCCAGCAGCGCGGTAGCCAGGATGGTGCGGCGCCGGCGGGTCGTGAAGGCGGCCCAGCGCGCGCCCAAGCTCGCTATGGTGGAGGGGCTCATGGGATCGATCTCCTCTCAGCGGCGGCCGTCGAGGCGCGCCAGGGCCAGCCGGGGGAGGGCGGAAGCGAGCCCCAGCACCAGCATTCCCAGCGCGAACAACGACGGCGCGCACGCGAGCAAGGTCGGAAGCAGATTGGTCAGGTGGCGATGCATACCGACGGCATTTGCAGCCGGCATGCCAGGCCCTTACGCGGCGGGCGCCGCGGGCGGGCCGCCGCGCGGGTGTCGAAATACCAACGCCGCGGGAGCAGAAGCTGTCAGTCGGCGGAGGAGCCGCGGCCTTCGGTTGCCGCGGCGGCCGCCCGGGCCGGACGGGGCGACGCGACGCGCAGCTTGGACTTGGTGGCGCGCGCTTCCAGCCGATCGAGAAGCTCGATGAGGCCGTCGCCGAACACCTCGGCGATGGCCGCGCGCATGAGGCGATAGACGGTGGGGCCTGTGTCGCCCGCGCACGAATAGTCGTTGAAGTCGGGGCTGAGGCCCAGGCGTCCGCGCCCGAACGAGACCGGGTAGAGGCGACAGACCCGCGGCTTGATCTCCGACGGCGAAAACCCGTGGATCAGCGCAGCGCGGTGTAGGCCGCAGCCGCGCTCGCCCCCGTGTTGGAGAAACACGCAGCCCGAGGTGCCGTCATCGGGATCGGCGGTCGCCGTTCGGTGAATGATGCCCATCGGGGCGGCCGGATCGGCCTCGGGATCTCGCTCGTCGAACCAGCCGGCCGGATCGCGCCGCTCGGCATTCAACACCGAAGCGACCTCGGTCGCGCGGCGCAAGATGGCGTGCTGCTCGGGCACGAAGACGTCGGCGCCGTACTGGCAGCAGGCGTCGTTGCGCTGGCGATCTGATTCTTCGCGGCACAGGCACGCGTGCGTCATGCAGTCGGGCGCGAAGGTGACCTTGAAGATTCGGTCGTCGACTCGGCGGACCTCGGGGTGATCAACGTCGTGATACATGGACCCTCGGATTGTGCCACGAATGGGCCGCGGTCCGAAGTTTCTCTCGTGCGAGCTCGGTCGCAATCTCGATCGCGAACGGGTCGAAGGCACGCGCGCGGTTGACAAAGGGGAGGGCACATCTCAGAAGACGACCATGGCCGCGCCCCGGATCGAGACCTCCGCGCCGGCGCCCGTCTGGATCGAACCGGGCGCCTCGGTTCCCGCGCTGCGCTTCGACAACAGCTTCGTGCGCGAGCTGCCCGGCGATCCCGATCGGTTGCGGGCGGTGCGTGGCGTGCGCCGCGCCTGCTTCTCGCCGATCGATCCCGTCCCGGTGACTGGCCCGCGCCTCTTGGCCCATTCACCGGAGGTGGCGCGCTTGCTGGATTTATCGGAGGCGGACTGCGCGTCGAGGGCGTTCGTGCAGCTCATGGCCGGCAACGCGCTCCTGCGCGGCATGGCGCCCTACGCCGCCTGTTATGGCGGACACCAGTTCGGCACCTGGGCCGGTCAGCTCGGCGACGGCCGGGCCATCTCTTTGGGCGAGGCCGTCAACGCACGCGGCGAGCGCTGGGAGTTGCAGCTCAAAGGGGCGGGCGCGACGCCGTATTCTCGCTCGGCCGACGGTCGCGCGGTCCTGCGTTCGTCGATCCGGGAATTTCTCTGTAGCGAGGCGATGGCGCACCTGGGTGTGCCGACCACGCGCGCGCTGTCGCTGGTCGCCAGCTCGGACCCGGTCGTGCGCGACATGTTCTACGACGGGCATCCGCGCGCCGAGACGGGCGCGATCGTCTGCCGCGTGGCCCCGTCGTTCTTGCGCTTCGGCAACTTCGAGCTCTTCGCCGCCCGCGGCGAGCTTGACGTCCTCACGCGCCTGGCCGACTACACGCTGCGCCACCATTTCCCCGAGCTCGGTGCGCCAGGCCCCGAGACCTATGCCGCTTGGTTGAAGGAGGTGTGCCGGCGGACGGCCGTCCTGATGGCGCACTGGATGCGGATCGGCTTCGTCCACGGCGTGATGAACACCGACAATCTCTCGATCCTCGGCCTCACGATCGACTACGGGCCCTTCGGCTTCCTCGATCACTTCGATCCCAACTTCACCCCCAACACCACCGACGCCGATCGGCGCCGGTACCGCTTCTCCAACCAGCCGCTCATCGCCAAGTGGAATCTGGTCCGGCTGGCGGAGGCGCTCTTCCCGCTCATCGGCAGCCTGCCACCGCTCGAGACGGCTCTGGCGTTCTACACGGAGACCTACGAGGCCGAGGCGGCGCGCCTGCTGGCCGCCAAGCTGGGCCTGGCCAAGGCCGAGCCGGAGCTGGTCGAGGAGCTCTGGCAGGTTCTGTCGCTGGTCGAGATCGACTTCACGTTGTTCTTTCGCCGGTTGGCCGACCTGCCGGTTCCCGATGGCAGCCAAGCGCACGGTCGGATCTCCGACGGGGCGCTGCTGGCGCCGCTGCGCGAGGCGTACTATGCGCCCGACGCGCTGACCGGCGACGTCCGTGCGCGTACGCTGGCCTGGTTGCGCCGCCACGGCGATCTGGCCCGCTCGGCGGGGACGCCGCCCGAAGTTCGCCGGGCGCGTATGAATGCGGTGAACCCCAAATACATCCTGCGCAACTGTCTGGCCCAGCTCGCCATCGACGACGCCGAGCGGGGCGATCCCGCGCTGATCTTGGAGCTGCTGGATCTCCTGCGCCACCCGTACGACGAGCAACCGGCGCGGGAGCGGTTCGCCGCCAAGCGCCCCGATTGGGCGCGACATCGGGCCGGATGTTCGATGCTCTCCTGCAGCTCGTGACCCCGCGCCCCGGGCGCCTACGCCGGCCATAGTCTCCGAGGGCGCTGGACAAATCGTACAGGCCGCGTATGTTCAGCCTCCAAGGAGCAACACAACGTGGCAGAAGGTACCGTTAAGCGTTTGACCGACAAGGGTTTTGGATTCATCTCGACCGGCAGCGGGAAGGATCTCTTTTTTCATTCCTCGGCCGTGGAGGGCGGAGGCTTCGAGCAGCTTCGTGAAGGACAGCGCGTAGAGTTCACCGAGGGCCAGGGGCCCAAGGGTCCGCGCGCCGAGTCCGTCAAGCCGCTGTAAGCGGCTGGACGGCAGGTTCGGAAGCTCGGAAGCTCGGACGTTCGGCGCTGGCCCGATAGTCCGGACCTAGTCGGAGGTCCGCGCCCGGTATCTGGGCGCGGCCATTCGATATTCTCGATCTGGCGATGGCCATGGTCGCGTATGGCCGTGCCCTCGCATCGCCTTCAGTCGGCCGGTTCACCCGCCGACGAATAGCGAATGCGCGGGGTTGTCGTGTTTTCCCTAGCGTGCTGGGCGGCCCTAGGGTGCGGCGCGTCGCCGAGCGGGGGCGCCGGCGGGACCGGCGACGCGGGCGTTGCCTCTGGCCGAGCCGGAACGGCCGGCGGAGCCGGTCGCGGGTCGGCTGGGCAGAGCGGAGCGGCCGGCACGGGCGCGAGCGGGCAAGGCGGCTCCAGCGCCTCAGGCGGTACCGCTGCTTCCGGTGGAACGGGCGCGGGCGGGCAGGGAGGGGCCACCGCGACCGGCGGCATGGGCGCTCCGGGATCGCCCGCGGCGATCGCCGGCTGCCAGATGTTCCCGGCCAACCACATCTTCAACACGCCCATTGACGGCTTGCCGGTCGATCCCCACTCGGCCGCCTACCTGACCACCATCGGTAGCCACAACATCCATTTGGACCTCGGCACCTCGGTCGACGTGACGGCGTCCGACTACTACGGGATTCCGTACAACGTCGTGCACGGCAACGCGATCACCTGGGGCGACGCCTTTTACAAGACCACCGACACGGCCGATCTGGACTGGGATCCCACCACCGAGGCCGACTGCGCCGCCGGCGGCGCGCACACGCTGGTCTCGCCGTGCACCCCGGCGGCCGCGGCCCAGCCGCTGTTCCCGATTCCGGCGGTGCCCCTGGTCGAAGGGGGGATCGACACCGATCCCAGCCAGCCTTACGGCGACCACCACATGTTGCTGCTCGACGCCGACACCTGCCGGCTGTGGGAGCTTTACCACTGCTACCCGGATCCCAAGGGCGGCTGGGACATCTTCGGATCGGCGTCGTTCGATCTGCGCTCGAACGCGCTGCGCCCGGACGGTTGGACCTCGGCGGACGCCGCCGGCTTTCCGATCTTGCCGCTCCTGCTGCGCGCCGACGAGGCAAGCTCGGGGACCATTTCGCACGCGCTGCGTTTCACGATCGACAGCGACCACATCCGAACCAGCTACATCTGGCCAGCCCGCCATCTCACCAGCAATGGCACCTCGTCGCAGAACCTGCCGCCAATGGGCCAGCTGTTTCGCCTGAAGGCCAGTTATGCCATCCCAGCCTCGTTCAACGGGCAGTCGCGCGCCATCGCGCAGGCCATGAAGACTTACGGGATGTACATCGCCGACGGCGGCTCGGCGATGTACGTGCAGGGCGAGCCCAGCGCGTCGTGGGCCGATGCCACGTTCTCGCAGGTGCAGTCGATCGGCAGCGCGCAGTTCGAGGCGGTCGACATCACGTCGATCATGGGCCGGGCCGGCTTCGATCCGAATTCGGCCGGCGTCCCGGCGCCCTAAAGGGGGGGCCGCGCGCCGATCAGATGGCGCGATCGAGCCGGGCTTCGATGGCGGCCTTGGGCAGTGCGCCGCGGATCTGGTCGACCTCCAGCGGTCCCCTGAAGAGAATCATGGTCGGGATGGCTTGAACCGCGAAGCGCGCGGCGCTCTGCGGGTTCTCGTCCACGTTGAGCTTGGCGATCTTGAGCTTGCCGGCCCGCTCGCCCGCCAGCGCGTCCAGCACCGGGCCCACCGCGCGGCAGGGACCGCACCAGGGCGCCCAGAAATCGACCAGCACCGGGATGGGCGATTCCTCGACCTCGGCCTTCCAGGTCGCGTCGGTGATCTTGACCGTCGCGCGCGGGAAGATCTTCTTCTTGCAGCGGCCACAGGTGGGGTCTTCGCCCAACCGAGCGCGCAGAATTCTGTTCTTGGCGCCACAGGCGCTGCAAGCGGCGATAACCGAGTCGGGCCGATCCGTTCCCACGTCGGGATTTCTAACCACCGCGCCCCACCCGTCAAGCCGCCGGCCGCGCTCTACGGGCGCGGGGGCTTGGCCTTGAGTAGATCGCCCAGCGTCGCCATGCTGCCGCCGGTGGTCGAGGCGCGAACCGCCGCGGCGCGGCCCTCGTCGTCGACACCTTCTTCGCGCGTGCCGAGCCCCAGCGAGATGCGGCGCTTTTCCGGATCGACGGCCAGCACGGTGACTTCCAAGGTCTCCCCCGGCTTGACCGCCTCGCGCGCGTGCCGCAACGGCTTCTTGGACGCCAGCTCGCTGATGTGCAGCAGGCCCTCGACGCCGGGTGCCACCTCGACGAACGCGCCGAAGGATTCGGCCCGCATGATCTTGCCGCGCACCGTCGACCCGACGGCCAGCTCCGCGGCGGCGTCCTGCCAGGGATCCCGCTCCAGCGACTTGAGCGAGAAGGTGATCTGTTCCGAGCGTTTGGGATCGTCGCGCTTGCCGATGCGCAGCACCTGGACGGTGATCGGTTGTCCGACCGACAGCGTGTCCGAGGGGCGCGCGCCGCGCTGAAAGCCGATCTCGGAAGCCGGCAGGAGACCTTCGATGCCGCCCACGTCGACGAAGGCGCCGAAGTCCTTGAGCGCGGTCACCACGCCGGGCAGCACGGCGCCTTCGATGATCTTGCCGCGGGTCTCGACCGCGCGTCCCCGCATCTCCTCTTCTAACAGCGCGCGACGCGAGAGGACCACGTTGGGGCCGCGCCGATCGTCCTCGTACCGCGAGACGCGGAACTCGAGCCGCTGGCCGACATAGACCGCGGGATCGGCGACCGGACGCAGCTCGATCTGCGACACTGGGCAGAAGGCGCGGACGCCACCGACGTCGACTTCGAGACCGCCTTTGTTGACGCCGGTGACCAACCCTGTGACGGGCAAGCCGGTGGTGGCGGCTTCCGCCAGATCGGTGCGCGAGCCCGCGCCGCGCCCGGCGCCGCGGCGCAGCGATACCATTCCCGCCTTCTCGCCGATGCCGACCACGCGGGCCTCTAGGCTATCGCCCATCGCCACCGTCAGCTCGCCGCTTTCATCGCGCAGCTCCAGTGTCTCGAGGGTCCCTTCGCCGCCCCCGGCCAGCTCGATGACGGTCACTTCGCGTCCGACCGACAGGACCGTGCCGCGCACCCGATCGCCGACGGCCATCCGGGGCCGACGGGCGCGCCCGCTTCCTTCTTGGCGCTCGGAGGCGGCCAGCATCGAGGCAAAGTCTTCGCTGGGTGCGTCGGGCCGGGTCTGGTCGCTCATGGGCCGGGAAGTCTAACCGAGCGCGGCTCGGTTGCCTCCTTCGGCGCACGGCGATTTTTTGAAGCTTGACGGCGCGCCGTGCCCTTACGGGCGCGACAACTTCCGGTCTTTTATCTTGGAGGATTCATGAAATTCCGCTTGGTGTGGCTGATGTTCTTGAGCGTGGCGATCGCGTCCTGCGCAACCCCAGATCAAAGCGACGACGACGCGGGGAGCACCGGCGAAGGCGGGACCACCGGTAAGGCCGGCACCGACGGCGGCCGCGCAGGCACCATCGGCGAGGCGGGTACCACCGGATCGACCGGCGCCGCCGGCACCGCCGGCGCGAGCGGGACGGCGGGCAGGGG
>DASRLC010000548.1:0-7768 GCA_035648655.1 Polyangia bacterium
GAGGAGATGGATGGCCTGAAGATTACGCGCGATAGCTTTCATGGCGAATGGAACTACGCATTCGCTCCCTCAATCCGTCGTGCCGCTTGATCAAGTAATTTCTGATCGGCCCCTTAGTCGGGGCGCGGGGCAGCACTGGTCCCGCGCGAAAGGACGGCGGCGGCGACGCCGAAGGGGCGCCGTGGAGAGCACGGCGGCCAGCCGGCTCGCCGTCGGTCGCATCCCGCGCGTCGCCACATTCTAGAAGTGGGCCGTCAAGCTGGCGCGCAGCTCGAAGGGCTCGGCGGGATGAACGACGAAGCCGGTGACCGGCGCGGTTTGGGCTGGACGTCCGTTCAAGCCCGGAAGCTGGTACGGGTAGTCGTAGGCGATGTCGTCTGCCTTCGAGTCGAACAGGTTCAGCGCTTCGGCGCTGATCTCGTACTTTCCGAAGCGGTAACCGACCAGGCCGTTCACGATGGTCGATTCCGGTTGCCGGGCGCTGTCGTCCTCGATGACCGGCTGCGAGCTGAAATATCGGAGCCGGACCCCGGCGAAAATGCCGCTCGGCAGATCGACGACGGCGGCCGCCGAGATCACGACCGGGATCGAGTTGGCGATGTAGAGGCCGGACTGCCCGTCGACCGCATCCTGGGGTTGCAGGTAGCGGGCGTGGGTGAACGAGAAGTCGGCGCTCAAGGTCAGCCAGTGGATCGGCTTGTAGAAGTTCGCCCACTCGACGCCGTAGCGGCGGCTCGGGCCATTGGCCTCGGTGTCGCCGGAGTCGCCGTCGAACGTCAGCTCGGAGTCTGACTGCAGGATCCAGAGCGAGAGCGTGCTGACCAGGCCGGGGATGATCGAGGTGCGCGCGCCGACCTCCGCCCCTTTGGTCCGGACGAGCAGTGGCACGCGGCCCTGCGGGAGCCCGGCCGAGTCGACGGTGATCGTCGTGCCGCGCGCGTCGTTGCTGTGAAAACCCGAACCGACGTCCAGGTAGAGCTCGGTCCGCTTCCAGGGTCCGAAGACCAGCGTCGCCTTGGGGCTCAAGATGCCGCCGCTGGTGGTTCCCGAGTTGGCGCCGTTGGTGGTGCTGTCCACATCGACCGCGAAGACGTCGCCACGCAGGGCGAGGTTGGTCTTGAACCATCGGGTCCACTGGATCTGATTTTGGGCGAAGAGGCCGGCGTTGGCTTCTTCGATGTGGTCGTAGACCTCGACGTTCAGCACCTGTCGATTGGCGGTGTGATTGAGGCCAGAATCCGGGATGTAGTCGTTGCGGACCTGGACCCCGACGGTGTTCTCGACCTTCTTCCCCCACCAGACGCGGTCCCAGATCCGTTTGAGGTCGGCGCCGGTCACGAAGCGACGGTCGACCTGCTCGAACTGGTCCAGGTTGACCGGGTCGGCGAGCGCATAATCGAAGTCCGACCAGAGGTTGAGCCGGTAGTAGAAACCGTAGACCAGGAGCTTGGTGGTGGTATCGGCATCCCGCCTCGTCCAGTCGAACGACAGCGCCGCTCGCCCGGTATTGCCGCCGTCGGTCGGATCGACCGCACCGAAGCGCGAGATGGTTCCGTCGGCGATTGCTGCTCGAGGCACTTGATCGGTCGAATGCCACTGCGGCGCCCAGTAGAGGCTTCCGGTTAGGCTGTATTCGTCGCGGCCCTGGCCCCAGTGATAGCGCAGAAGGCCGTTGTAGCGGTTGGAGTTCTCCGGGACCACCCAGGGTCCATCGTAGTGGTTGTACTCGAGCGCGTAGAGCAGCGTCCCCGGGCCGACCGTCGGGCTCTCGGCCAGCAACGCCCGCGCGTAACCAAATTCACCGAGTTGGACGTTGGCGATCCCTTCGGGGAGCGTGTTCACGAGGTGGATGTTGGCGGCGCCCGAGCCGGAGAAGTCGCCCACCTCGGGGTAGAACGGCCCCTTCTTGAAATCGATCTCGCTCACCAGCTCGGGGATCAGGAAGTTGAGATCGGAGTAGCCCTGGCCGTGGGCGTGGCTGGGGAGATTGACCGGCACGCCGTCGATCGAGAATGCGAAGTCGGTCCCGTGATCGAGATTGAACCCGCGCAGGAAGTATTGGTTGGCCTTCCCGTCGCCCGAGTGCTGGGTGACGACCATGCCGGGGACCGCTTCCATGAGCTCGCCGCGGCGAAGCAGCGGCAAATCTTCCAGATCGACCTCGCCGACCGCGCCTTGCGAGGCGCTGATGGCCGTTCCCAGCAGATTCTCGGCGCGCCCGTGGACGACGACTTCGGGCATCTGGACGGTCCCGTTGACCGCCGGGAGCGCAGTCGGGGAGGGGGCCAAAATCGGTGTGACGGGCGGTTGGCCGGTCACGGCCTGAGGCGCGGGCGGCGCGGCGTCTCGAGCCCAGATCAAAGAAGGTCGAAATCCCACGACCGCCGCGGCAACCAGGGCAGCACACACCCACTTCTGGCGTCGGTCCATCGAGCCCTCGTAGCACGTATTGCGTTAAAGGTAACCCACGAATAGCACGATTCTGTAAAAGGGTGCTTCCTTCGGATCGCCGCCATCGGGACCGGCCGCTCAAAGGTTTTGATGGCGGGCCAGGTCCTCGACAAAGGAAGCGACGCCGGGGGCGTCCGGCGCCAGGCGATCCGGGTGATAGCCGCAGCGGGCCAGGGCGATCGCGCGCGCACGGCCGGCCCCGTCGGCGGCCTCGAATACATGGGCGGTGAGCGCCATCGGTGGCGCCCGCGGATCCGCCGGCGGATCGGTTTCGAGCTCGATCCAGATCCGGCGCGGCCCGCCCGCCACCTCGCCCGCCACCCAGGCCGCCATGTCGGCCAGGTAGCGCTTTTGGCGGGCCTCCGGCAAATAGTCGCGCATGACGGTCTGGTAGGCCAGCAGCAGTGTGTCGGCCGGCAGCTCGGCGGCCCGACGCCCGAGCCGCCCCGGAATGTCCGCCACGTCGGCGATGTGCAGGCGGGGTGGGTTGGCGCTCGACGCGGCTTCCAAAAACGCACCGACGGCTCGGTCGAGGCGCGCCAATCGGTCGGTCTCGCCGGGCCAGACACAAGCGCGCAACCACATAACGTCGTCGTCGCGACCCACGTCGAGCGGATGGGCGTCGAACCCCTCGCGCGAGACGATCCGGGCTGAGCTCGCCACCGACAGGGCCGCTCCCGCGGCGTCGGTCCACACGGCGGGCAGCGTTTCGGCGGTGAGGTTGAGGCCGCCGCTGCACCCGATGTCGAACAGGGCCACTGGCCGCCGGTCGGTGACGCCCGCCAGCGCCGCCGGCCAGAGCCAGGCCACCGCGCGCGAGGTCTCGTTGGTCTGCACCGAGCGGGTGGCGAGATCGACGAACAGGCGGGCCGGCGCATCGGCCAGCGCGGCGGCCAGGGCCTCTCGGCGCGCCGCGCCCGGATCGACCACGACGGCGCCGATGGCCGCGAAGAGCGGGTGGCGCGCACCCGCGCGAAGGGCCTCGGCCCGTAGGGCGGCCATGAGCAAGAGCGGGCGATCGTAGGCGGTCGACGACCGTCGTTCGCGCCAGGCCGCCTCCAGCCGCGCACCGGCCGTCGCCTCGACCGGCCCCTCCGGGTGCCCGATCAGATTCACCGCCGCCTCGAGCAGTCGGTCGTAGACGGGGACGCGCGCGCCGACGGCGTGCCGCCAGGCGGTGGCGTCTTCGGCGAAGGCTTCCAGACCCCGGCACAGCGGCGACATGGCGCGCACTATAGCGCCGCCATCGGCGTGGGGCGGAGCGGGGAGACAGGCGGCGCGCCCCAAAAAGCGCTAGATTCCTGCCCCCCATGCTGCACGCCACCGACGACCTGCGCATCGAACGGATCCGCCCGCTCATCCCGCCCGAGATCCTGATGGAGAACCTCCCGCTGTCGGAGCGGGCCTCGGCCACGGTGGCCGAAAGCCGTGAGGCGGCCACGCGGATCTTGCGGCAGAAGGACGATCGGCTGGTGGTGGTGGTGGGGCCGTGCTCGATCCACGACGTGGCGGCGGCGCGCGAGTACGCGCGTGGGTTGCGCGCGCTGGCCGACGAGCTGCGCGACGCGCTGCTGGTCGTGATGCGGGTCTACTTCGAAAAGCCGCGCACCACCGTGGGCTGGAAAGGCCTCATCAACGATCCGTACCTGGATGGAACGTTCAAGGTGAACGAGGGGCTGGCCCTGGCGCGCGGCCTCTTGCTGGACCTGGCCGAGATGGGAATGCCGGCCGGCTGCGAGTTCCTCGACATGATCACGCCGCAGTACATCGCCGACCTGGTGAGCTGGGGGGCCATCGGCGCGCGCACCACCGAGAGTCAGGTGCACCGCGAGCTGACGTCGGGCCTTTCGATGCCGGTCGGTTTCAAGAACGGCACCGACGGGAACACACAGATCGCCATCGACGCCATCCAGGCCGCCAGCCATCCCCACCACTTCCTGTCCGTCACCAAGCAGGGGCTGTCGGCGATCGTCGCGACGCGCGGCAACCCCGATTGCCACCTCATCTTGCGGGGGGCCAATTCGGTGCCGAATTACGACGCCGAATCGGTGGGGCGCGCGGTCGGCGCGCTCGAGAAGGCCAAGCTGCCGGGGCGTCTCATGATCGATTGCAGCCACGGCAACAGCCGCAAGGATCCGCTCCGGCAGCCGACGGTGGCGCACGATCTGGCCGGGCAGCTGCGCGGCGGCGATCGCGCCATCGCGGGGGTCATGCTCGAGAGCCACCTGGTGGCCGGCCGGCAAGAGCCGGCCGCGGGCGGTGCGCTCACTTACGGTCAGAGCATCACCGACGCCTGCCTCGGCTGGACCGAGACCGTGCCGGTGCTGCGCGAGCTGGCCGGGGCCGTGCGCGCGCGCCGCAAATAGCCGGTGCTCGGACGCCCGTCGGGCTTCGGTTTCGGCTTCGATAGACGCGTGCATTTTTTTTGCGTTCTCTCGCCAGCGTGATTCCATTGAACGCGCGAGGAGCGTCGATGGACATCAAGATCATCTACTTGCCTTCGGGGGGATTGGCGGAGACGCACGGGAATCGGGTTCGCCTGACGACGCCGTCGGCGGGCGCGTTGGCCGCGCACCGGGCCATCCGGCACGAGATTCAGGCTGCCACGGTGGCGGAGGCCGAGGCGGCCGTCGGTCGCCGCTTGGTCCCGGGCCTGTGGTGGCTCACCACCGGGGGCGCCAAGACCACCGCCGTTCCCGTCGTCGACGGGTGAACCTTCCGCGGCGACGGTCTATTCTGAGCGGCCATGACCTCCGCCGCCGTCCCCGTCACCGCCACGCTCCGGGTGAGCTGCAGCGATCGCACCGGCCTGGTGGCGGCGCTCTCCGAGTTCGTCTACGAGCAGGGCGGCAACATCCTGGACGCCGACCAGCACGCCGAGGTGGAGACCGGCCTGTTCTTCATGCGCCTGCGCTGGGATCTCACCGGCTTTCGGCTCTCGCGATCGGAGATCGCCGGCGCCATGGAGATCCTCGGCACCCGCTTCGAGCTGGGGTGGGAGCTGACCTTCTCCGACGTCCGACCGCGCGTGGCGGTCTTCGCCAGCCGGGCGCCGCACTGCCTCTACGATCTCCTGCTCGCGCATCAGCTCGGTGAGCTGGGCGGCGATCTGGTCCTGGTGATCTCCAACCACGAGACCCTGCGCCCGGTCGCCGGCCACTTCGGGATCCGCTTCGAGCACGTGCCGGTCGAAGCCGGGGGCAAGGTTGCCGCGGAGGCCGCGCAGGAGAAGCTGCTCGGCGAGTTGGGCGTCGACCTGGTCGTGCTCGCCCGTTACATGCAGATCCTGTCGCCCGAATTCGTGGGGCGGTACCCGGCACGCATCATCAACATCCACCACTCGTTCCTGCCGGCCTTCGTGGGAGCCAAGCCCTACCACCAGGCCAAGGCGCGGGGCGTGAAGGTGATCGGCGCGACCGCGCACTATGTGACGCGCGATCTCGACCAGGGGCCGATCATCGAGCAGGACGTCTGCCGGGTCAGCCACCGCGACGACGTCGGCGAGCTCTTGCGCAAAGGGGGCGAGCTCGAGCGGCGCGTGCTCACCAGCGCGGTCCGGCTCCACCTCGAGCGGCGCGTGCTGGTCTCCGGCAACCGCACGATCGTCTTCGGTTAGCGCACGTCTCGGGCACTCGAGCGGCGCGCGCGTTCACAGCGCGGCCGACACCGGAGCCCGAACGGCCGCCGGGACCCGATCTTCGAGCGCGCCCGCCCGTTGAAGGGCGCCGAGGACCGCTCGGATGGTCGCGGCCTCGGCGTCTGGGGCGAGCCCCGCGCCAAATACGGGCACGTCGACACCGAATCGCAGCTCCAGGTAAGCGGCCCATTGGCGCACCTCGCCGCGAAATCAGATCTATTCGGTAAAGTAATAATTGTGAATACATGAATAGTTTTTATTTATGTTAATGAATCCGGGCGTCGGCGGGCTAGAAACGCGCCGGTGAAAGTCATCGTCGTGGCCTCGCCGGCCGAGGTTTGTCTGCGGGCCGCCCGGATCGTGGACCGGACACTCCGGGCCCGGCCCGAGACGGTCTTGGGGTTGCCGACCGGGAACACGCCCGGGGCGCTCTACGTAGAACTCGGCCGCCTTCACCGGGAGGCGGGGCTCTCGTTCGCGCGGGCCTCGGCCTTCGCGCTCGACGAGTACGTCGGGCTGGCGCCCGATCACCCGGGCGCCTTCCGCCGCCATCTGAGCGAGACGCTCTGCCGCCAGATCGATCTGCCTGCCGATCGTACGCACTTCCCCGATGGACAGTCCACCGATCTGCCCGCGGCCTGTGCGCGCTACGAGGCCGAGATCGCCGCCGCCGGCGGGATCGATCTGCTGCTCCTGGGCCTCGGCGCCGATGGGCACATCGCCTTCAACGAACCGGGCTCGTCGTTTGAATCGCGGACACGCATCGAGAGGTTGACCGAGGGGACGCGCGCCGCCAACCGTGGAGCCTTCGGCCCGGAGGCGGTTCCCCGTCGCGCCATCACCGTCGGCATCGCCACCATCCTGGAGGCGCGGCGCTGCCTGCTGCTGGCGTTCGGCTCCGCCAAGGCCACCGCCGTCGCGCAGATGGTCGAAGGACCGCCGACCGGGCGGGTGCCGGCCTCGGCGCTGCAGCTTCACCCGCGCGCCACCATCCTGATCGACGAAGCCGCCGCGGCAGGGCTCACGCCCCGCGGCGCTTGACACCTTCGGCCACCGATGGTTGAAGCAGGGCCTTGCGCGGGTCTGCATTGGTGGGCCCGCTCTGAAAACTGAATAAGCGCCTTGGGTGCCCAGCCGGGCATAAAAGGGAAGCCGGTGAAAAGCCGGCGCGGTCCCGCCACTGTAAGTGAAGGCTGTCCTCGCGAACCCACTCGACCTCGTTCGGGGAAGGGGAGGTCGGCCGCCAATCGCGACCTCCGCGTTTGGCGCTTCACGAGCCAGGAGACCTACCTGAGGCCGAAGCTTTTTTCTCCGCGCGGACGGAGATCGGCTGCTGGTCTTCGCCCTCTGAGGACCGGCACCGTCCCCTCGTTCGCCGGAACGAGGGTTTTTTCATGCTGCCGAACAGGGCGACGCCCGAGTCCCGGGCCGAGCCGCTCACAAAACGCACACCCCCACCGCTCGCACGCCCCGGCGCGCGTGCGCGGCGGTTGGCGGCGTCGGCGCTGATCCTACTGGCGCTGGCGGCGGTTTGGGCGGCGCTGCTGGTCGGACCGGCGCACCTGTCAGCGGCCGAGGTGATTGGCGCGATCGGGCGGCGGTTGGTTGGGCGGCCGGGCGCGGTCCCTTGGCGGGATCTGATCGTTGTTCGAGTCCGGTTGCCGCGCGCGCTGGTGGCGC
>DASRLC010000549.1:0-2969 GCA_035648655.1 Polyangia bacterium
GCCCTCGCGCACGTAGATGCTGGCGATGTCGGCGCGGGCGATGGTCGCGATGTCGCCGCACATGGCGGTCAAGACTTCTTCCAGCGGCTGCTCGCGCTCGCCGAAACCGATCAGCCGGAAGATGCCGTCCAGCGTTCGATCGCCACTGTCGTGAACCTGATAGCCGAGCTCACGGCTGTCTGCGCGTGCGATAGGGGCCATCTCGGATTCACCATACGGCGCCGCATGTTTCCGGCAGCTTTCGGGCCGGAGAATTCGTCGTAAGTTCGTCCCAGCGGCCCGGCCATTTTCCCAAGCAACCGGCCGCACCAACGGGCGCCGTTTACAGAACTCAGACACGAAGGAAACCCGGTGGCGGCCGACCTCGTGGTGAGCTGCTCTGGATGACGATTGCGGGTGCACCGCGACCGGTGGGCGAGCTGCGGACCCGGGTCCCCGGCCGCCGTGCCAGCCTTCAGGCCAACGACTTCCGCGCCGCGGTGGCCGATCACTTGGTGCACACCTGCGCCAAGGAGCTGCGCGACGCGCAGCCGCTCGATTTTTATCACGCCTTCGCGCACACGGTCCGCGACCGGCTGGTCCACCGCTGGCTGGCCACGCAGCGCACGCACCTGGAAGAGGACGTCAAACGGGTTTGCTACTTCTCGTCGGAGTTCCTGACCGGTCGCAGCCTGGGCCTGTGCCTCATGAACATGGATCTCTACGAGGCGGCGGTGGAGCTGGCGGCCGATCACGGCTTCGATCTAGGCGAGATCCTCGAGTGCGAAGGCGATCCCGGCCTCGGCAACGGCGGCCTCGGGCGGTTGGCCGCCTGCTTCATGGATTCGCTGGCCACGCTGGAGTTGCCGGCCATCGGCTACGGCATCCGTTACGACTTCGGGATGTTCGAGCAGAAGATCGAAGGTGGCCGTCAGGTCGAGCAACACGACAACTGGCTTCAGCTCGGCAACGCCTGGGAGCTGCCGCGCCACGAAGATGCGCAGACCGTCCGCTTCGGCGGCCGCGTCCTGTTCCAGTCCGATCGCGAGGGGCGGGTGCGCGCCAACTGGGTCGACACCCGGGCCGTGATCGGCCTGCCTTACGATTCGTTCATCGTCGGCCACCGCAACGACACCGCCAACACCTTGCGCTTGTGGGCCGCCCGCGCCACCCGCGACTTCGATCTGCAGTTCTTCAACGAGGGGGACTTCCGCCGCGCCGTCGAAGAGAAGATCGACACCGAGAACATCTCGAAGGTCCTCTACCCCAACGACCAGAGCGAAGAAGGGAAAGAGCTGCGCCTCAAGCAGCAGTACTTCTTCGTGGCCTGTTCGATCGCCGATATCATCCGCCGGTACAAGCAGCGCCACGCCACCTTCGACGCTTTCTCCGAGAAGTTCGCCATCCAGCTCAACGACACCCACCCATCGATCGCGGTGGCCGAGCTGATGCGCGTGCTGGTCGACGACGAAGGCCTCGACTGGGACGCCGCCTGGTCGATCACCGAGCGGACCATCGGCTACACCAACCACACGCTCTTGCCCGAGGCGCTCGAGCGCTGGCCGGTCGCCCTGTTCGAACGGCTCCTGCCGCGGCATCTCCAGATCATCTGCGAGATCAACCAGCGCTTCCTCTGGCAGGTGCAGCTCCGCTGGCCGGGCGACGACGAGCGCCTCGGGCGAATGTCGATCATCGAAGAGTCGCCGCGCAAACAGGTGCGGATGGCCCACCTGGCCACCGTCGGCGCGCACAGCATCAACGGCGTCGCCAAGATGCACTCCGATCTGGTGAAGAGCCAGCTGATGCCCGATTTTTACGAGCTGTGGCCCGAGCGGTTCAACAACAAGACCAACGGCGTGACGCCGCGCCGCTGGCTGCTGCACTGCAACCCGCGTTTGACCCGCCTGCTCTCCAGCCGGCTAGGCTCGGCCTGGATCGACGCGCCCGAGCTGTCGCGCCTGCAGGCGCTGGCCGACTTCGGCGACGACGAAGATCTGCTGGAAGGGCTGTACGCCGTCAAGCAGGCCAACAAGCGCGAGCTGGTGGGGCTCATCCACCGGCGCCTCGGCATCGATCTGCCGCCCGACGCGATGTTCGTGGCGCAGATCAAACGGATTCACGAGTACAAACGGCAGGTGTTGGCCTGCCTGCAGATCATCTCGCACTACCTCGCGCTCAAGCGCGACCAGGACGCCGTCTCGGTGCCGCGGGTTTATCTTTTCGCGGGGAAGGCCGCGCCCGGCTACCTGATGGCCAAGCTGCACATCCGGTTGCTCAACGACGTGGCGGCGGTCATCAACACCGATCCGGCCGTCAAGGGCCGGTTGGCCATGGCCTTCGTGCCGAACTACGGCGTCTCGCTGGCGCAGGCCATCATCCCGGCCGCCGATCTGTCGGTACAGATCTCGACCGCCGGCAAGGAGGCCTCGGGCACCAGCAACATGAAGTTCGCGCTCAACGGTGCGCTCACGCTGGGCACGCTCGACGGCGCCAACGTCGAGATCCGCGACGCGGTCGGGCACGACAACTTCTTCCTCTTCGGCCTCACCACCGACGAGGTCGCCGCGCGGCGCGCCGCGGGCTACGATCCGGGGGCCGCGATCGCGCGCAGCCCGGCGTTAGAAGAGGCGCTGGGATTGATCGCCTCCGGCTTCTTCAGCCTGGGCGATCGCGATCGCTACCGCCCGGTGGTCGACAACCTGCGCTACGACGATCCGTTCATGGTGTGCGCCGACTACGAGGCCTACGTGGCCGCCGAGGCCCGCGCGGCGGCGGCCTACCGCGATCCAACCGCCTGGTCGCGCATGGTGCTGCACAACATCGCGGGCGGCAGCCGTTTTTCCAGCGACGACACCATCCGGCAGTACGCCGCCGAAATCTGGGGGCTGCGCCCGGTGAAGACCAACTTCGCGCTGGTCGCCGAGCGGCTCTGACCGACGCCGCCCGCGATGTTGTGCAGCACCATGCGCGACCAGGCGGTTGGATCGCGG
>DASRLC010000550.1:0-5971 GCA_035648655.1 Polyangia bacterium
GGCGTGTTCAGCGCGACCCGCCGGGCGGGGCGCATCTTGATCGGCTCGCTCGGCTTGGGCGGCTCCGGGGTGGGCGGCTTGGGCTCGACCGGTTTGGGCGGCACCTCGACGATCTCGACGTCGACGCGCTCGGTGCGGCGCGCGTGGCTCGGCAGCGCCCAGGCCCAGCCGAAGATGGCCAGGTGGACGACGATCGAAAATCCGTATCCGACCGCCGGCGACAGCCCGCGGCGCTTGGGCGAGGTCCCGTTCATCGCTCCTTTTCGATGTTGATCGCGAACTTGGCGATCCCTTCGCCCTTGATGAGATCGAGGACGTGGACCACCGCGCCGTGCAGCGCGTTCTTGTCGGCGCTGATGATGACGCGGGTGTCCTTGTCCTTGACGGCGGCGTTATGGGCGGCATCGCGCAACCCCGTCTCGTCGCTCTTGTGGCCGTCGATGTAGATGTCGCCGTCTTTGGTCAGCATGACCGCCAGCGTGGTGCCGGTCGATTCACCGGCGTTGGCGGCCCGCGGCAGATCGATCTGGATCGCTTGCCGCACGATGTACGTGGCGGTCACCATGAAGATGATCAGCAGCACCAACGTGATGTCGACCAGCGGCGTGACGTTGATGCCGCTGATCATCCCACCGTCGTCGTCGTCTCCACCGCCGCCGTCGGAGGTCGAGGCCATCTAGGCCGCCTCGCTCTTGGGGGGGGTCCCGCGCAGGCGCGCCTCCAGAAGATCGGCGAAGTAGAGCGCGCGCTGGGCGGCCCGGCGCAAGGCGCGCTGGAAGACGTTGTAGGCCACGACCGCCGGCAGCGCGACCAGCAGGCCGGCCGCCGTCGCGATGAGCGCCTCCGAGATCCCGGTCATGACCGAGCTGGCGCCGGCCGCGCTGGGATTCTTGGCCAGATCGCCGAAGGCGCGGATGATCCCCAGCACCGTGCCGAAGAGGCCGATGAAGGGCGCGTTGTTCCCCAAGGTCGCCAAGTAGGCCAGCCGCGCCTCGTACTCGAGTCGGGCCTTCTTCATGGCGGCGTCCACCACCTTGGCCACGCTGTCGGGACCCTGCTCGGTCTGGGCCAGCGCCGCGCGCAGCACGTCGGCCTCGATGCCCGCGCGATCGGCCACCAGGGCGCGCGCCTTGGCGAAGTCGCCGCCCAGCAGCCAGCCGGCCAGCTCATCGCGGTTCGGCAGCCGGCGCGCGAGGAAGAAGGTCGCGCGTTCGATCATGATGCCGACCGAGATCACCGACAGCCCGATGAGCAGCCAAAGGACCCAGGACGCCCCCAGGTTTACGATGGCGAGAAGCTTCTGAATGATCATTCGATTCGTTCCTTTCCGGTTCCCATCACGTCATTGAAAGTCTTGCGCGATCCAGCTCTCGCCGTCGCGTCCGTCGCGCACGACGCCGTAGAGCGTGAACGGTCCGAGCGGGCGGGTGAACATCTCGAAGGTCCGGCTCTTCAGATCGGGTGTCCCGGCCGTGTTCGAGTTGCTGACGCCCGATTGCGTGCCGGCCGTCTCGTACCAGGTGATGGACGGTTGCTCCTTCTCGCTGCCGTTGAAGCCATTGAGGCCGCAGTAGTCGTAGGTCTGCGCGGCGTTGGCGGCGAGCTGGGCGCAGACGAGCTGGTCGCCGCTCGGGAAGGGGACGGCGACGGCCGCCGGTGGGCACCAACCCTCGGCCGAGCAGGGGCCGACACCGTCGCAGTCGGCGTCGCTCTGGCAAGATTTGACCAGCGTCTGCTGCCCGGCGCAGGCGCTGAAGTCGGTGGCCAGGTTGAGCGCCGTCAGATCGGGATTGGAGTTGCGGACGTAGTATTGCAGCGTGGGATCGCTTACGAAGGGACCGATCTGGCTCCAGGGCGAAAGTCGCAGGTTCTTGAGCGCCGTGACCACCGAGCCGTCGCTCCCTTGCGCGATGATGATGAGCGGGGCTTCGATGAAGATCGAGCACTGGGCGTTCGGGCTCTGCGGCGCCTGGGCACGGGAGATCAGTTGGTCGAGGATCGGCTGAACCGCCGGCGGCACGGTGTACTGGATCGTCTCGCCGACACCCAGCTCGATCACGCCGCTCGCGGGATCGGCCGCCATCGGGATGAGGTCGGTCGGCTGGCGGAGCACCTGCTCGTCGGCGCAGGGGGTGAGCGCGTCGTTCAACGACGGCAGGCAGGTCACCCAGGTCACCGTCACGGTCGGGATCCCGGTGGGGTTGGCCACCAGCGCGCTCAGCGTCACCGTGTCGCCCACTTGGGCGTCGGCCCAGTCGACGCCGTCGCCGTCGTCGATGTGGGAGGACGCGCCCAGGATGCGCAGGCTGCTCACGATCTGATCGTTGCGGTCGAAGCCCGACTCGCAGCCGGACGCGCCGGCCCACAGCAGCGCCGCCGCGATCAGGAACGGTGCCGAGACGAGCCGCCTCAAAACTCCGCCCTCAGGCCCAAGGTCGGGAAGATCGGTAGCCCGGTCAAGGTCGCGTACCCCTGACAATTGTAGTTCGGGAACAGCGCTTCCGGGTTGGCGCGGTTGGTGACGTTTTGGACGTCCAGGTATCCGGTGAAGATCCACTTGTCGTAGACGAAGCGCCGATCGATCCGAACGTCGGCTTGGTAGAAGGGGGGCGCCCGCGCCGTGTCGGGGTTCCCCGCGATGCAGGTGTAGCTGGCATTGTTGGCGTTGAAGATGCCGTTGACGAACGGCGTGTAGGGATCGCCACTGGTGTAACGAACGCGGGCCCCGAAGGTCCAGTTGTGCTCGGTTTGGTACGACGCGATCAGGGTCAAGATGTGGGTCTGATCGAAGTCGTACAGGTGGTAGCCGTAGTCATCCACCGACGGATCGTCGCGCCGCGTGCTGCGCGACAGCGTGTAGGCGGCCCAGCCGTAGAAGCCGCGCATGATCTGCCGGCGCAGCAGCATCTCGACGCCGTACGACCGTCCCTTGCCCAGGTTGGACAGATTGAGCGCGTCGCCGGTCATCGGGTTGGTCAGATTGGTCGGCGTGACCAGTTGATACATGTACTTGTCGTAGAGCGTGACCTCGAGGTCGGTCTGCCAGGGGAGCTTCTGATCGACGCCCACGCTGTATTGGAGCGATCGCTGGTAGGCGAGATCGGGGTTGCCGAACCGCGCGGTCAAATCCTGGGGCTGGGGCGCCTCGGAATAAAGTCCGATGCCCGCCTTGAGGACCGTCTTGGGACCGACCGTGAAGTAAGCCGACAGCCGCGGATCGAACCACCAGGATTGGCCGCTGCCGATGCGCGAGTTGCTGTCGAAGCGCAGGCCGGGCTGCAGCCGCCAGCGCGGGCCGAGCGCGATGGTCGAGGTGGCGAAGAGCGCCGGTTGGGCCCAGCCGCCGCTGGCCGAGACGTTCGTCGGCGGATTGGCCGAGAGCCCGCCGTTGCCGAAGGCGGCACCCGGCGCGCCGAAGTTGGGCAGCGTCACGTCGTACGAGAAATACCTGAGCGACGAGTCGGTCCCTATCTCCAGCACGAACCGATCGGAGGGGCGATAACTGATCGTGTCGCGCAGACTGGCCGACCAGACGGTGGAGTCGATCTTGACCGCGTTGACCGCCTCGGCGCCGGTGTCGTCGTAGCCGAGGGACAGCACGGTTTCGTTGCGCCAGTTGTGGGCGAACCCGCGCTTCCAACTGGCGGCCAGGCGATGGAACTGGATCGTGCTATCGAAGGAGAGCACCCGCGCCGTGTTCTCGTCGAGGATGTCGAGCGCGTCGCTCGAACCGAAGGCGAAGATCGATCCCTGACCGCCCCACAGCGAATGTACGTACTTGGCCTGGTAGTCGTAGAAGACCGGCGCCACCGTGAGGCCGCTGGGCACCACCAACTTGAGCACCTGGTCGACCCAGCTCCGGCGCACCGACAGGAAGAAGCTGCCGTCACCCACCGGCCCCTCGACCATCGCCGCGCCGTCGTAGAGATCGACGTGCCCGGCGCCGT
Organism: Polyangia bacterium; assembly: GCA_035648655.1. Classification (GTDB taxonomy): domain Bacteria; phylum Myxococcota_A; class Polyangia; order Fen-1088; family Fen-1088; genus JADGRB01. The sequence goes on from DASRLC010000550.1 coordinate 3,948, forward strand.
GCCACTCGTGCTTGGGATCGCGGGTATGGATCTCGACCGCGCCGCCCATGGCGTTGCCGTAGTAGGCGGAGAAGTTGCCGGGGAAAAAATCCAACCCCGAGATGATGTCCGAGTTGACCACCGCGGTCAGCGCCAGGAAGTGGAACAGAAGCGGGATCTGGACCCCGTCCATGTAGACGACGGTGTCCTGCGGTGCCGAGCCGCGGACGATGAGCAGGCCGAGGCCGAAGGGCGCCCGCGCCACGCCCGGGAAGTCCTGGATCACCTTGAGCACGTCGCCCTGCGTGCCGGGGACGGTGGCGAGCTCGCCGACCGAGACCTCGTGAACCGCCAGCTCCTTGCGCTCGCGCGCGCCGCGGACGACCGACTCGAAGGGGCCGTAGCGCTTGCGGTTCATCCGGTACTCGACCTCTTTGACCTTGCCCGCCTCGATCACCTCGTCGACCAGCAGATCGTGGTGGGAGGGAGAGACGACGCGGATCTTGACCGGGCCCACCGGCAGGCCGCGCAGGGTGAAGCGCCCGTCGGTGTCGGTCTCGCCGGTGACGCCGCCCGCGTCGATGCTGGCCGCCACCACCGGCGCGCGGGTCCCGCGCTCGACGATGCGCCCTTCGAGCGAGAGCGGTTTGTCCTGGGGCACGACCGGCGGGGGCGCCTTCTTGAGCACGAACTCGTAGCGGTAGCTGATCTCGACGGCGGCCGGCTTGCCGCCGATCTCGGCCGGCGAGAACCCGAACTGTTTGACCGCCGCCACGGCCGCCGGCGCGAACCCCGGGTCCGGTCCGGGATCGAGAACCTTCACCTCACCGACTTTGCCGGTCTGGTCGATCACGATCGAGAGCGTCACCGACCCGGTGATACCGGCCTTCTCGGCGTCGGGCGGATAGGCCGCTGGCACGAAGTGCGTCAGCGCGGGTGGCTTCACGGCGGTGGGATCCGTGGCCGCGGTGGGCGCGGTTTCGGCCGGCGTGGAGGCGGCCGCTGCCGCGCTGGACGTCGCGGCGGCGTCGTCGGCGGGCGCACCGCCGACGATCACTTGGGCCTGGACCAGAGCCAGGACGACCGTCGCGAGCATTCCCGGCATTGGACTACTGAGGGCCGAAGGGCGATGCCAGGAACGGGGACGGACGGGATCGGGTCAGGGCGGTTCTCCGTGGGCTCAGTCCGGCGCGCCAAACAATAAAGGCGCCCCCGCGTTTCGCAACGAAAATTGCTGTTCGTGATCTACATAACAGTTATCTCGGGGGACGAACTGCCGCAGCGGCCTGGTTTCCGGAGCTCCGGCGGCCGAATCCTCTCGGCGCCCGCCTGAGCTGCCCGGCGCTCTCGGTCGAGCTGGGGCAAGGTCGAACGCAGCCAGCCCAGTTGGGGTTTGACCGCCGCATGTCCATGTGTACGATAGGTCCCACGTTTCCGTCCTCCCCAGGGCGGTGCTGTCGGGTCCCGCGGCTCGCCGCAGTCGATGCGTTCTCTTATCCCCCCATTAGGAGTTTGAACATGCTTGCACGTCGTATCTCTTTGCCCACCGCGCTCGCGGTAATTCTGGGCGCCGCGCTCGCCGTCGGCGGCTGCGCCAAGCCGAGCAGCAACGGCGGCACCGGCAGTGGGGGGACCACCGGGACCGGAAAAGGGGGGACGACCGGCGCCACCTGCACCACCGGGCAGACGTCCTGTTCGCAGGGATGCACGAACGTGCAGACGGACTCGCAGAACTGCGGGGCGTGCGGGACGGTTTGCAAGTCGGGCCAAAACTGTCAGTCGGGGACGTGCACCTGTGGCACGGGCCTCTTGAACTGCAACGGGACCTGCGTGTCGTCGAGCAACGCGAACTGCGGCACCTGCGGCACGACCTGCAGCAGCACGCAGGTGTGCAGCAACAACACCTGCTCATCGAGCTGTGCCAGTGGCACGACCGCCTGCTCGGGGGGGACCTGCGCCAACACGATGACCGACAACCTCAACTGCGGGGCCTGCGGCACGGCCTGCTCGGCCGGCACGACGTGCACCGGCGGGACCTGCACTTG
>DASRLC010000551.1:0-3207 GCA_035648655.1 Polyangia bacterium
CCGATGGCCCTGGCTTATCTCGCCAACCCTGGACACCGCAGCACGCGGCTGTGGCCACTTTGCACGGGCGTCGCGAGCGCCGCCGACCAAGCCTTTGCCGCGCTCACGCCGGGGCAACGTGGAATGATCGAGGATCCGACCGCGTCGTTCGGCGATCTGGCCTCCGCGTTCGCCCAGTGAGGCCAGCCAGGCGGCCGCCCGCCACTTGAGATAAACTGGTGCCGCCAATGGTCGGTAGGACGATCGGGAACTACACGCTCGCCGAGAAGCTCGGACAGGGCGGCATGGGAGAGGTGTACCTCGCCGAGCACCGGCGGATTGGGCGGCGGGCCGCCATCAAGTTCCTGCTTCCAGCTCTGACCCGCGACGCCGATGTGGTGACCCGGTTCTTCAACGAAGCGCGCGCGACGTCGCTCATCCGCCATCCAGGAATCGTCGAGATCTACGACTGCGACGTCGTCGATGAGCAGGCCTACATCGTCATGGAGTACCTCGAGGGCGAGAGTCTGGCCGCGGCGCTCCGACGCACAGGCGGCCTCGCCCATGAGCCGGCCACGATCGCGGCCATCGTGGGACAGATCGCGAGCGCTCTCGCGGCCGCCCATCGCAAGGAGATCATTCATCGGGATCTGAAGCCCGAAAACGTTTTCTTGTCGGTCGAGGAGTCGAGCCGCGCGCCATTCATCGTCAAGATTCTGGACTTCGGGATCGCCAAGCTCGCCGCCCCGGGCGGCGGGGGTTCGAATACCCGAACTGGCGGCCTGCTCGGAACGCCCGTCTATATGTCTCCCGAGCAGTGCCGGGGCGTGAGCACCATCGATCGTCGGACCGACGTGTACGCCCTCGGCTGCGTCATGTTCGAGCTGGCCACCGGCCGCCACGTCTTCATCAAGGACGCTTCGGGCGACCTGCTGGTGGCGCACATCATCGAGACGCCCCCGCGCGTGTCGTCGATCCGGCCGGAGATCCCGGCCTGGATGGACGAGCTCGTCGCCAGGATGCTCTCCAAGTCGCCGGACGATCGCCCGTCGTCGATGGACGAAGTCGTGTCCGAGATCGAAGCATTCCTACAGGTCGGTCAATCCGAGTTCAGCTCCAAAGTGCTGGAGACTGGCGCGTTCGGCCGCATCGCGACACCGCGCAAACGATCGAGCGCGCCGGTGGCCTTCTCCGCGACGGCGGCCTCGGCGCCCGGCGCTCCCCTTCACTCTCGCGGAGCGGCTATCGTTCCGGCGGCCACGGGGGCGCCCGCGTCTTCGCTCCCGTCCGCTCCGGCGTCCGGCGGGTTCGTGGTCGGGGGAACACAGATTCTCCCGAGCGGCCCCACCCACGACTCGACTTTTCGACGTTCGGCCTCGGAGCTGGTGGTCGACCCACCGGTCGATCATCTGCCGCCGAAACGGAAGCGGCCGGTTCTACCGGTGGCCGCGGGCGGATTGGCGCTGGTCGGAGTCGCCGCCTGGTTCTTGCTTCAAGGCAACCCGGCGCACCGGCGTCGAGCCCCGTCCGTCGATCCGCAGGCCGCGGTCGAACCGCCGGCGTCGGTCCCGACCGCCCCGGCCCCTGCGATCCCGGCGCCGACCCCCGCTCCGGATGACCGGCCCGCCACGCCGACTGCGGCCAAGACGACGCTCCGGATCGTGTCGCGCCCAGCCGGCGCGCAGCTGTGGCTTGGCGACGAATCGGCCCCCCGGGGCCAAACGCCGTTCGACCTGGTCATCCCCCGAGACGCGACCGGCCTGCGCGCGCTTCTCAAGGCCGACGGTTATCGGGACGCGCCCATTTCGCTCGATCCGGCCCACACCGGACCGTTGCAGGTAGAGCTCGAGAAGCTCAAGGTGGCGCACCACCACGGCTCGAAGCACGTGGCCGAGACGGTCGTCTCCAAGAAGCCACCAGACAAGAAGCCACCAGACAAGAAACCGCCAGACAAAAAGCCGCCCGAGAACTTCTTCGGGGTCGGAGACTGACCGATCGGTTCGTCGGCCGCCCTCCCACCTTCCATCGCCTGGCGCGCCGCCGCAGGAGCGGATATTGTGGCGGCTCCGTGAAACGTGCCGCCGTCGCCATCGTTCTCTTCGCCGCTCTGCTGTCCTCCGTCGCCGCGTCCGCCGACGACAGCGCCGAGGCCAAGACGCACTTCAACCGGGGCGTGAAGCTCTACAACTTAGGTCATTTCCAGGAGGCGATCCCCGAGTTCGAGAAGGCGTACGATCTCGATCCGGCGCCGATTCTTCTTTTCAACATCGCGCAATCGCACCGGCAGAACGGGAACAAGGAACGGGCGCTCTTCTTCTACCGACGCTATCTGGAGCAAGAGCCAAACGCCGACAAGCGCGCCGACGTCGAGCAGCGGATGAAAGAGCTCGCGCAGTCGCTCCAGCAGGAGAACGAGCAGAAGCAGAAGCCGCCGACCGAGGTGAGCCCGCCGCCGTCGGTGCCGGGTGCGCCGCGGACGGAACCGGCGCCGGTCGCTCCGCCGCCACCCGCCGTCGTGACGGCGCCCGCGCCGCCCGCCGGCGAGCCTTCCTGGCAGGTCTCGCTCGGAATCGGCCCCGCCTTCGTCGGGTTCTCCGGCAAGGACATTTCGGCGCCCGTCCTGCTGGGCTTTCAGCTCGGTGGCTCGTACCAGTTCCTACGCGGCCCCTCCGAGCTGCGGGCCGGCCTGACGGTGCTCTTCGCTTCGCTGGGTTACACCAACGTCAGCACGGGGGCCAAGCAAACCTCTTCGCTATGGGGTGGGCTGCTCACCGCCGACTACGCCTACCGGGTGGCGGCGCCGTTCAGGCTCGGGGCCGGCATCGGCCTGGGCGTGGTTTGGTGGGACAACCTGACGTCGGGCAATCCCTTCACCGTCGCCGGCGTGGCGGCCTCGGGACCCATTCCGATGCCAACACTGGCCCTAGCGCTCCACGCCGACTATCTGATCACCCCCCACCTGTTCGTGAACCTGACCCCCGAGCTGCTGCTCAGCGAGACGACCAGCGCCGGCCTGTCCGATTCGGTCAGCTCGGTCCACCGTTTCGACCTCAGCTTCGGCGTCGGCTACCTTTTTTGAGCAGGGCCACCTTCTCCGGCGTTTACGAACAGGAGGTCTCTCGCTGGATCGCTCGGGTATTGCTGTTCGCGCTGGCGTTTTGTCTTCCGTAGCGTCGATCCCACTGGTCTTGATAGTCGCTACGGGACGCACTGGCGACAAGCCCACGC
>DASRLC010000552.1:0-3850 GCA_035648655.1 Polyangia bacterium
TCGTCGGTGAGCGTCAGGTGGTGCGGCGTGACCTCACAGGTGACCGGCAGGCCGCGGCTCTTGGCCTCGCGGATGAGCCGCACCGATTCGGCGCTGCTGACGTGCGCCACATGGTAGCGCGCGCCGGTCAGCGCGCAGAGCTCGAGGTCACGGGCGACCATCGCCGACTCCGCCGAGCCCGGCTGGGCGCGGATGCCGGCCCGGGTCGCCACCGGACCTTCGTTCATGGCCCCACCCGCCGAGAGGGACAGGTCCTCGCAGTGCTGCACGATGGGGAGGCCGAAGGTGCGCGCGTACTCCATCGCGCGCCGCATCAACTCGGCGTTCATGACCGGACGTCCGTCGTCGGAGACCGCCACGCAGCCGGACTCCTGCAGCTCGCCCATCTCGGCCAGCGTCTCACCGAGGAGTCCCTTCGAGATGGCGCCGACCGGGTAGACCCGCACCACCCCCACCTGCCGCGCCCGCTGGACGATGAGCTCGGTCACCGCCCGGCTGTCGTTGGGCGGCGTCGTGTTGGGCATCGCGCAGACGGCGGTGAACCCTCCGGCCGCCGCGGCCCGCGTCCCCGTCGCGATGTCCTCTTTGTACTCGTGCCCCGGTTCGCGTAGGTGGGTGTGCAGATCGATGAGCCCCGGCATCACCCATTTGCCGCGCAGGTCGATGACGCGCACCCCCGGGCCGACGCCGCCGGCAATTCCGGCCGCCACCCGGGTAATGGTGCCGCCCTGGATCAGCACGTCCGCCTCGGCATCGAGACGGCGTCGAGGATCGATGACCCGGCCGCCGCTCAAACAAAGATCCATTCGCCGGGACCTGTTGATAGGGGGTTACCGCGCGGCAGTCAACCGCTTTCGGATGCCGGCCCGCGTGGGCCGGGTTTTCGGGCTGACCCGATCGACGAAGGCCCGCAGCCGCGCAAACCAGATCAGCTTGTGGTCGAAGCCGGGAAAGCTGGCATTGAGGCCGCTCGGGTTCGGCACCACGAAGACCCGCGCGCCGTCGATGACCTCCGGCTTCACGCCCGCACCCGGCGTCGCCGACGGACCAATGTACATCCGATAGAGGCTGAGGCCCACGAAGGCCACCACCGAAGGGTGCCAGTCCGCGATCTTCCGGGTCAGGATCGCCCGCCCGCGCGCGATCTCCGCCGGCGTCAGCTCGGCGGCCGTGCGGGTGGTCCGCGCGCAGAGGTTGGTGAGCGCGATGCCCAGCGCCGCCAAGCTCTGATCCTCCTCGTAGGGGATGAGCGTCGGCGTCAGCCGCGCCGCCTGCAGCAGCCGCCAGAACGGATTGCCGTTCCCGGCGAAGTGATGCCCCATCGCCCCCGAGCGCAACCCGGGGTTGATCCCGACCAACAACAGCCGGGGATAGGAGACGACGACATCGTGAAGCGCTGGCATGGCGCGGTCGAATATAGCCTTACGCCCCGGCTGGGGTCTCGGATGACAGCAGCCCGCACGCAGTATGCGGTGCGACACTTCTGGTCGTGAATCTACTCGGTGGCCGGGGAGGTCTCGCCGCCGGCCAGGAGGTAGAGCACGGCCATCCGGATGGCGACGCCGCGCGCGACCTGGTCGAGGATCACGGCGTGCGATCCGTCGGCCACCTCGGGCGAGATCTCGATCCCCCGGTTCAGCGGCCCTGGGTGCATGACGATGGCGTCCGGCTTGGCCAGCGCCAGCCGGCGCAGGCTGAGCCCGAAGTAACGGGCATACTCCCGGGTGTTGGGGAAGAGCGCGCCGCCGATGCGCTCCTTTTGGATCCGCAGCATCATGACCACGTCGGCCCCTTCCAGCGCGGGCTCGAGCCGCTCGTGGATCGAGACCCCCGGGCCCATCAACTCGAGGCCGGGCGCCAGCAGGGTGCGCGGCGCCGCGATGCGCACCCGCGCCCCCAACTTGGTGAGCGCCCAGATCGCCGAGCGCGCCACGCGGCTGTGGCGGATGTCGCCGCAGATGACCACGTCGAGCCCCTCGATGCGCCCCTTGTGCGCCCGGATGGTCGAGCAATCCAGCAGCGCCTGCGTCGGGTGCTCGTGCGCGCCGTCGCCGGCGTTGACGACCCCGGCCCGCAGGTGGGCCGCCAGCATCTCGGCGGCGCCGGCCTGCGCGTGGCGGACCACCACCACGTCGGGCGCCATGGCGTCCAGGTTCCGCGCGGTGTCGAGCAGGGTCTCGCCCTTGACCGTCGACGACGCCGAGCCCGAGATGTTGACCGCGTCGGCCGAGAGCCGCTTGGCCGCGATCTCGAACGAGGTGCGCGTGCGGGTCGACGGCTCGAGGAACAGGTTGATGACGGTCTTGCCCCGCAGCGTCGGTACCTTCTTGATCGGCCGCTCGTTGATCTCGAGGAAGCGGTCCCCGAGATCCATGACGGTGGCGATCTCGGCCGCGGAAAGCGTCTCGATACCAAGCAGATGGCGGTGCGGAAATGCGCTCACGGCCGGCGTTCCCGCAGCACGACCCGATCGACCTCGCCGCGCTCGGCCAGGAGCACGCGCACCGATTCGCCGGCGGTGGTCTCGACCGTGACCCCCACGATGTCGGGTTGAATCGGCAGCTCGCGGCGGCCGCGATCGACCAGCGCCGCCAGCTTGACCGCCCGCGGCCGCCCGTAGTCGGCCAGCACGTCCATCGCGGCGCGCACCGTCCGGCCCGTGAAGAGCACGTCGTCGACCAGCACGACCGTCCGGCCATCGATCGGCTCCGGCAGATCGGTGGGGCCGATCTCCGGCTTGGGCAAACCGCGGAACACGTCGTCGCGATAGAGTGAGATGTCGACCGCGCCCAGCAAGGGCGGCGTTTCGCCGGCCTGCGCCAGCAAGGTTACGAGCCGCTGGGCCAGGAACGCGCCGCCGGTGCGCACGCCGACCAGGTAGAGCGGCGCGCCGTCCTGAGGCACCCGCTCGGCGATCTCGAGCGCCATCCGGCGCAGCGTGCGCGCCAGGCCGGCGGCGTCGAGCAGCTCGCGCCGCAGCGTGAGATCGCTATCCGGTGGCGGCGTTCGCGGCGTCATAGGTAGTACCGCACGAAGAGATCGGTCAGCGAATCCCAGACGCTCCCCGCGCCGGTCATGCCCACCGACCACAGGTGCGCCGATGCATTGCTTTCGTACTCTAGCTCTGCACCCGCCTGCAGGCCGATCGACAGCTCCGGCACACCGACGAAGCCGAAGTGCAGCTCGGCCTCCAGGGCGGCGCGCACCTCGACGATCTTGGTGCTGCCGCTGCCGGCGCCGCCCGGTCGGAACCAGACCACCCCCAGCTCGGGGCTGGCGCCGATCGCCAGGTGGCGCCAGTTGGCGAGCAGCAGCGTGAACCCTATGATCGGTCCGACGCCGAGGTACGTGTCGAGCCCCTGTCCGCCCGAAGCTGCGGCGCTGCCGCCCCCGGCGCCGAAGGCCAGATATGCGTTCCAGGCGAAATTGCGCGTCATCCAGTAGCGCGCCCCGAGCGCCCCTAGGGTCACCGTGCAGGGCGTGCTCATGTCGGCCGCGCAGCCGAGCCCCGGCCGGAGCGCCAGCGGCAACGGTCCCGGATCGAGTCGGCGGGCCTGGATCCCGAGGTGCCCGACGACGGCATCGTGATCCGAAGCGGCGGGATGTTCATCCGCCGTCGGGATGGGCCCCACGCCCGCGCTCGGCGCCGTGGCCTCATTGACGGCGGCGGGCGCGACGACCGGACTCGGCAGCGAAGCAGCCGCTGCCACCGGCGCGGCGGGCGGCGTCTCGGCGGCCGGTGCTGCGGACGGGGCCGGACCGACGACCGCCGGCGCCGCGGCGGCCGGTGCCGGGGAAATCGGCGGCTGCTGCTGGGCGCGCGCGGAGGCCCCCCAGGCCAACACCGCGA
>DASRLC010000553.1:0-7543 GCA_035648655.1 Polyangia bacterium
GCCGTGGGAACCGCCGGAGAATCGGCGGCCGCCGGTACCGCGGGCTTCGCGGCCGCCGGCTTCGGAGGCGCCGCCTCGGCCGCGGTCACGAACTCGACCCGCATCCCGGCCACGGACGCGTCCGCCGATTCGATCGACTGAACCACGCGCGCGGGTTGCTCGATCCCGTCGCCTTTCAAGACCAGCGGCGTGCCGGTCGGCATCGGCTCGGCGAAGCCCACGAAGGCCCCGGCCTCGCTCCAGTCGCGCAGGTGGGTCGACCGTCCAATCCCGACGCCCGCGTAGCGAACCTCCACGTTCTCCACGGCGAGGATGTTACCACGCGCGCCGTCGGGCTAGCATCCGCCGATGCCCGGGCGCGGCCGATTCACTCGCAGCGGCGTGCTCACGACCGTGCTCACCGCCGCCGTGCTGACGCAAGCCGGGGCGGCACGGGCCGACGAGGCCGATTCGTGGTTCGGCCACGACAAGCTCCTGCACTTCGAAGCCGCCGGTTCGCTGGCCGTGATCGGCTACGCCGGCGGGTCGATGCTCACGACCGATCGCCCCGCGCGCGACGCCACCGGCGTGGCGCTGGGCCTGGGCGCCGGGATCGCCAAGGAGCTGTGGGATCTGGATGGTCACGGCGACGCCTCATGGCGCGATCTCACCTGGGATGCCGTCGGGGCCGCCACCGGGGTCCTGGTCGCCGCCGCGTTCGATTGGACGATCCACCGCGTTTTCAACTGGCCCGTCGGTCGCGCTTCGCGCTGAGCCAGCCACGGAGCCGGTTGTGGCGCCGGTTGTGGCGCCGGCTGCGAAGCCGGTCGCGACGGCTGCCGCGTGCGCCGCGCCTCTTGAACTTGCCGAACCTGAGGCTTAAGTTGATTCGGGAGTTCCGTCGAGGTCGGCGCACGAACACATGCAACCGGAGGGACACGGTTTGAAGACAGGGTGGTCGAAACGAACGTTGTGGGTCTTGGTGATCGGAATCGGCCTGTTGGGCGGGCTCGCCCGGACCGCCGCCGCCGGCGAAGAGGACGATCTGCAGCGACAGATCGACACCCAAAAAGCCAGCGTGGTCGACCTCGAGCGGCTCGACGAGCTCAAGGCCGTGACCGATGAGATCGCGCTCCTCAAGACCTGGCTGGACGAGGCGTGGAACCTACGCGCCAAGCACGAGTACGATCAGGTGCGCGAGGTGCTCGACCGCGCGCTCAAGCAGGAAGATCTGATCCGCACCAAGATCGCGGTGAGCAAGCTGCGCGCGCAGGTGCAAAAGCGGGAGGCCGCCCTGGCCGACGTCCGCACCAAGATCGCGCACACCCGCAAGGCGCTGCAGGAGACCGCGGCCAAGAAGAAGGCTTTGGAAGGAAGCGCGCCATGAAGGGCGTGAAAGGGTTGACGGCCTGCGCGCTCGGCGCCGTTTTGGCCTGCGCGACGCCGCCCAAGCCCCGCGAGCTGGAGGCCTTCGATACCTTGCGCAAGGCCAACGAGGCCACCCTGCCGGAGGCGGCCAAGCGCTCGCCGGATCTGGCCTCGGAGGCCGATCGCCGCTCGGCGGCCGCCCACGACGAATGGCAGTCCAACGATCTGGACGAATCGCGGCGCGACGCCCTGATCGCCACCATCCGGCTCAAGTCCGCGCTGGCCATCTATGAGCAGGATCAGCTCAAGGCGCGGATCCAGACCTTGTCGGGCCAGCAGGCGCAGGCCGAAGAAGAGAGCGCCGGGTTGAACAAGGATCTGGCCAGCGAGCAGGAGAAGGTGGCGTTGCTTCAGAAATACGTCGATGCGCGGCAGACAGCCGCCGCGGACAAGCAGCAGATGTCCAGCGAGCAGCAGAAGGCGCAGGCCGAGCAGCAGCGGCTGTCGCAGCAGTTGGTGTCCGAGCAGAAGATCGCGGCCGCCCAGCTGGCCCTCCGCACGGCGGACACCGTGGAAGCCTCCAAGTACGCCACCGCCGAGTACTCGGCGGCCGGCGATCTTCTGGCCAAGGCCGATGCCGAGCTCAAGCAGAGCGACTACACGGCCGCCCAGGCCAGCGCCGAGGTGGCCAAGAAGAACGCCGATCGGGCTGCTGAGCTGGCCAAGCCGCAGTATGAGCAGGCGGCCCAGTCCAATGAGGACAAGGCCCGCAACGACGCCCTGGCCCGCGACGCGCCCACCATCGCCGGCGTCACGGTGCGCATCGATCCGCAAGGCGATCTGCAGCGCCTGGTCGTCGTGATCCCGGCGCTCTTCAACAAGCGGGAACCGAACATCGCGCCCGGGCACGACGGCATCCTCGACGGCGTCGCTGCACTGTTAAAGAAATACCCGAGTTATCCGGTGCAAGTCATTGGATACACGGACAACCGTGGCAAGTCGACCGAGCTCATCGCCGTCTCGGCCGCGCGGGCCCAGGCGGTCTATTCGGCGCTCGCCGCGCGGGGCGTGGAGGTCAAACGTCTGATGGTGAGCGGCCTCGGCGGCGAGAATCCCTTCGTCGACAACCGCTCGGCCGCCGGCCGGGCCAAGAACAATCGGGCCGAGATCGTCTTCATGTACCACTAGGACGGAGGGTGCCGCGTGGGTAAGCACTCCGACCGGCGTCCACCGCGCCCGAGCGTCGTCCCGGCGCTCGCCGTTTGGTTCCTCTTCGCGGTCGCGCTGGGGGGATGTCACGGCCACGGCGCGGGCGCGCCCCGGGTCGACGGCGGGGTGGACGGCTCGCCGGATGGCGGATCGGTCGCCTGCAGCAACACGGGCGACATGCACAAGGCCAATGGGATCGCGTGCGGCTGCGCCGGCGATTGTGCCAGCGGTTTCTGTGTCGACGATGTGTGCTGTAACAGCGCCTGCACGGGGACCTGCAAGTCCTGCAACGCGCCCAGCTCGCCCGGCATCTGCGCCTTCGTCCCAGCCGGCTCGGCCCCTCGGGTGTCGAGCGCCTGCCCGGTGTCCGGCCCGTCCAGCTGCGGCCTCGATGGCACCTGCGACGGCAGCGGCGCCTGCCGCAACCGGGTGCCCGGTGTCAGCTGCGGAACGGGGACCTGTGACGGCGCCGCGGTCAATAACGTCCGCGTCTGCGACGGCCAGGGGACCTGCACCTCGGGTCCGGCGATCATCTGCGCGCCCTACGGCTGTAACAGCCAAACCAATGCGTGTTTCGTCAACTGCACCTCGGACGCCGACTGTGCGGGCGGCGTCAAGTGCGTCGCGGGCAGCTGCGGGCCCAAGCCCATCGGCGCCGTCTGCATGTCCGCCTCCCAGTGCGCCTCGGGGTTCTGCGCCGACGGGTTCTGCTGCAACGTCGCCTGCGCCGGCGCGTGCGTCAGCTGCAGCCAGAGCGGTCGGCTCGGGACCTGCTGGCCGATCGCCGCAGGCACCGCGGATCCGCACCTGACTTGCCAGGCCACCGCGGCCGCAACCTGTGGGCAGACCGGCCTGTGCGACGGCATCGGGGGCTGCGCGAAGTTCGCCGCCGAGACCGTCTGTCTGGCCCCCGCGTGCAGCGGCAATCGGCTGAACACCGCCGGCAGCTGCGACGGCCTCGGCACCTGTCGACCGCAAGGGGTCCAGGCCTGCAGTCCGTACAAGTGCGAGAACGATGCCTGCGTATTGCAATGCACCTCCGACAGCGATTGCGTGAGCGGCCACACCTGCGTCGCGGGCAGTTGCGGCCCCAAGGCCAACGGGCAGACCTGCTCCGCCGCCAGCCAATGCGCCAGCAACTTCTGTGTCGATGGGGTCTGCTGCGCGGACGCCTGCCAGGGCGCTTGCCACAGTTGCGCGCTGGCCTCGTCGCTGGGCGCGTGCAGCCCGAGCCCGGCCGCGGCCGCCGACCCGCACGGGATCTGCACCGATCAGCATGCCACGTCGTGCGGCACCGACAGCACCTGCGACGGCGCGGGGAGCTGCCACAAATACCCGGCCGGCACGACCTGCGCCGCCGAGGGGTGCACGGCCGGCGTCTACACGGCGGCCTCGTCCTGCGACGCCAATGGAAATTGCCGAGCTCCCGACGCGCTGACCTGCCAGCCCTACGTCTGCAACGGGACCCGCTGCTTTTCGAGCTGCAGCGCGGACGCCAACTGCTCGACCGGGAACGTCTGCAACAACGCCTCGTGCGGGCTCAAGCCCAACGGCGCGTCGTGCTCGACCAAGACGGAATGCCTGTCCGCCAACTGCGCCCAGGGCGTCTGCTGCGTCTCGGCCTGCGCCGGCTCTTGTGTCTCTTGCGCGCTGACCGGCACAATGGGGACCTGCACCGCCGTGGCCACCGGTGCGCCCGATCCCGCCGCGGCCTGCGTCGACAACGGGGGAACCAGTTGCGGCACCGACGGTAAATGCCAGGCCGGCGCCTGCCAGAAGTACGTCAAGAGCACGCCCTGTGCCGCCGCCAGTTGCCCCTCGACGGGGACGACGTTCACGCCGGCTGCCACCTGCGACGGCGCGGGCACCTGCGTGACGCCGATGTCCAGTTCCTGCGCGCCGTTCGCCTGCGGCGCGGCCGTGTGCAAGTCGTCCTGCACCGCCGACGCCGATTGCGCCCCGCCCGCCTCGTGCAACGCCGGATCGTGCGGGCTCAAGCCGCTCGGCGCCGTCTGCGGGGGTGGCACAGAGTGCGGCAGCGGCATCTGCGCACAGGGCGCCTGCTGCGCGACCACCTGTGCCTCTAAGTGCATGTCGTGCGCGCTCCACGCCAGCGCCGGCACCTGCACGCCGATCGCGGTGAGCGGCACCGACCCCACCGGACAGTGCACCACGCAGAGCGCTTCCACCTGTGGGACCACCGGCTTTTGCGACGGCAACGGTGGCTGCCAGCTCTACTCGGCGGGCACGCAGTGCGCCGCGCCCACCTGCCCCACCAGCGGCACCACCGCCTCGTTGGCGCGCACCTGCGACGGCGCGGGCACCTGCAAACCCGCCACCACCCAAAGCTGCGCGCCCTTCGCCTGCAACGGGACGGGCTGCGTCGCCGTCTGCGCCGTGGACACCGACTGCGCGCCTGGCAACGTCTGCAACAGTGGGTCCTGCGGCCTCAAGCGGCTCGGCCAGCTTTGCGGCGCCGGCACCGAATGCGGCAGCGGCAACTGCGTCGACGGCGTCTGCTGTTCCTCAGCCAGCTGCGGCACCTGCAACGCGTGCAACATCTCGGGCCAGGCCGGATCGTGCCAGCCGATCGCCGCGGGCACCGCCGAGCCGCACGGCGGCTGCGCCGCCAACCCCAGTTTCCCCTGCGGTCCGAACGGGACCTGCGACGGCGCCGGCGCCTGCCGGAACGCGCCCGCCACCACCAGCTGCGGCACCGCCGCCTGCAGCGGCTCGTCGTACACCCCCGTCGGCACCTGCGACGGGGCCGGGAATTGCGGGCAGACCCCCGTCGGCTGCGGCCACTACAACTGCGGATCGACCGGCGTCTGCCTGACCACCTGCGCGGGCAACGGCGACTGCAACGGCACCGGCTACACCTGCCAGTCTGGCTCCTGCACCAACCTCAAACCGGCCGGCGCCAGCTGCGCCGCCGGCAGCGAGTGCCTGACCAACTTCTGCACCGAAGGCGTCTGCTGCATGAGCGGGCCCTGCGCCAGCTGCAGCTCGTGCGCGGTGAGCGGCAAGCAGGGAAGCTGCACGCCGGTCGCCGCCGGCGGCCCCGATCCGGCCGCGACCTGCGTCGACATGGGCGCAGCCAGCTGCGGCACCACCGGCGTCTGCGATGGCACCGGCCACTGCGGCACCTACGCCGCCGGCAGCACCTGCGGCGCGCCCAGCTGCCCGGACGGCGGGGTGAGCATCACGCTTTCGACCTGCGCGGCCGGCCAGTGCCAGGCCACCACCTCCAATTGCGCCCCCTTCGCCTGCGACACCACCCCCACCCACCCTGGGTGTAAGACCACGTGCACCTCGGACGCAGACTGTGCGACCGGCTTTGCCTGCTCGGGCTCCATGACGACCCCGGGCACTTGCCAGTAGCGTCCGCCGCGCCCCGCGCACCGCCTGAAACCACAAACGCTTTCTAATCAGCCCTTTGGGCGTTATCCGAGGCTTGGTTTCAGTTTGATGCGGTGCTAGGGTACGCCCCTGCCTTAGGTTTTTCGGCACTTCGCGTCGTCGTCTCGGGGTCCCCTCTCGCATGCCCACCGTCCGCGAATACGAAGCCGCTCTGCAAAGGAACCCTGCCGACACCGAGGCATTCGTTTCCTTGCGCAAGGCATATCGTCAAGCGCAAAAGCACGATAAATTGGTGACGCTGTACGAGACGCGCGCCCAGGCCATCGAGGATCATGCCAAGGCCGGCGAGCTGTTCTACCTGGCGGCTGAGCTGCGCATCGACCAGCTCGGTGATCCCGAAGGGGCCGAGGCCGATCTGGTCAACGCCGTCGATCGCGATCCGACCCACATCCGGGCCGCCGCCCGCCTGAAAGACATCTACCGCGAACAGGGTCGGACCGCCGACTACATGACCATGCTGGAGATGGAGGCGGCGGCCGTCGCGCGCACGCGCGAGCCGGCCCGCCTCGCCGAGCTGGAAGCGGAGATGGGGCAGCTCTTCCTGAACCACTTCGCCAAGCTCGAACGCGCGGTGCGGAATCCACAGCGCACCGGCAAGCTATCGGCCGAGCACCTCAAGTCGATCGAGTCGGCGCGCAAGATCTACCGCGCGCTGGGCGACTTCCGCGCGGTGGTCCGACTCTACGAGCTGGAGCTAGAAGGGACCTCCGACGCCCGGCGCCGGGCCGACCTGCTTCTCGGGTTGGGGCGCGTGCTGGGCGAGAAACTGGAAGAGCTGGACGCCGCGGCCCAGCGTCTCTCCGAGGCGGTGCGGATTCGCCCGCGCGACGAAAAGGCGCTCGAGCTGTTGGCGGCGGTCTACGCCAACCCAAACTGGATCGGCGCCGACGGGATCGAGCGGGCGGCGGCGATCTACTTCCAGGTCGCGCGCCGGCGGCAGGAAGCTGGCGACACCGAGAACGCCATCGCCTCGCTGCGCAAGGCGCTGGCGGCCGTCCCCAGCCACGCCGAATCGTCGGAGCTGCTGGAGCGCGTTTACTACGAGGCGCGCCGTTTCCAGGAGCTCGATCGTTATTACCGCGAGCGGGTCTCGGCCTCGGGCACGGAGCCCGAGCGGGTCGACTTCCTCTATAAGCGCGCCCAGCTGGCCGAGGGCGAGCTCGACGACCGGGCCGAGGCGCAGCGAGTCTACAACGAGATCTCGCTGCTCGAACCGCCGGGCGGACCGGCCTCCGAGAAGCTGGTTGAGCTGTATCTGGCCGGTCACGACTACGCCCGCCTGGCCGAGCTGCGCGAGCGCCAGCTGGGCGCGATCGCCGATCCGACCGGGCGCGCGCGCATCATGTTGGAGCTGGCGGCGCTCTACCGCGATCGGCTGGGCGACACCGATCAGGCCGCGGTCTACTTGCACGCGGTGCTGGAGATCGAGCCCGAGAACCAGATCGCGCTCGGGGCCTACGCCGAGCACTTCCGCGAGAAGGGCGACTGGGCGGCGCTGGCCGATCTGCTCGAGTTCGCCTACGAGCGGGCGCGGGTGGCCGGCGCCCCGACCGAGGATCTGCTGCCG
>DASRLC010000554.1:0-5897 GCA_035648655.1 Polyangia bacterium
TACAGGTACCCCGCTGCCCATGCTGACCCGCCCGGTTCCCACTCTGCTTCTTCCGCTCTTGATGACCGGTGGCTTGGTCTTAGCCGCCGTGACCCCGGACGATCCGAACGCCCAGGTGAAACCCCTGACGCTGGGCGAGGCCGAGGCGACCGCGCTGCGCAACCAGCCCACCTTGACGCAGGCACGCGGCCTGCTGGAGGCGGCCGAGGGGCGGGTGGAAGAGTCGCGCGCCGGTTATCTACCTCAGGTGACATTGAACGGCACCTACGAACGAACGACCGGTAACTTCGCACAGCGACCTGGACTCCTCCCGTCGACTGGCGGCGCCGCCGGCACCGGGGGCACCACCGGATCGACCGGCAGCACGGGCGCGGCCACGTCGACGGTGAGCTGGAACCCGCAATTCAACTACTACATCCTCGGCGCGACGGCGACCCAGCTCATCTACGACTTCGGTCAGACCAGCGGGCGTTGGCGCTCTTCCGCCGCCAGCCGAGACGCGGCCGTCGACAACACGCACACCGCCGAGCTGCAGACGCTGCTCAACGTTCGGCGCGCCTACTTCCTGGTCCGCGCGCAGCACGATCTGGTGGCGGTCGCGGACGAGTCGGTGCGCAATCAGGAGAGACACGTGGAGCAGACCCGGGCCTTCGTCAAAACCGGCATCCAGCCGGACATCAACCTCGCGACGGTGCTGACCGCGCTCGCCAACGCCAAGGTCCAGCTGGTCACGGCGCAAAACAACTTCGAGGTCTCCGAGGCCCAGCTGGCGCAGGCCATGGGCGTGCCGGTCGACGGGCGGTACGCGATCACCGACGAAGAGCTCCCGCCCATCGCCGGTGAAGACGGCCCGTCCGGGCCCTTGGCCGATCGCGCGCTCAAGGCCCGTCCCGAGATGGTCAACCTGGAGGACCAGCGCCGCGCCCAGGAGCTGACGGTCGGCGCCGTGCGCGGCGCCTACGGCCCCAGCCTGGGCGCCATCGCCAACGTCTCGGACACCGGCATCGCCGTCGACAACCTGGTCCCCAACTGGTACGTCGGGCTGGCGCTGACCTGGAACATCCTGCAGGGCGGGCTCACGAGCGGGCAGGTGCGCGAGGCCAAGGGAACGCTCCAGAACCTGGCCGGCCAAGAGGACGCCGAGCGCCTGCAGATCGAGGTCGACGTCGAACAGGGTCGGCTCGGGGTGCAGGCCGCCAAGGCGACGATCAGCGCCGCTGAGGAGGCGACCGTCAACGCCCGCGACCAGCTCACGCTGGCCGAGGGTCGCTACACGCACGGCCTGGGCAGCGCGGTCGAGCTGGGCGACGCGCAGGTCGCTTACACGACCGCCGAGGCACAACGGGTGCAAGCTCAGTTCAACCTGGCGGCGGCGCGCGCGCAGCTGCTGGCCGCGCTGGGGCAAAGATGAGCCGCTGGCGGTACGGGTTGGCGCTGACGCCTCTCCTTGCGCTCTGCGCCGGCGGCTGCGGCAAGCGTGAGGAGACCGCCGCGGCGCCGTCCGGCCACGGCGCCGCCGGCGCCAATGAGCGTCCCATCCCGGTGCTGATCGCGACCGCGGCCAAGCGCGACGTCCCCATCTACCTCGACGGGCTCGGCACGGTGACGGCCTTCAAGACCGTCAACGTCCGCTCGCAGGTCGACGGGCGCCTCGACCGGGTCGACTTTACGGAGGGCCAGACCGTCAAGCACGGACAGGTCATCGCCGAGATCGATCCCCGCCCGTTCACCATCATGTTGCACCAGGGGGAGGCGGCCCTGGCCCGCGATCAGGGTCAATACGACGGGGCCAAGCGCGATCTCGAGCGGTATGAGGCGGTCGGCGGCCAGCACCTGCTGCCCCAGCAGCAGATCGACGACCAGCTCGCGCTGGTCGAGCAATACAAGGGCACGGTCGAAAACGACCACGCGACGATCGAGAACGCCAAGCTGCAACTCGACTACGCGCGCATCAAGTCGCCGCTCGACGGCGTGACCGGCGTTCGCCTGGTCGATCCCGGCAACATCGTGCACGCCGCCGACACGGGTGGGATCGTGGTGGTGGCCCAGATCGATCCGATCGCGGTGCTCTTCACGTTGCCGCAGGACGATCTGACCGACGTCGCGCGCCAGCAGGCGGTCGGTCCGCTGGAGGTGGAGGCGCGCAGCCGCGACGGCTCGCAGATGTTGGCCAAGGGCCAGCTCCTACTGATCGACAATCAGATCAGCCAAGGGACCGCCACCATGCGGCTCAAGGCGGTGTTCCCCAACCCGACCCATACGCTGTGGCCGAACGCCTTCGTCAAGACGCGCCTGCGGCTCATGGTACGCAAGGGCGTGCTGGTCATCCCGGCCGCGGCGGTTCAGCGCGGGCCGGACGGAACCTTCGTCTACGTGGTGGAGGGCGACCGGGCCGATCTTCGCACCGTGACGGTCGAGCGCCTGGAGGGCGAGGACGCCATCATTTCCAAGGGTCTCGCCCCCGGTGACCGCGTGGTGCGCGAAGGGCAGAGCCAGCTTCGCCGCGGGGCGATGGTCTCGCTGCGCGATGGTGGAAACAAAGGCGGTAAGACTGGGGGTGCCGGCGCCGACGGCGGGGCGGACCCGGGATCGGCTGACCAAACGCCCACCCGGGGAGCCGGGGTCGGCGCCGCCTCGAACTCAACGGGGCGGCCACCGCAGTGAACATCTCCGAGCCGTTCATAAGGCGGCCTGTCGGCACCGCGCTGCTCATGGTCGGCGTCGCGGTGGCCGGCATCGCGGCGTACAAACAGCTTCCGGTCGCGGCGCTGCCGCAGGTCGACTACCCGACCATCGTGGTCTCGACCATCCTGCCCGGCGCCAGCGCCGACACCATGGTCTCGGCGGTCACCACGCCGCTCGAGCGCCAGCTCGGTCAAATTCCCTCGCTGGCCCACCTGACCTCGGTCAGCAGCGCCGCCAGCTCTCAGATCACGCTGCAATTCACGCTCGATCGCGACATCGATTCCGCCGAACAGGACGTGCAGGCCGCCCTCAACGCCGCCTCCAACCTGCTGCCGAAGACGCTGCCCACGCCGCCGACCTACAGCAAGAGCAACCCGGCCGACGTCCCGGTCATCTCGCTGGCCATCACCTCCGACACCGCCGCGCTGAGCGTCGTCGACGACTACGCCGATTCGATCCTGGCCCAGAAGCTGTCGCAGGTGGCCGGCGTGGGTTTGGTGACGCTCAATGGCGGCCAACGTCCCGCCGTGCGCGTGCAGGTCGATCCGGTCGCGCTGGCCGGGCGCGGCCTCGGGCTCGAGGACGTCCGGTCGATCCTGGCGCTCGCCAACGTCAACCAGCCCAAGGGCAACCTGGACGGCCCCCGCCAGAACTACCTGGTCTCGGCCAACGATCAGCTGCTGTCGGCCAAGGGCTACGGGCCGCTCATCGTGGCTTACGTCAACGGCGCGCCGGTCAGGCTCGACGATGTGGCCAAGGTGCTCGACGGCGTCGAGAACGACCAGGTGGCCGGCTGGGCCAACGACCACCCGGCGGTGATCCTCAACGTCCAGCGCCAGCCGGGCGCCAACCTCATCGAGGTCGCCGAACGCGTCAAGGCGCTGCTGCCGCGCCTGGAGGCCTCGCTGCCGCAGGGGATCAAGGTGACCACCCTGTCGGATCGCACCGAGACGGTTCGCGCGTCCGTTCACGACGTCGAATTCACGTTGCTCCTCACCATGGTGCTGGTGGTGGCGGTCATCTACCTATTCCTGCGCAACTTCCGCGCCACGATCATCCCCGGCGTGGCCGTCCCGCTGTCACTCATCGCGACCTTCGGCGTGATGCTGCTGCTCGGTTACAGCCTCAATAACCTGACGTTGATGGCGCTGACCATCTCGACCGGCTTCGTAGTCGACGACGCCATCGTCATGATCGAGAACATCGCGCGCCACATCGAGCTGGGGGACGCGCCGTTCGCGGCCGCGCTCAAGGGCTCGAAGCAGATCGGTTTCACGATCCTGTCGCTGACCGTCTCGCTGGTGGCGGTGCTGATCCCGCTGCTGTTCATGGGCGGCGTCATCGGGCGTCTGTTCCGCGAGTTCGCGGTCACGCTCAGCATCGCCATCGTCGCCTCGGGCATCATCTCGCTCACGCTGACCGCCATGATGTGCGCGCACATCCTGCGACCGATCAAGCCCGAGGATGAAGGGCGCCTGGCGCGCGCCTCCGAGAAGGCTTTCGACTGGATGGTCGGGATTTACGACCGCTGCCTGGGCTGGATCTTCGACCACCAGGCGCTGACCCTGCTGGCCACCATCGGCACGGTGGCGCTGACCTTCGTGCTGGCCTTCATCATCCCGAAGGGCCTCTTCCCGCAGCAGGACACCGGCATGCTGCTGGGGATCACCGAGGCGCCGCCCGACATCTCCTTTCCCGCCATGGTCGATCGCCAGCGCGCCGTCGCCGACGTCATCCGCGTCGATCCGGACGTCGAGAACCTGTCGTCGTTCATCGGGGCCGACGGGACCAACCCGACCCTGTCGAGCGGACGGCTTTCGATCAACCTCAAGCCGTTCAGCGAGCGGCACTCGAACGCGCAACAGATCATCGATCGGCTGAACACCAAGCTGGCCAGGCTGACCGGGATCACCGTCTACCTACAGGCCGTCCAGGATCTCGAGCTCGAAAGTCAGGTCAGCCGCACGCAGTACCAGTACACCATCGAGGACGCCGACCCCGCCGAGCTCGCCCAATGGGCGCCGCGGGTGCTCGATCGGCTCAAGAAGATTCCGGAGCTGGCCGACGTGGCCAGCGATCAACAGGACGGCGCGCTGCAGATGACGCTGGTCATCGATCGCGACAGCGCCTCGCGGATGGGGATCACCGCCCAGGCCATCGACGACACGCTCTACGACGCCTTCGGCCAGCGGCCGGTCTCGATCATCTTCACGCAGCTCAATCTCTATCGCGTGATCCTGGAGGTCGCGCCGATGTACCGGCAGAGCCCCGAGGGGCTCCAGCAGATCTACCTGCGCGCCGCCAGCGGCGCGGCGGTGCCGCTCAGCAGCTTCGCCCACTTCGAGCCGACGCAGACCACCATCTCGATCGCGCACGAGGGGCAGTTCCCCGCCGTGACGCTGTCGTTCAACCTGGCGCCGCACGCGGCGCTCGGCGACGCCGTGCGGGCCGTCAAGGAGGCGGTGGCCGGCATGGACGAGCCGGTCGGCCTCCATGGCAACTTCCAGGGCGCCGCGGCCGCCTTCGGCGACTCACTCTCGACGGAGCCGCTGCTGATCCTGGCGGCGATCGTGACCGTCTACATCGTGCTCGGCGTGCTCTATGAGAGCTACATCCACCCGATCACGATCCTGTCGAGCCTTCCGTCGGCGGGCGTGGGGGCTTTCCTGGCATTGCTGGTCTGTCGCTCCGAGTTCACGGTGATCGCGCTCATCGGCATCGTGCTGCTGATCGGCATCGTCAAAAAGAACGCCATCATGATGATCGACTTCGCGCTCGCGGCCGAGCGCGACGAGAAGAAGTCCCCGCGCGACGCCATCCACCAGGCCTGCCTGCTGCGCTTCCGGCCGATCATGATGACCACCGTCGCGGCCCTGCTGGGCGGTCTGCCGCTCGCCCTCGGCGTGGGCAGCGGCGCCGAGCTCCGGCGGCCGCTCGGGATCACGATCGTGGGCGGCCTGCTGCTGTCGCAGGTGTTGACCCTGTTCACGACACCGGTCATCTACCTTTACATGGAGCGCCTGGCGGCCCACTTCCGCCGCGGTAAAAAGACCCCCGAGCCGGCGCCCGAGACGGCGCCCGCCGAAAAGCGGCCGCCGCCGCGCCGACCCGCGGTCGCGCCCGAGACGCCATGAACATCTCGGCGCCGTTCATCAAGCGGCCGATCGCGACCTCGCTGCTGGCGGCGGCCATCATCCTGGCCGGGATGACCG
>DASRLC010000555.1:0-3116 GCA_035648655.1 Polyangia bacterium
GCTGCGGGCCGCCGCCGAGCGCTTCCAGCGCACGCCGCCCCCCACCGCGGCGGGGGCCCCATCCCACCAGAAGAGTTGACTTAACCTGCCGTTGGGCGATGGTGTTCGGCCTGGCGTCCCACTCGCAACGGGAGAAAGGACCGAGACCATGACCAGCAACCTGAAACGGACGTTGGGGGGGATGTTGACGTTGGCGGTCGTATTTTCAGCGGCGGAGGCTCGGGCCCAATCGCTCGAAAAACCTGGCGCGCCGCCCAGCGAGGCCAGCAGCGCGGCAGCCGCGAACGCCGCCTCGAACCCGGCGGCTTTCGGCGATGCCGGACAATTCGTCATCTCGTCCGAGCAGCTATTCGGTTACAC
This sequence comes from Polyangia bacterium, assembly GCA_035648655.1. GTDB lineage: Bacteria > Myxococcota_A > Polyangia > Fen-1088 > Fen-1088 > JADGRB01. The sequence continues at coordinate 361 of DASRLC010000555.1, forward strand.
CTGGCGACACATTTCGGACAAAAGCGGTTCCGCCTCCAGCAACTCCTTCAGCTTACTGGCCGACTCGCAAGGAACTGGCGCCTCCGGGTACAGCTGGCCCCGCCTCGGCTTCGACTACTTCGCACTCAAGGGAATCAGCCTGGGAGGCGCCGCCTCTTTCTTCCGAGAGTCCGGAGGCGGCTCCAGCTTGACCGGCTTCGAGCTGGCCCCGCGGGTCGGCTACGCGACGATGGTAGGGCCCTGGCTGGGCGTCTGGCCGCGACTGGGATTCGCCTACATCCACGCCTCGTCTCAGTACTATTCAGCGGTCACGCTCGATGTCCCGCTGGTCATCACCGCGACGCCCCACCTCGCGATCCTGGTGGCGCCTTCCCTCGATATAGGGATCGCCGGCACCAACAGCACCAAAGTGACCGACGCCGGCCTGACCTTTGGCCTCGCCTTGACCTTCTGAGCAGACGTCCCGGTTCGCGCCGAGCCGGGCTCAGGCTTCGCCCAGCTTGAGCCGGCGGCCGATGAGCTCACGCACCTTGTCACCGCGCTCGAAGCTGAGCGTGTCGACGAAGTCGCGACTTCCGTCCTGCTGCGTGATGAGCAGGCCGATCCGCTGATGGTGTAGGTAAGGGCGCACGTCCTTGAGCTGGTCGAAGGCCCAGCTTCGCAGCCCCGAGCTGTCCCGCATGATCATCCCGGTGGCGGTCAGGACCAGCGCCCGGCGCTTGTATCGCGAGGTCAGGGGATCCCGCTCGGGCGGCAAGCCGGCCAACGCCAGTGCAATCGCCGCCAGCGCCAATAGCGCCACCGGCAAGCGGTGAACTCCCACCAGCCCCCCGCTGCACACGAATGCACCCACCACCACCGCCGCGCCACCCACCAACACGGCCAGCACTTGATAAAGCCGCCGCTGAGCCGCCTCGGGATCGCGCGTGAAGAAGGCGATCGTCCCGGGAGGCGTCTTCCCGGCGTCGATGCTCAGGAGCGCCTCGACGTCACTCATCGATTGATCCATCGTCGGTCACCCGTACGGCTTGAGGTTTGCGAACACGATCATTGTAAAACCTAGGCACGATTTGTCCTCTTTTGGGGGCTCCGTGCTTTTTGTTGGGCGAACGGCCAAGAACGCGCGCCCGGCCAGCCGTCGGGTCGTCCGACGATGTAACCGAAGCGCGCACACCCACATCGAAATACCTCGATGGAAATCCACGCCGAAACAGCCGCCCGCCGCCCAATCGCGATCGATCTCTTTACGGACATCGTGTGCCCGTGGTGCTTCCTGGGCAACGAGCGCCTGGAGCGGGTGCTGGCCGCCACCGGCCAACCGGCCGAGGTATCTCACCACCCGTTCGTGCTCGATCCACACACCCCGCCCGAGGGCAAAGACATCCCGGCCATGTTGCGGGAGAAATATGGCGTCGATCCCAAGCAGGTGTGGGGCCGACTGGAAGCGGAGGGCCGAAAGAGTGGCATCGAGGTCGACCTGTCCAAGGTCCGCTATTCGTATCCGACCATCCGCGCGCATACCCTCGTTCGCCTGGCGGCGGCCAAGGGGACGCAGCGGGCGCTGGTTCGCGATCTCTTTCGCGCCAACTTCCTGGAGGCGCGGGACATCAGCGACCTGGACGTGCTGACCGAGCTCGCGGCGCGGCACGGCTTTGCCGCCGAGGAAGTCGCGGGCCTGCTGACCGACGAGCGCCAGCTGACCACGACCCGCCGCGAAGCGGCCGAGGCTGCCGCCAGTGGCATCACAGGCGTCCCCTTCTACATTCTCGACCAGCGGTACGCGATCTCGGGCGCCCAGCCGGAGGAGGTCCTGCGGTCGGCGATCGAGCGCGCAGCGCGACGGCTCGCCTAGAGCCGGCGAGCCGAGGTGCTGCGCACCAGCCGCAGGACGGTCAGCAAGACCAAGGCGCCGATGAAGGCCACGAAGATCGTGCCCGGCAACCCCGCCCAGGGCGCGTGGATGTGCAGGCCGTTGAAGATGAGCCCGCCGATGAACGAGCCCACCAAGCCGACCACGATGTCGCCGACGACCCCGAAGCCACCGCCGATCAACGCCGACGCCAGCCAGCCTGCGATGAGGCCGATGGCCATCCAGATCAGAAAGAGTTGAAGTGTCATGGTTGTGCTCCCGGGGAAAAGCTAGTCACCGCGCCGTGCAGCGCAAGAGCTCGCACCGGCCTCGGTTGTCGATCCCCGATCCCAGGTGTTATGGGTCCCGGATGTGGATTGGTCGCCTGGTGGAGCTCGCGTCGCGATCGCCAAGCACCAAACGGCTGCTGTGGCGGGGGTGGTACCAGTTTTTGGCCGCCCGATACCGCGATCCGAGCTGGACCTTCATGAACTATGGCTACCGGGCGCCCACCCTGGCGTTGGCGGCGCCGCTGATCCTCGATCCGGCCGACGAAGCCGATCGTTCGTGCATTCAACTCTACGATGTCGTGGCGGGGGCCGCGCCGCTGGCCGGACGCGAGGTGCTGGAGATCGGATCGGGCCGGGGCGGCGGGGCCTCGTACGTGGCCCGCTACCTCCGACCGCGCCGGATGGTGGCGATCGATCTTTCCACACGGGCGGTGGCGCTCTGTCGCGCGCGCTTCGAGGTGCCCGGCCTGACGTTCGAAGAGGGAGACGCCGAGCGGCTGCCCTTCGGCGACCGCTCCTTCGACGCTGTATTGAACGTCGAGTCGTCCCACTGCTACGGCGCGCTGCCGATTTTCCTGCGCGAGGTGCGGCGGGTGTTGCGACCGGGAGGCGATTTC
>DASRLC010000556.1:0-4394 GCA_035648655.1 Polyangia bacterium
CGCCGCCGAGCATCAGGTACTTCCGCCGGATGCGCTTGACGTCATCGGACCTCGCCATCCTCCATCAAAGAGCAGACATCGGCGTTCGACGCCAAAAACTTGCCAGTCGGCTTGAAACGTCTACCGTTGCGCGAGTCCTAATGATGATGCCACCAGTTCCATAGTAGGCGATACCTGAGCTGTCCGGTGCTATTGCGGAAATGGCAGCGGCGGTCTCCGTGCTCGCGAACCCCTGAACACCATTGCCGGTCGACGAGTCCGCAATCCCTGTAACACCGTTACCGGTCCCGCTGATGCCATAGACACCGGCGTTGGATGAGCTAATGCCATAGACGCCGATCCCGGTGCCAGCCTTCCCATCAACACCATTTGCATTTGAGCCGGTACTTGCTTGGCCTTCGACACCGACTGTTGGGCCAACGCCGACAACTCCTATGTAATCGATCGATTGGCCGCCCACGCCAATCCCCCCCGCCGCGCTCGAAGTACCATAGACACCTATTCCGTTAATACCCAGACTGTCTCCTTCCAAGCCGGAATTCTGGTCATTCCCCACCACAGGCAAGCGCCGCTGGCGTCGTTGCAGATTGTCGGCGACGCGGCAAAAGCACTACTCGACGTTGCTAGTCCCAGTACGATCGACATCGCTGACATTGCCCAAAGTCCAATCTTTTTCATGAGGGGAATCCTTTCTTGTCGGATTGAGTCGAAATGGTTGTGTGTGTCGGTCTAGACTGAAAGCGAAAAGACCTTCCCGAGGGCAATTTTCATACCGTCAATCAGGTCGCCCTTCTTGGTCAGAAGCATCGGAAGCCCCTTTAGACCAGTCAACAATATCAGCCACATGCGATTCGGCGCCGCTATCAAGGTAATTGGGATTACGAATTCGTCGTAAATGAGTTGACGCTTCAATTGGCAGAGTCACACCGCCCAACAACAACGCTTCGGAAGTTTCGAAACCGTATGAGGGTCCCTGCCAGCGAAACCGAGCGCCCAACAGAAAATTTCACCTCGGAGGTCGACTTGGGACGCGGTCGCATCTTGAGGGGCTTTTCCCCGAGAAGCGCGCCTGCCCGGCCAATGGGTTGGCTGCCGGAGAAAGGGCGATCGCCCTAAAGGCAGACCATGCGCGCAATGGCCGTGCAGGCCGGCCCGGCGCAATATGACGCCTTTGCCTGGCAGGTGGTACCGCTGGTACATGGCGCCGCACCGTCCACCTCGCATAGCTGGGCGCACATCCCGCCCATGATGCAGACGAATCCGGAGGCGCACGGCGCAGCATCGACGGCGCCACACGTCTGGGGACTGGTGGTCGAGCACGCTAGCCCGCCCGAGAAGAGAGCCACCGCCAGCAGTCGCCTCATGGGCGGAACTCTATCGAAGCCTGCGGCGCGAATGAAGTGCGCTGGATCGCCTGGAGACGCTGCGGTGCCTTACGTGCCATTCAAATCCCATCCCGACGCGGCCAACTTCGCGAGACGACTGGTCTAAGCTAGTCAAGTTAACGGGCCTGACTTGACTAGTCGACGACGTCCGCTCAAACTGGGTCTCGATGGCTCACCCCCACCTGAAGGTTCCGCTCGACGGGTTCGCGGCCGTGATCCATCGGACCAAGAACCGCCTCGTCTCCATCCCGACCGACGTCCAGAGAAGCCTCGGGCTGACCCGGCGGCCCGACAACCACATCGTGCTAGCCTCGATTCGTGACCACGCTCGGGGTCGCTGGAACCACCACTACTTCAAGCTCACGCAGGACAATGAGTTTGCGATTCCCAGTGACATCGTCCACCTGAAGCCCGGTCAGAAGGTGGACGTCCGCATTCATCGGGTCATCCCCGATCTTCCCGCCGCCAACACCGTCGCCGCGCCCCGAGGCGCGGGCTTGCTGTCGTCGCTGGCCAAGCGGCCTCGGCCGGGTTGGCGGCGGGACGGCGCGGAGCGGCTCGACGACTATCTCCGGGCAGACCTCTGAAAAAGACGGTTTACGTAGATACCGCCTGGCTGGTCGCGCTCATCGACGTCCGCGATCAGCACCACGGGCAGGCCTCGAAGCTGGCGGAGACCTTGGCCGCGGAGGAGGTCTCCTTGCTCTCGACGGATGCGGTCGTGATCGAGCTCTGCAACTACTTCGCCCGGAGCCCTCTGCGGGCGGAGGCCATCTCGTGGATCGAAGAGATTCGTGGAGCGGATGGCTGGGAGATCGTCTCCGTCGATCGCCGATTGCTCTCGCGGGCCGAGCGGCGCTACCGGGCACATGCGGACAAGAATTGGAGCCTCACGGATTGCATCGGCATGGAGCTCATGCTTTCGCGCCGGGTAGAGAGCGCCGCCACGACCGACTCGGGGTTCCGCCAGGCGGGATTCCGCATCTTGCTCGCGGAGCGTAGCAGATAGCGACCCGCTAAGGCGACGCCGCCGACTGGGGCGCCATGCCACCCTCCCCGCGCACGGTCGGCTCGCCGAGCATGGCGGCGATGCGGGCGTAGACCCGGTCGAGGAGCTGCTGGCGATCGCTTGGCCCCAGGCCGGCGGTCGAGATCGGCTCGTCGACCTCGATCTGCACCCGGCCGGCGCGAATGAGCGGCGTCCCCGGCGGCATGACGGCGCGGGTGCCGCGGATCGCCAGCGGCACGATCTCGACGCCCGCATCGATCGCCAGGTGGAAGCCGCCTTTCTTGAACGCGCCCAGCTTGCCGTCGCGGGTGCGCGTCCCCTCCGGGAAGATCGCCACCGACTGTCCGTCCTTGATGCGCTGGGCGGCTTCCTGGATGCTCCGGCGCGCCGAGGCCGCGTTCTGGCGATCGATGAAGACGAAGCGGCCGGCCCGCATGGCCCATCCGAAAACCGGAATCTGACCGAGCTGCTTCTTGGCGATGAAGCGGACCGGGACCGGCATGCGCAGGAACATCGCCCAGATGTCGACCATCGAGGCGTGGTTGGCCATGAAGACGTAAGGCTTGTGGGGATCGATCCGCCCGCGCACCTCGATCTCGACCTTCACGCCCGGGACCCCCAGCACGATCGCCGACCAGACCCGGCAGAGCTCGAGCACCAGGCCGCCGGTTCGATCGACGAGGCCGAAGATCAGCGAGACGATCGACCCGATGATGGTCGAAATCAAAAAGGTGATCAGGGAGACAAGCGCGCGAATCATTCGGAACCGAGCCTCATGCTATCTTCCTTTCCACCGTGGACTTCCGGAAGACCTACTACATTCTTCCGAATCTCTTCACGCTCTCCAGCGTCTTCTGCGGTTTCGTCTCGATCTCGCTGTCGGCGTCGGGTCAAGCCGGGAGCGATCTTTACCAGGCCGCGCTGGCGATCTGCTTCGGATTTTTCTTCGACACCGCGGACGGCCGGGTGGCGCGGCTCACCAAGACGCAGACCGACCTCGGCCGGGACCTGGACTCGCTGGCGGACGCCATCACCTTCGGCGTGGCGCCGGCGATCATGGTCTACAAGTGGGGCCTCACCAACTTCGGCCGCTGGGGCATCTTCTTCGCCGGGCTCTACGTCTGCGCCGGCGTGATGCGCCTGGCGCGGTTCAACGTGCTGTCCCGCCGCGAGGACGCGACGGGGCACACCAGCCCCGGGAAGTACACGCTGGGGCTGACCATCCCGGCCTCGGCCAGCGTGCTGGTGTTCATGGTGCTGGTCGCGCACAACGTCGGACAGTACCGGATGCTCAACGACGGCGTCGTCGCGACCGTCGTGCTGGTGCTGTCCTACCTGATGGTCTCGCGGGTGCGGTTCCGGTCGTTCAAGGATCTGCGCCTGTCCAAACGAACCATCCAGTTGGCGCTGCTGGTCGTGGGGTGCTGGGTGGCGGTGGCCATGAACGGCGTCAGCAAATCGCTCATCTTCCTGATCATGATCCTGACCTACATCGCGCTCGGGCTGGCGGAGACCGTGCTGCACATGCGCCGCACCTTTGTCGAGCACCGCCAGGAGAAGCGCGCGCAGAGCGATACGCCGCCCGACGACGAGGTGCTCCGCGAGCTGGGCGCCTTCGACGGTACCGACGAAAACTAGCGCCGGGCGGGCTTGGCGGCGGCGGGTTTGGCGCCAATGCCGTCGTCGATCTCGACGAAGATGCCCCACACGGCGCCGATCAACGGTCCGAGCAGCGCGGGCAGCTCGACCAGCGGCCGATCGGGGAGGCCCAGGCGACCCACCATGGCCAGGTGCGCGCCGCCCAGGACCTTCCGCGCGGCCCAGTAGAGCCCGCAGCCCACGAGGGCGCCGAAGATCCCCTTGAGCGCGGTGGTCCAGACGGTCTCCTGGCGCCAGGGCGGGCGGCCCGCCACGACGCCGGTCAGGCCACCGATGAGCGCATACGCGACGACCGCCAGAAAGCCACCGGCGATGCCCAGCTTGAACGCCCCCACCCCCAC
>DASRLC010000557.1:0-14288 GCA_035648655.1 Polyangia bacterium
AACCGGGAGTCGGCGCGGCGCCCGGCTGAGCCGTCGGCGCCTCCGCGGGCGGCGGCCCTGCTGCCGGTGGCGCCGGTTGCGCGCGCGCCGCCGACGCCAGGACCAGCGATAGGAATAGGAGCCCGCCCTGGGCGACCCGCAGGTGGCGTTGTCTCGTCATGCGGCCTCCGACTCAGTCGGCAAACGCACAGTACATAATGAAAACGTAGACCACGACCTATGGTCGGCCGGACCGTCGATTGCGGTCGTGGCGCGAGCTCAATTTCGTTGCGACGCGCGCAGTCGCGTTGGCGACGGATGTCGCACACGTGAACGCAGCTCCCACCTAAAATCGCGGCTGCGCGCTTTGTCAAAAGGTCCGGGCACCCGTTGACCCTGTTACTCTCGAGATAGAGCCTCGAGGCTCGGCTTCTTTGCACGGCGTGAACCGTTTTCGCCGCCAGCCGGAACCAACCAGGAGAACAGGCCGGTCTCGCGTTCGGGAGGTCACCGTGAGCGACTCGTCGACGATCCTACACAAACGGTCAGCTTCCCGACGGCGGGCGACGGGCGCGCTGGCGTGCGCGCTGAGCCTCGCGCTCGGCTGCACGGGCAAGATCGGCGACGGCGGCACCGGATCCTCGGGCGCTGGGGCGTCCTCGGGCGCTGGGGCGTCGACGGGAACGGGCGCGTCGACGGGAACGGGCGATCCAACGGCCGCCGGTCTCCTGCCCCTCGGCCGGTTGACGTCGCGCGAGTACCTCAACACGGTGCGCGATCTCCTGGGCGACACGACGCTCGCCGTGGGCGACGTCCCGGGGGAATCGGACGATCTGAGCAACAACGCGTTTCCATTTCGGCAGCCGAACGTGATCGGAACCTTCGACGCCGGCAATCTGCAGAGTGCGGCCGAGACCCTGGCGACGAACATCGCCACCAAGCTATCGACCGTGTTGCCGTGCACCCCCGCGAACGCCGCGGCCGAAGCGGGATGCGCCAATCAGTTCATCACGACGTTCGGCCTCAAGATGTACCGGCGACCGCTCGGTGCGACCGAAGTGAGCGACCTGACCGCGCTCTACCAGAACGCGCGCACGACCCTGGCCCTCGATTTCAACGGCGCGATCGACCTGTTGATCGAGGCGATGCTGCAGGCCCCGGGGTTCGTCTACCACTGGGAGATGGACCCGGGCGCCGCGATCAAGGACGGCGCCGTCGTGCAGCTCGGAAACTACCAGGTGGCCAACCGCCTCTCTTACTTCCTGTGGGGAACGATGCCCGACGCGGCGCTGTTCGCCGCGGCGGCCGCCGGTCAGCTGTTGACCGCGGACGGCATCCAGGCCCAGGCGCAGCGGATGCTTGCCGATCCCAAGGCGCAGGACACCGCCGCGGACTTCTTCGACGATTGGCTCGACGTCAACGTGCTCGCGTCGCGCCCCAAAGATCCGACCATCTACAGCATGTGGAACCAAGATCTGGCGTCGGCGATGGAAACCGAGTTTCGCGCGTACGGCAGCGCCGCGCTGCTCGGCTCGGGACTCTTCTCCGACCTGCTGACCGGAACCTCGTCGTCGGCCAACCAGGCGCTGGCGACCATCTACGGCATCGGAGGCGTCACCGGCAACACGCCCGTGCCGGTGACGCTGCCGGCCGGTCAGCGCGAAGGCCTGCTCACGCTGGCCGGCTTCCTCACGTTGACGGGGGCCACCGACGGCTCTTCGCCGGTGCGGCGCGGGCACGCGGTCTATACCCGCCTTCTGTGTGGGGTGCTTCCCGACCCCCCCGCCAACGTGCCTCCGCCCCAGCCGCCGACGCCCGGGCTCACCACCCGACAGCGATTCATCGCGCACGATCAGAACAGCTGCACCGGCGGCTGCCACAGCGCGATGGACCCGATCGGCTTCGGGTACGAGCACTACGACGGCGTCGGTCAGTACCGGACGACCGACGAGAGCCTCCCCGTCGACTCGAGCGGTTCCATCGTTCTCGACGGTCAGCCGCGGACTTTCGCCGACGCGCTCGGCCTCACCACCATGCTGGCGGCGAGCCCCCAGGTTCAGGCCTGCTTCGCCACGCAGTGGATGCGCTACGCCCTCAACCGCTGGGATACGCCCGCCGATCTGGCCTCGATCCAGGCGGCGACCGGCGCGTTCCAGAGCTCGGGGCTCAACATGCGCAACCTCATCGCCGCGGTGGCCACCTCACGAACGTTTCGTTATCGGTCCCCCGCGACCGGGGAGGTTCTGCCATGAGCGCCAAGATGCCGACCGAGAAAACCAAAACCAAGTATTCACGACGGACGATCCTGAAGGCCCTCGGTCTTGGCGCGGGCTTCTTGCCGCTGATCTCGACCGAACGGGCCCGTGGGGCGGCGGCGAATGGTTTTCCGACGCGCTTCATCAGCGTCGCGGTGACCGACGGTATCTGTCCGCCGGACTTTTATCCGACCGGCGCGGCCGGACCGTTGCCTGCGACGTTGCCGATCAGCCTGGCGCCGCTCGCCCCCTGGAGCTCCCAGCTCCTGCTTCTGCGCTCGGCCAGCAAACAAACGAGCCCGATCGATCTCAACGTGATGATGGATCTCGGAGCGACCTACGGCGGTCACTTCACCTACCCAGCGTTGCTGACCGGCGGCGTCACCTCGCCGAACGGCACCGCCTCGGTGCCCACCATCACCGCCTCCACACCATCGATCGATCAGATCTTCTCCGACAACTTGGCCTCCACGGCCGGAATCACCAACGCCCAGCTCAACGTCGGCTGCCGTCCTTATGGGACCTCCACCAGCTGGGCGTCGGGCGGAATCAAGAACACCTCCCAGACCGATCCGTACAAGCTGTTCAACAGCCTGTTCGCGATGACCACCATGCCGCCCGCCCAGGTAAACGCCCTCCTGGCGCGGCGCAAGAGCGTCCTCGACTTCGTCGGAACCGAGCTCACCAACTTTTCACAAAACCTGGGCACCGACGACAAGGTGAAGGTGCAGAGCCATCTCGATTCGATCCGCTCCCTCGAAACCCAGCTCACGTCGTCGACGGGCCCGTCGACCGCGACCTGCACCCCGCCCTCCATCACGCCGGCCGGGCTCAACTTCAACACGGTGACCAATTATCCTGCCCACGTGAAGTTCATGGCGGACCTGGTTTCCGCGGCTGTGATCTGCGGTAAGGCCCGCGCGGTGACGATGGACCTCATCGACAACGGCGGCGGCAATAGCCTCACGTTTCCCTGGATCAACATCCCCAGCCCCGACATGCACGCCATCGCGCATCAAGGCTCGACCAACTACGCGCAAAAATCCCTGATCGACCAGTGGTTCTATCAACAGTGTGTCGCCGAGCTGGTTGGCAACCTCGCGGCGGTCACCGAGGGCAACGGCACGGTGCTCGACAATACGGTGATCCTCGTCATGAGCGACATGAGCGAGGGCTCGCAGCACTACGTCGGCAGCATCCCCTACCTCCTGATCGGAAGCGGCGGTGGCTTCTTCAAGACCGGCCGCACGGTCACCTTCCCCAGCCAGGTCCCGAACAACTACCTGCTGACGTCGATCCTGCACGCGATGGGGATGACCGACCTGACCGGCGTCGGCGATCCGAAGTACGCCGGCAACATCGACACGCAGCTCACCACCTAGGTCGAGGTGATCGCGTGCGGGCCAGGGCGATCGTGACGACCGGGATCGCCCTCCTCGGCTGCGGCGGCGCCGCGCCCAGACCGCCATCGATGCTGGGGCGAATCTCGGCCGGGGCCGGCCACACCTGCGCCGTCGGCGCCGGCGGCGACGTCTCGTGCTGGGGATCGAACGCCGACGGCCAGCTCGGCGACGGCACGGAGGTCGACCGAGCGGTGCCGGCGCCGGCCGGCGGTCTATCGGACATTCGACAGATCGCGGCCGGCAGCTACCACAGCTGCGCGCTCGGCGGCGACGGCGCCGTGTCTTGCTGGGGTTGGAACGTGGGTGGGCAGGTGGGCGACGGAACCATCACCAACCGGCTGAGCGCCTTCCAGGTGCCGGGGCTGTCGTCGATCATCGCCATCGCGGCCGGCAGCTACCACAGCTGCGCGCTCGGCCGCGACGGCACGGGGCAGTGTTGGGGGCAGAACGACGCCGGGCAGCTCGGCAACGGCTCGTCGCTCAACAGCGGCTCGCCGGTGGGGGTGTTCTCGCTGCCGCACTCGACGGGGTTGACCGCCGGCGGCCGCCACACCTGCGCGCTCGTCGCCGACGGAACCGTCCAGTGCTGGGGTGGCAACGACGACGGCGAGCTGGGCGACGGCACGACCACCGCGCACCCGTTTCCCGAACCGGTCTCCGGCCTCACCGACGCGCGGGCGATCACGTCCGGTTTCGATCACGTTTGCGCGCTGCGCGCGGGCGGCGCCGTCGCCTGCTGGGGCTCGAACGCCTACGGCCAGCTCGGGGACGGCACCACGGATGATCGCGCGACGCCGGTGGCGGTGGCGGCGCTCCCGCCCGCGTCGGCCATCGCGGCTGGCTACAACCACACCTGCGCGCTGGCGCTCGACGGTGGCGCATTCTGTTGGGGATGGAACGCCGCCGGTCAACTGGGCGACGGCACGATGACGGACCGAGCGGCGCCGGTCGCGGTGGTGGGCCTGTCGGGGCTGGCAACCTTGACCGGCGGCGGTTTTCACACCTGCGCGGCCGATGCGGCCGGGAACGTGAGCTGCTGGGGCGCCAACGACTCGGGTCAACTGGGCGACGACACGACGATCGCGCACGCGGTCCCGGCGTCGGTTTCGGGAATCGACCTTTGACGACGATCTGCGGATCGGGAAGGATCGCGACAACCATGGGGAACGCTTTCGACTCTCAGAAGATTTGGCGCCTCGCCGCGCTGCTGGCCGGTTGGTGCGCCGCGTGTGGATCGGGATCGTCGGGCTCCGGAACCGGCGGCAAGACTGGCGCGGCCGGCGCGGTCGGTTCGGCGGGTCACGCCGGCGGGGCGGGAACTGGTGACGCCGGAACCGGCGGCTCGGTCGCGGGAACCAGCGGATCGGGCGGCGCCTCGACGGGCACCGGTGGCACGGGGACGGCTGGCACCGTCGGCACGGGCGGCGCAGGCGGCGCAGGCGGATCGACCGCCGGCTCGACTGGAACCGGGACCGGCGGCTCCGGTCCGGGCGGCTCCCAAGGCGGCTCGTCTGGCGGTGGCGGTGGCGGTGGCGTCGCGGCGCTCGGCTGCGCCGGGAAGACCTACAAGCTCTGCGAGGACTTCGAGACTGGGACAGTGGGCGGCCTACCGACCGGGTGGACCGCTCTCGACGGCTACGGCGGCGACGCGGCCAAAGGGGTGGGTCTGGCCAACGATCAATTTCGATCGGGCGGCATGTCGCTCAAGAGCGACTCGATGACGCCGGGCGAAGAGCGCATTCAAAGGAGCCTGGCGTCCCTGGGCGCGACCGCCACCAAGCATTGGGGGCGAATCTTCTACAAGGTGCAGTCCCCCGCTCCCCTGCCCGCCAGCGGCGCCGTCATCCACGTCACCCTCACCGCGCTGGAAGGAACCACCGAAAATCGGGTGGTCGACACCGTCGAGGCTTCCAACGGCACGCACCAATTTCTCTTCAACGTGCCGGACGATTCGTGCTGCAACGGCTCCGCTTACAGCTGGAGCTTCGACGCCAACTGGCACTGCGCCGAGTGGTACGTCGACGTGTCCAGCAATAGCTACCGGTTCTTCACCGATAACACCGAGGTGACGTCGCTGGCATTCACCGGCAATACCACCGCCAAGATGTCCAACTACACCTCGGTGGCGGTGGGCGCCGAGTTCTATCAGACGCCCCCCTCGCCGTTCGTGATCTGGTTCGACGACCTGGCGATCGACGACAACCAGATCCACTGCCAGTGAGGCGCGGCGACCGACGTTAGCCCAGGTGGCGCTGGGCGGCGGCGATCCGGGCGTGCCGGCGCAGGCGTGACACGCGCGCCAGGCGCTGGCGCTTCTCCGCCATCGCCAGCTCGTAGGTGATGGTCTGATCGGGCGGCAGCACGTAGGCGCGCAGGAAGCGGGCCGGATCCTTCAGCTCGCCGTTCTCGTGCACCTCGAAGTGCAGATGGCTGCCGGAGACCTTCACGCCGCTGCGGCCGACGGTGCCGATGATCTGGCCGGCCTCCACGGTCTGGCCGGCCACGACGCGAAACGAGTTGAGGTGGAAGTAGCCGCTGCGCACCTCGCCCGCGTGCATGATGCGCACGAAGAAGCCGCCCGGACCCAGATTCCGGTTGCGCCAGCGACGGAGCTGCCGCGGGAAGAGGCCGATGGCCGGGTGATCGCCCGGCATGTCGACGCCGGCGAACTGGACGACCCCATCGGCGACCGCGCGCACCGGTTCGCCGATGGTGGCGTCGATGTCGACCCCGCGGTGCGAGCGCTCTCCGCCTTCGCGATCGGCGCCGAGGCCGCTGGTGCCGAGGCGGGGCGCGCCGTCGAGCGGCGACGTGATCTCGAGGCCCAGCGACGACGGGCGGTACGCGACCGGCGGGTTGGCGTAGGCCTCGAGGAGCCGCCGGCGCGCGGTTAGCGTGCGATCCTCGGAGGTGGTTCCCCAGACGTGATCGCCCCAGAAGAAATGCGCCACCGCGGTCCGGTGCGGCGTGCTGCCGAGCGCGCGATCGATCGCGACGTGCTCGGTCTCCCACATCGCGAGGAGCGCCGCGCCGACGCGCAAGCTGTGCGCGGGATCGAGCAGGCTCCCGCGGTCGAGATCCGCGCGGGGGAAAGGCAGCTCGGCGCCCGGGCGAAACATCGAAGGCTGGATCTGCAAGATGCCGACGCCGGCCGCGCTCACCAGCGACGGACGGCAACGGCTCTCGCGATAGACCAGTGCCGCCATCAGGAAGGGATCGCTCTTGGTCTCGGCGCTGACCTCGCGCACCACCTGCGCCACCTCGGGTAGCCCGGCGGCGGGCGCCACCTCACCGCACAGCAACTCGACCGCGGCGTCGAACCGGTCGGCGTCGACCGGCCCGATCGCGGGCGGTGGCTCGGTCGGCCAGCCCGACGGATCTTCCAGCTCGTGGATGCCCCGCTTGAGCGGTCCGGGCACATGCCGCTGCCGCTGACCTTCCACGATGTGGGCCGGTGCGACCGGCGCGGCCGACGCCCCAGCCGTCGCCGCCGCCGGCTCCATCGCCAGAAGGCTCACCCAGAGGGAAGCGAAAGTTATCAACATGACGATCTTTGACGCACATCGGTAGAGATCACTAGAATCTTTACCGAATTCGGGAACCCTGGTCGGGGTAGGTAAAATACCGACGTGGACCCCCTCCAAGCTTGACGGTGCCTTGACCCGGCGGTCGGGTCGCGGTTTCATAGCTGGGTGGGGATGCGCGGGCTGAGCCTTTTGGGGATTGCCGTCGGGTTGGCGGCGTTGATTTCATTGTCTACTGGCCGGGCTGCCGCCGAGGGCACGCCCAACAAGTGCGGCTGCTACAAGGACTCGGCCGGTACCTGCTTCTGCGCCAAGAAGGGCAAGTGCGGCTGTCCGGGCGACTGCGAGCCGAAGGGGTGCGAGGAGCAGCGGGATAAAGAGATTCAGAAGGAGATCGACGCCGAAACGAAAAAGGCGGAGGCCTCTCAGAACAAGCGGTCGGCGGGCGACCAAGACGGCGACAATGGCGACAACGGCGCGAAGGCCGAGCGCGAGCCCGCCAGACCGGCGCGAGCGGCCCGCCCCAAGCTGAGCCCAGCGCAGGCCAAGCAGCTCGCCAAGCTCATCGATCTCTACCTGGTCGACCACCCCGACGCGCGCGGCAAGGCCATCGAAGACGTCCGCAGCGACATGCGCTGAGAGACTCAGCTCCCGAGCAGCGAGGTGGCTTGGGTGGGGGCGGGTGCGGGGCTGTCGAGCAGGTCGGCGATGATTTGGGAGCGGGCGACGTAGCGCAGGCCCGAGGTTTCCCAGGTCCCCCCGAAGACGAAAGAATCGAAGGGGTCGATCAACAAGAGGTTGGCGTTCGATTCGCTGGGCTCGGCGCCCAGCAGGCGCGCGACACGCTCCGGGTTGTCGACATAGGCGGCGACCACCGCGGGCAGCGCGGTCCCGAGCAGCGCGGCCGCGCCCGCGCGCGCCGTGAGCGCGTAGGGAACGCCCGCGTCGCGCAGACCCGCCAGCGCGCCGGGGACGCCGTGCGGATGGATGACCGGCACGAAGCGGTGCGCTTCCATGAAGCGGTAATCCTCGGCCCAGCGGCGGAGCAGGCGGGCGACCGCGACGGCGACCACCGGCCCGCGCGCCTGGCGCTCGATCAGCTCCTCGCGATCGAAGATCTCGAGGAGCCGCGACACGTAGCCGGGATCGGTTCCCGCCAGCGCGGCGAGCCGGCGGACGCCCAAGGGGGGCGTGCCATCGACCAGCGCGCGCACGATCCGGCTGGCCTTGGCCGCGTGGAGCGAACGGGTGGCGCGCGGCTCGCCCCAGGGGCTCTTCTCGTCGCCGCGCGCCGCGATGAACACCGTCGGGCGGTCGAGGACCAGGCGCATGTTGCCCACCAGGTCGACGAAGCCGAGCCCCTCGTCGGTCAGACGCTCGCGGGTGCGGGCGCCGAGGAACGGGGCGATGACCAGGAAGGCGTCGGCCGCGGCGGTCTTCAGGGTGCCGGCCACCTCGCCGACCAACCGCGGATCGAGCTGGCGCCGGGCCCCGATCGCCAGCGCCGCGCAGGCTCCGGCGGGGGTCTTGATGGTCAGCCGAGCGTCGGCGGCGTCGTTGGTCTTGGTCGCCACGCTGGTCGACCAGTGGCTGGGCAAGCAGCGCTGAATCTGCTCGACCGCGTGGCGGAGGACCACGTTGTCACTGGGCGCCGGGTTGCTCATGCTGGACAACAGCCTCGCTCCGGACAACAGCGCCGTCAAAATTTGTGAGCCGTCGGATGGCGCCGGTGGGACTAGGCCCGGCCGTCGGAAAAGCCCATGTCCGGAAGGTGCCGCATGCGGACAGCCGCCGGAGACAGTGGTAAGTTGACGGGCTGGGGATGGCGAAGCACGGGCGGTATAAGATCATCAGGCGCGTCGCCGACGGCGGCATGGCGGAGATCTTCTTGGCCACCCAGATGGGCCGCGAGGGCTTTCAAAAGCCCGTCATCCTCAAGCGGATCCACAACACCATTTACGCGGACCCGCAGTTCCGCAACATGTTCATCGACGAGGCGCACATCTCGATGAGCCTGTCGCACAGCAACATCGCGCAGGTGCTGGATCTGGGCGTCAGCGCCGGCCGCTATTTTCTGGTGCTCGAGCTGGTCGACGGGTGGGATCTCGGGCGGATCCTGCACCGCGCCGCGACGGCCGGGATCCGGTTGCCGCGCGAGCTGGCCCTGCACATCGGCGCCGAGATCTGCCGAGCGCTGGCCTACGCGCACTCGAAGGCGATGGACGGGCAGGGCCCGCTGGGGATCGTCCACCGCGACGTGAGCCCGCACAACGTGCTGCTTTCCGAGCAGGGCGAGGTGAAGCTGACCGATTTCGGCATCGCCAAGGCGATGAACAAGCGCGAGCACACCGGCACCGGCGTGGTCAAAGGCAAGGTGGCCTTCATGTCGCCGGAGCAGGCGCTGGGCAAGCCGATCGACGCTCGCTCGGACCTGTTCTCGCTGGGCACGATGCTCTACCTGATGGTGACCCGCACGCGTCCTTTCGAAGGGCCGAGCGACCTGGAGACGCTGCTGCGAGTGCAGCAGGGAAAATTTCCGGCGCCCGAAGAGGTGTCGCCCGATCTGCCGCCCGAGGTGGCGGAGCTCATCTCGCGCGCCATGCGGCGCGATCCCGCCGAGCGCTACCAGAGCGCCGACGAGATGCTGGCCGACATCGAGCGGGTGCTGCGGACGGCCTTCCGTCCGGTCGGACAGTCGGAGCTCAAACGCTGGCTGGCCGATCTGACCGTGCGCGACGGTGTGCTGCCGATCAGCCAAACCTCGGCGCGGGCGACCTCGACCCGCGCCAAGACCGGCACCGGCGAACTGGAAGAAGAGGACGTCGTCCTCCTCGACTCGGAGGACGCCGAAGAGGTCGATGGTGAAGAAGCGACCTCGGTGGCGGTGGTCAAGGGCGGTGGCGTGGTGCGCCCGCGCGTCTCGCGCCCGCGCCCGGGTCCGCTGCTGCCGGTTCCCGAGGACGCCGAGTCGATGGCCGATCGCCAGGAGCGCGGGCAGCAGCTCGCGTTCGCGGTGCCCGAGAGCGAAGGGCCGCCTGGACGTCGGCCGGCCCGCCGTGGCAGTGGGTGGTCGATCTTGTTCGTCGGAGCCCTGTTGGTGGCAGGCGCCTGGGTGGGGGGCAAGTACGCACGGCTCTGGTTCGGGGCGGGCGCGGACTCGAACGGCAGCGCGGCCGTTGTGGGCTCCGGAGCCCGACCGGGCTCCCAAGCGGCGGCTCCAGCCAGCGACAAGGCCGGCGACAAAGCCAGCGACAAGGGAGGATCATCCGACAAGGCCACTCTGGCCCCGGACGCGGGCGCCGTGGCCGGCTCGGAAGGCGGTGAGACATCGACCCACCGCCCCCCGGGCGAGTCTTCGGCGCGAGAGCTGGCGGCCAGGCGCGCCCACGGCGGCGAGCACGCGGCAGAGCGCTCCAAGGACTACCTGCGCGAAGAGCCCAATCTGAAGAACCTGATGGCGCCCGACCCCTCGCTGCTGCCCCCCGCGCCAGCGCCGCCCAAGGTGCCCGA
Source organism: Polyangia bacterium (assembly GCA_035648655.1). Taxonomy (GTDB): domain Bacteria; phylum Myxococcota_A; class Polyangia; order Fen-1088; family Fen-1088; genus JADGRB01. Next base: position 10,672 of record DASRLC010000557.1, read on the forward strand.
TTCGCCAGCGCCCACGCCCACGCCCGCGCCCGCGCCGACCGCCGATACCCCTTAGCCCGTCGCGTCGAGCTTTCTCCTTTTCCGCCCTGCGGTGTCGGTTTGAGCAGACACGCAGAACCGACGAAAGGACAGACACCATGCGACGAGCTCTCTGCAGGTTTGGCGGTTTCGGGGTCTTCGGAGCTTTGGGCGCGGCGCTCGCGCTGACGGGATGTGGCAAGGTCGACGACAGCGCCTTTGCCGGTAGCGTGCCGACCAAGGACACGGTGGCGGCCGTCCTGCCGGGCGGCACGACCACCACCAGCGGCAGCCTCACCGCCGGCGGCACGACGACCAGGAAGGGCGCCTTGCTGGGGGCCGTCGCGGCCGACTATCAGAGCACCGTCGCGGTCACCACCATCATCAACGGGGCCGTGGGCGCGGTGCTGGATTTGGTCAAGACCGTGATCAGCTATCCGGCCACCAGCGTCGACGACCAGACCGCGGTCTGGGGACCGCACACCGATCCGCTGAGCGCCAACACCTGGCGGCTGACCGTCACGCGCGTGGCCCCGCATGAGTTCAATTGGAAGTTCGACGGGCGGGCCAAGACGTCGACCGCCGACAGCGATTTCGTCACCGTCCTCTCCGGCACGCACACGCAGGCGCTGGACGCCGCCGGACATGCGATGGAGGGCTTCGGCAGCGGCAATTTCACGCTCGACTGGGACGCGGCCGACACGCTCCCGCAGCACGACACGAACGTCGGGCAGGCGGCCTTCACCTATTCGCGGCTCGATCCGACCGCCACGGTGGCGGTGGGGGTGACCTTCACGAACATCGTAGACAACTGCGCGGCCTGCTCGACCAAGGGGCAGATCTTCGACGCGCTTTACGCCTACAGCGCCACGCCCGGCAACGGCGGCGATCTGCAGTACGGCGCCGACGAAAACTTCAACCCCGCGACCGCGGCGATCGAGAACCTCTCGCTGCATAGCCGCTGGATGGAGACCGGCGCCGGCCGCTCGGACATCCAGGTCTCCGGCGGGGACTACGGCACCACCGTCAACACCTCCAGCGAGTGCTGGGATTCGAACTTCGCCTCCCAGTACAGCATCACCTCTTACGACCCCAACGATCCGAACGTGGATTGGGGCTCGGAATCGAGCTGCGCCTTTCCGAGCGCCGCCTTCGTGTCGCTGGCACCGGCGTCTTAGTCGATGATGGCTTGAAGAAGGGCCCGGGGTCGCGCGAGTGGCCCCGGGCACACGCATGAGTCAATCCGTGTTGGAGCTCGTCAGCGGTGGAAAACCGGCCGATTCTCGGGCGGCGCTGCGGAACCTCTACACGCAGTACGGCGGCGCGGTTCACAATCGGTGTCGCTACATTCTCGGTGACGCCAGCCAGGCGGAGGACGCGATGCAGGACGTGTTCGCCAAGGCGCTCGGACATTGGCAGGAGTTCCGCAGCGACGCCTCGCCGCTCACCTGGTTGACCCGGATCGCGACGCACCATTGCCTCAACCTGCTGCGCGCCGAGCGGGCGCCCTGGCACCAGCGCTTCGCGCGCGAGACGCAGGCGCGCGGCGAAGGGCACGGCGGGCCGCAGCTCTTCGAAGACCGCGAGGCCGCGCGCCAGCTCTTGTCGCAGCTCGATTTGGAGACGCAGCGGGCGGCCATTCACTATTTTGTCGACGAGATGACGCTGGACGAGGTCGCGGCCGCCATCGGGCGCTCGGTGCCGACGGTGCGCAAGCGTCTGGCGGCCGTGGCGGCGCTGGCGGGTGGCAAAATCAACGGCGGCGAATTCGATGGGAGCATTCGATGAACACCACCACCGAACACCTGGGTGAGCTGACGTTGCGCCGCCACCGCGCGGGTGAAGCGTTGGGCGGCGTCGGTGAGGTCGAGAAGATCGACGGTCATCTGGCGGCCTGCGCCGCTTGCAAAGTCCGGTTGCGCGCGCTCGACGACGAGCAGCGGCGGTTCGAGCAAGAGATCTCGTTCGATCGGTTCGCGGCCGGCGTCGAGCGGGCCGCGCGCGAGAAGACCGCGACCAAGGCGCATCACCCGCGGGCGACCCATTGGTGGACCTGGTCGTACCCGGCGCTGGCGATGGCGGCGGGGGTCGCGCTGGTGATCACCTTCGTACCCCGCGCGTCGAACCGCGGCGTCACCAATCGCGACGTCACCAATCGCGGCGCCGGCAATCGGATCAAAGGCGGCGCCGGCGTGACGGTTCGCGTGGCGGGCGTGTCGGGCCAGCGGACCGCGCGCGTCGACGCGGCCGAGCCGCTGGCGCCCGGCGATCGCCTGCGCATCGGCTATCAATCCGGCGGCCACCGCTATCTGCTGTCGCTGTCGATCGATCAGCACGGCCAGGTCACGCCGCTCTATCCCGAGGCCGGCACCAGCCTGCCGGTCCCCGAGGGCGCCGATCGGGCGACGCGCTATCTGCCCGACAGTCTGGAGCTGACCGGGGCCGGCATCGAACGGATCATCGTGGTGCTCTCCGATCAGCCGATCGACGTCGAAGCGGCGCGGCGGGCGGCGCGCGCCGCCTACGATCGCGCGGGCGGCGATCTGTCGCGCCTGCCGCCGCTGGCGCTGCCCGGCGAAGAATTCGAAAGAACCTTCGCCAAGCCCTGATGCGCGCCGGGGCGAAAACGACGCTGGTTTTCGCGTTGCTCCTCGCGGGCCGATGGACCTCCGCCCACGCCGAGACGTTGCACCGCTTCGCGGTGGTCATGGGCAACGATCGCGGCGGCGGCGACACCCGCCCGCTGCTCTACGCCGGCGCCGACGCCCGTAAGGTCTACGACATCCTCACCCGCCTGGGCGGCGTGCAGGTCGAGGACGCCAACCTGATCGTCGATGGCAGCGCCGGGGATCTGCAGGCCGCGCTCGGCAAGGTGGAGCGGCAGGCGGCCGAGGCGACCCGGCGCGGAGAGAAGACCGCGCTATTCTTCTACTACTCGGGGCACGCCAAGGACGGCGCGCTGCGGCTCGGCGATACGCGACTGCCGATCGAGACGCTCAAGGCGCTGGTGGCGGCGGCGCCGGTCGACATTCGCATCGCCATCCTGGACTCCTGCCGCTCGGGCGCCATGACCCGCAGCAAAGGGGCGCGCAAGGCGCCCGCCTTCCAGATCGAATCCGAGAGCCCGCGCGATGCCAAGGGGCTGGTCATCCTGACCTCCAGCGCCTCCGACGAGGATTCACAGGAATCCGATCTCATCGGCGGCAGCTATTTTTCGCACCACCTGGCCAGCGGTCTGCTCGGCGGCGCGGATCGCTCGGGCGACGGGCGCGTCACGCTCTTCGAGGCCTATGCTTACGCCTACGAGCGCACCGTGGCCGACACGGCGGACAGCGCGGCGGGCGCCCAGCACCCGACCTTCAGCTACGACCTGGCCGGCAACGGCGATCTGGTCCTGACCGACGTCGCCTCGCGCCACGAGGGAATCTACCTTCCCCGCCAGGCGCCCAGCGGGGTCTATTTCATGGTGGATGGCCAAGGCTTCGTGGCCGCCGAGATCAACAAGGGCGAGGGGGTCGATCGCCGGGTGGCGCTGGCGCCGGGGCGCTATCGGGTCAAGCGTCGCCTCGGCGATCGGCTGCGGGTGGGCGAGCTCGATG
>DASRLC010000558.1:0-3815 GCA_035648655.1 Polyangia bacterium
GTCCCAGCATGGGGCGCCCGCGGCTCATTGAAAATGATCTTGACTATCATTTTCATGAGCGGCGCGACCCGCCAGAGCGGCAGCACGCCTGGCCTGCCGGGGAAGCACAGAGGACGTCTGGGTGGGCGCCGACTCGACGACCGCGCGCCCCGACGATGGTGTCGCTGCCCAGGCCAGCGCCTCGGCGGCTTCGCCCACCGGACCGATCAGCCGGCGAACCAAGGCACGGGCGATGTCGCTGCCCTTCAACGCGGCGGCCGCCGCCGGCCCGGAACGATAATAAAGATCGATCGCGGTCGCGAACAGCGCGCTGGCCGGTCGCAGCCGATCGCGCACACGACGCAGCGCTGCGACGGACCGTTCCGCCGGCGAACCGTAGGCTGCGGTGGCGATGAAGCAGCCCGATAGCTGCATGAACTTCATAGCGGGCGTTCGGAACGTCGCCTCTGTGAGAGGCGACAGCTGACCGCACCCGTCCGAGGCGCGGACGCCGACAATATACTGCGTGGCGGGCTTGAGGCCTGAAATGGTGAACGACGAGAGGGATCCCGGACTGCCCGGAACGATCTGCTGGACACTGATCGCGTGCGAGAACTCGTCTTCCGTCATTGAAAGGCCGGTTTGGTAGCGAATTTGATAGCCCGACACGGCCCCCCCGGCCGACATGGAATTCACGAAGGAGAACGTGGCGCCGCTCGGCTCCTGGCCATTGACGGTCGGCGCGAGGCCGGTGACGGCATCGGGAGGTGCCGGAGCTGGATTGCAAGTTCCGCCGCAGGGTTCAACCGCGACGTGGACGCGGCCCGAGCCGCCGGCGCCGGCGACGAGCAACAAGCGTCCCTCCCCCGATCCCGGAGCTCCGCTCGAAATCGTGTCGTCGCGTGGATTTATCTCGCCGGTCGAGCCGTCCCAGTCGCCGTAACCGGCGATCTGGGAAACCGCGGCTTGCGCGGGGACGCCGCCGATGACGTCGATGTGAATTGGGACCGCATAAACGACGGACGGCTGGCCCAAATTACCGTCGATGCCATAGCCAGGCAGTCGTGAATCGTCGTAATTGGGGTGTGCGTGGAACGGATTGGAATCGAACTCCTTGTTGACCTCGACCATCACGGCGTAGTCGCCGACGGCCAGATCGCGCGGGATGCTCCAGGAGCCGGTATATAGAGTGCCGTAGGGGGGCGTTGCAGCGGACACGGCATCCAGGCTGTCGTCGTTCTTCACCGTATCCAGGGTCGAGTAAGATCGTGCGTCCACCGTGCACCCGCCAGCAATGGTCGCCCCGTCCACGGAACAATCGCCGTCGAAGGCCGCATAGTTTAGGCCCAGGTCGCGGCGCGGTGGATAGTAGAGCTGCAGAGTCGGCGTCTGCCAGGTCGCGGTTGCGAAGGCGCCCTTCGAGCTATTGAACGCGCTTGGACAAGTGATGGCGTCGACGTTGACCTCACTCGGCTCGAGCGGTCGACAGAAATAGAGCTCGGGCGAGGACACCGGCTCGTGGTAGCCGAGCTGGTCCTCGTATCCATCCTGAAATACCACCGCATCGTAGAGCCGACCGCGGGCGTGCGCCCAGATCGGCAGCGACATGATGCGCTTGCCATACGGGAAAGATGGTCCCGACATGAAATTCCAGATGCCAGGGCGGTTTCCGATCCCGCGCACGGCAGTCAGATTGGTGACCATCAAATCATCGATGTAGTCGGTTCCGTCGGCGCTCTGAATCCAGACCGCGATCTGCGGGCCGAAGTCCAGGCGGTCAATCGTTTGCACGCACGACGAGCTCTCGTCTGGGCGGAAGCAATCCGGCTGAAAAGAATAGCGCAGCGTCATGCACGTTTGCGCGGACGCCGCTCGGCTGGCGCCGAGCAGCACGAGCAATGGCAATCCGGCGCGCAGCACGCCCCGTTCGAGCATCTTCGATGCCTACTTGAGGCTCGGCATCTCGTCGCGCGTGATGACGTAGCTGCTCGTATACACCTTCTTCAGCTCGGTCACGGAGGTGTCATTTTCTGGATACGGCGCCGTCCAGGTGTTGAACCAAATCCAGCTCGTCTTCGTCGACTGCAGCTGATCCGGGTCGGGAATCGGTCCGTTCTCGTGCAAGGCGATCGGCATCGTCTTGCCGGCAATCCCTAGAACCGAGTCGAGGAGGGAGGTCAGGGGACTGTAGTCGTCGGCCGCGTTGTAGGTGTCCGCCCCCGCCAGATCGACCTGACCCACCCCTGGGAAGAACGACGTCTGGGGCGAGCCATCGTACGGCAAGAGCCAGAGCACGCCCTTCACACCTCGGGTTTGGGTGATGTAATCGAAGGCGTAATTCCAGAGTTTGACGTACTGCGCACCGCCTTCCTTACTCCACCAGAACCAGGTGCCTCCCGCTTCGTGAAATAGTCTGAGAATGACGACGCCGCCGCCACTTTGCACCTGCATCACCTGGTTCACGACATTATCGAGGCGCTGATTGAATACGGTGTTGTTGGACGATCCCACCGTCAGGACACTGTCGATACCTCCGTTTACGGCGGTCATCGAGCCCGTATAGCCGTCCGATGTGCTCGGCGCACCCATGTGATATCCGAAGACACACAGGCCGTTCGACTGCCACCACGAAAGGCAGCGGGTGGCAATGCCCGCGTTGTTCACATCGAACGATCGGATTGCGGGGTACTTGCCAGTTTGCTGAAAGATATAGTCGACCTCCACGTTGGCGTCGGCCAGCTGCCCGGTCGCATTTTCTTCTTGCCCCGCGAGCACGTGGTTGCCGTATTGGCTGTACAGGTAGCACAGGACGTTCTTGGCCTGCTGGGTCGCATTGGGAGTAACTGGCGACACGCCGCATCCCGATGCACCGGCGGTCCCGGTCGTGCCGCCGGGCCCGGCACCGCCGCCGCCCCCTGCGTTGCCGTTGGTGCCTGCATGACCTCCCTGGCCGGCGCCCCCTCCAGACGAACCGCCAGGGCCGGCGCCACCCAAACCGGAACGCCCCGCGGCTCCGCCTAAGCCGGTGCTTCCTCCCGCCGAGCTGCCCCCCGTGTTACCCGAGCCGCCGATACCGCCGCCGGCGACGCCACTATCGCCACCCACGCCGCCGCCATCGCCACCGCTGTTGCGCCCGCCACCACCCGAAGCTCCCCCCAATACGGGCGCACCACCGGAGCCCGACACGCCGCCGGCCGCGCGCATGCCGGCCGAACCTCCACTGGCCGTCGGGGATGTCCCACCGCCACCATCGGAGCCGACGGTGCTCGGGTGGCCGCCCATGCCAGAGCCGCCGGCGCCGGCGTCATCCTCGACGCCCGACGGCGGCCCGCACGCCCCAACCGCAAGTGGCAGCAAAATTAGCAGCATCGGGACTTGGCGCATCGGTCCTCCCCGCGGAACCCACGGTCTGGTGAATTGCGAGGTCGGAACACCTCACCCCCGAAAGGGTGGCCGGGACGCCGTACCTTTGAGAAAAAAGCGCGATAACCCGGTTCGAATGGTCCACCGCGACGATGGGGGAGATGGGATGCACCAACCGCGCCCGCACCAGCCCTTTACATCGAGGGCGTCGCTGCCGTGGACGATCCGCTCGACCGGGCGCCCCCCAGCGATTCGCCCGGTAGGCGTCGGTGCATACCGACGCCTATTGTTTTTATGATGACCGCACGTTTGCAAAGGAAACCAGATGCATAGTCCTTCGGGCCCTTTCCGTTCGTCCCTCTTTCTCTTGTGCATGCTGAGTGCGTGTTCGGGCGGCTCTGCACCGGATTCGGCGAAAGGCGATGCGGGAAATGGCATGGGCGGTCCTACGGGCGCGGGGGGCGGTTCGGCAG
>DASRLC010000559.1:0-12443 GCA_035648655.1 Polyangia bacterium
CTGCCGGAGGGAGCGGAGCGGCCGGCGCGAGTGGCGGCTCGGGCAGCGGTTCTGCTGGGACGAAGGGCGCGGCTGGAAGCGGGGGTGATTCTGCCGGGACCAACGGCGCCGCTGGGAATGCCGGCGGTCCCGCTGGGACGAACGGCACGGCCGGAAGCAGCGGCGGTTTCGCCGGGACGAGAGGCACCGCCGGAACGGGCTCTGCCGGAAACGACGGCGGCGCCGGTAGCGGCGTACAGGGAGGGACCGGCGGCGGCGCAGCCGTAGGCGATGACGGGTCAACCTCGGGCTGCTCTTGCACAACCGCCGGCTCGCCCACGAGCCGCGGAAGCGCCGGGGGAATGTTGCTGTTGCTCGGCTTAGCGTTTGGGGTGTCGCGTTCCCGTCGTCGGCGAAGGGACCGTCCAGCAGAGCCTAGTTCCGCTAGCTTGGTGGGGGCGCTGCCCGTCGACAAATCCGACAGGGAGCTTTCAAAGATGACGCGCTGGCTACGCAGCTGATCGGCCACCCGAGACCCCGGAATCCCGAACGCAAAGTTTGCCGTCCGCTTCGCATAGACATCTCAATCGCGTTTCACTACGTGGATCGCGACCCGCTGGAGCGGGCGCGCAGTCGGCGTGGCCGAGACGTGTCATCTGGTAACTGCACTCCCAAAGGAGTTACCGGAGCCGCCAAGACAGCCTGACCGGTGCCAGGCCGAAAAAACGAAAACCCCAGCAGTTGCCAGGGGTCTTGCAGTGCGAGGACGGGGACTCGAACCCCGATGGCTGTTAACCGCTAGCACCTCAAGCTAGTGCGTCTACCAAGTTCCGCCATCCTCGCGATGAAGCCCGCGACTTATAAGGGCTCCGAGGGTCTCTGTCAACCGACGCAGGCGTGCGGGAACTTTCTCGGGATCTGACACGTCCCGGTCACGCCACTTTTGATGGCATCAAGCGCCCGTGGGGGCGCCTTGCGTCTGCCCGCGCTGCGATGCCAGGCGCGAAGTAGCCGCGCCGGGTGGTGCCGATATCGACGTGGCCGAGCGCCCGTGTGATGGCTTCGTCTGTGGCGCCGCCAGTAAGTCGGAGCGTCGCGTTCCGCCCTCGAAGCGTGCGAAACCACCCGCTTCACCGCTGCCGCTTGGCAGGGGCCGCGCACGCGTCTGAGTAGAGCGTCCCGCTTCGCCTTGCCCTGGTCCTTCGATGCCCACTGCCGCTCGGGGATGAAGTCGAGCAGCAGCTCGTCGGACGCTTTCCCATTCGCCGCGCCAACGTCCGCATCGCCGCCAACGATCGCGAACGCCTGGAGCACGTCGCGCGCTATCTCGCGCGCCCGCCGATCGCCAACGAGCGGCTGACGGCGCTGCCGGACGGCCGTGTCGCGCTTCAGCTCAAACGGCGGCGGTCCGACGGGACCGAGGCGCTGGTCTTCACACCGACCGAGCTCATCACGAAGCTGCTCCCCCTCGTGCCAAGGCCCGCGCAAGCACGTCATCTGGTTCCACGGCCTGCTCGCGCCCGCCGCGGGAGCGCGGTCCAGCGCCGTTCCGCAAGCGAAGGACGCGCAGTCATCGATGCCGGCGCCGCCGCTCCGAAAGGCCCACCGGCTTCCTTGGGCCGACCTGCTGCGAAGGGTGTTCCTCGTCGATGCTCTCGACTGCCCCAAGTGCCACGGCCGTATGCGGATCGTGGCCGCGGTGATGGAGGCGCCCGCCGTCGAGCGAATCCTGGGTCACCTCGGCCACGAGCCACGCGCTCCAAGTCTCACGCCAGCGCCGGCGCCGCACGAACGCGATCCCATCGACGAGCCGCCAGGCGATTTTGTCGACCCGCCGCCCCCCGAAGACCTCCCCGTGTGATCCGCCCGGCGCCCATCCGGAGGACGAACCCTACCCGGATGGCCCCGCACCAGCCGGCGTCCCTTTCCGAGCGATCGCTTCCATGTTTGCACGGCCGGGGCTGGACCAGGTCTGGGCATTCCTGCGCACGCAGCCAGGTTGCGAACCGACGGCCACAATACCTTTCTCTACGGCCACCCGACACGACGCGGGGATCCCCAGGACGTCGACTTTGGCGTCGAGGTCGTGCGCACTCGCGATAGAAAATTTGAATTCAAAAAATTATCGCCAGAGGACAACACGGTCGCGTCGCACTCGTTTCACTCGGACGTCGTCCGGTGCTTCGCGCTCGAGATCCTCTGGGCCCGCTCGCCCAGCGGCTGATTCTTTGTGTACGGTGCGACGAAGGTGGTAATCAGGCAGGCCATGGACGTGACGCCGACCTCCAGTCCTCCGTCGAGCGATGGACCGATCGTTTGCGGTGTATGCGTAGCCAAGGCCGGCTTCGCGCTGTGGTTGCTCGCAGTCTGGCCGCTGTTCGTGGTCAAGCAACTGCCCCACGAGGACCTTCCCGGACACGTGGCCGCCGCCTACGTGACGGATCACCTCGCTGCCTACCCTGAATATGTTGCTGCGCACGGGCTGCGCACCAACTCGGCGTTGCTCGGGTGGCTGCATCTGGCTTCGCCCACTCTGGGTTACATGGGTGCGGCTCGCGTATTCGTGATAGCGGTGCTCGCCATCACCGCCTTCGGCTATCCCTTCCTGTTCAGCGTGGTCGGCAGCCGCAAACGCATGTGGATCGCGAGCGCCTTCGCGATCCCGTTTGTTCAGCATTGGTTCGTGGTGATGGGCATGCTGAACTTCTCCCTTTCGTTTGCAATCTGTTTGTGGATCCTCGGCCTGGTAACCATGCAACGGAGGGCCTGGTCGGGCACGCGGGCCGCGGTCATCGCCGCGTTGTGCGCGATCGCTTGGATCGCTCACACTTTCCCTTTGATCATCCTCTGCTCTATAGCGCTGGCGGATCTGGCTTATGCGCGCCTTTGCGATCGCCTTGCCGTGAAGGCTGCTTGGCGGGCTGTGGCCTCGCTGGTGCCAGCGGCAGTCATCATTGGGCTGGGATTCGTTTTGGCTCCGCCGGTGGAAGGCTCCGGAGCGCAGCTGACGGGCGTGAGCAAGAGCGAATGGTTAGGAATGCCGCAGCTCATGTGGATGGCGCTGCGCAACTACGTATTGGGTGCCAGCTACTGGGGAGTCGCCTCGCTGGTGCCCGCGCTGGTCTTGCTGGTTGCGGTGCTTCTGCGGGGCCAGCGGCGGGTGGCGCTGTTCTCGATGGGAGCGGTGGCAGTCCTGATCGCAGGCTACGTTCTTCTCCCAAGCTTCATGCTTCCCATCTGGGGGTATTTCAACACGCGTTTCGTCCCATTCCTTTGGCTCGCGCTGCTCTTGCGGGTGCCAGAGACGTTGCCCCGCAAGTGGGTCGTCTTGGCGGTCTTCGCTGGAATCGCCGGCACGGCTGGAAATGGTTTGGCGCTTCTGCGCATGGATGCAGACGTGGCGGAGTTCCGCTCGGGGCTGCCCTTCGTGGAAAAGGGCGCACGGCTCTTGCCGCTTCTGTTCTCGGTGAAATCCCCGGGGGACAACATCGAACCGATCTTGCACGCCTGGGGCCACTACGCGATCGAGCGCCAGACCAGCGCCGAGCTCCTCTGGGCTTCGCGCGGGGTGGATGCGGTCCAGTATCGGACGTTGCCGCCGCCGCGTTTTCAGCAGTACGTGATTCAAAACATGCCGCGCGCCATGGTGTCGGCCGGGCATTGGTGCGAAACGCTGCTCCGCGAAGCCAGCACCGCGCCCGCCGATTGTGATCGCGCATGGAGGGCGGCGTGGGATAGCTACCTCACGAGCGCCGAGAAGCGCTACACGTACGTGCTGGTCTGGGACGCACCCGCACCGGCGTTGGCATTGATCGCACAGCACTTTCCGATCGTGCATCGGCAAGGCCGGCTGGCGATTGGCCGTCGCGGCCCCTAGGAGGGGCGGGATCGACGGCAAACCCGGGACTCGTGTAAATATCAGGCCGAATGGAGAACCGCCCTCGGGCCCCGTCCTCTGCGACATGCGACGAGTCATCGTGGCGGTCTCCAGACATCGTCTTCTTGGTGTCCGCGATCCTCGTCCTGCTGCTGGCGCGGCTGCCGTCAATCCCCGTTCGGTTCTTCGATCCGGACGAGCTCGAGCATGCCCATGCGGCCTGGAGCGTGTCGAAGGGTCTGGTTCCTTATCGCGACTTCTTCGAGCACCACACCCCCTGGTACCACCTGCTGCTGGCGCAGTTCTTTCGCTGGTTCGCGGCCGATCAGTCGTTCGACGGCGCGATGCGTTTTCTGGAGTTCGGTCGAGCCTTGTCGCTGGTCCTGACGGCGCTCTCGGCCGTCACGATCTTCTTCGTCGGGCGCCGCGGGGCGAGTCGCAAAATGGGGCTGCTGGCGGCGCTGTTCTTCGTCGGGCAGCCCGTCATCATCCAGAAGTTGCTGGAGATCCGCCCCGACGTACCCGCCTTGTCGTTCTTCATCGGCGGGCTCTGGTTCCTGCAGCGGGGTCTCGACGAAGAGACGGCGGCCAGAGCGCAATTTTTCCAGTTCCTCGCGGGCGGCTTGTGCCTAGGGGCCGCCATCATGTGCACCCAGAAGATGGTGTTCGTGCTGCCCGGTGCTGTTGCGGGGTTGGCGCTCTGGGTACTGGGCGGCGGAAAGGAAAAGTTTCCCGTTCGGTGCCGGGCGGTCTTGCTCTTCGGCGCGGGCGTGGCGCTGCCCGGGATCCTCACGTGGGGCGCCTTCGCCCTTCGAGGCGGAGGGCGACAGTTCATCTTCGACAACTTCGTTCTCAACGCCAAATGGAAGTCGCGCTCCAACAGGCATCTCTTCACGACCGCGGAAAGCAGTGCGCCCATCCTGGCGCTGGGTCTCTTGGGCGCCTTTCTTGCGTTGCGAAATTTCTGGCGGGAAAGGGCCCGAGCCTACTGGGATGTCTTTCTGCTCTGCACGTTGGTCGGGCTCATCGCTGGAATTCGGGTGATACCCATCGCGTATCGACAGTACTTCCTGATGCCGTTGACGATCGTGTGCCTCTTCGCAGCCAGGGGCCTGTGCTTCCTCGTGGGCCTAGCCAAGGAACGGATGCGTACGCGCGTCATCGTCCTGGCGACGATTCCGCTGTTGATCCTCCCCGGTATCGAACTCGCGACTTCCGCCACCGATCACGATGCGCAGCAGACCGCGCGACTACGCTATGTGTTCGAGCACACTAGCCCCGGTGACCCCGTGCTCGACGGGTGGCTCGGCACCGCGGTGTTCCGTCCTGCTCCAGGCTACTACTTCTTCATGCACAGCGAGCTGCTGGCGATGCTCTCGGAGAAGCAAAGGGCGGCCTATATGGACGCCCTGGAGACCGGACGGGCGCGACCGGCGCTCATCGTGCTGACCGAGGACCTGATCGCCCTGGGCCCGCGCTTTCTGAGCTTCGTGCGACAGAACTACGTCACCGACGATGGGTTGTTCTATCGCCCCACGTCCGGTCGAGGGCCCTGAGCGCCGTGGAAACAGGGCTCTTGGGCGAGTTTGGGAGAGGGGCCCGGTTACCAGAACGCTCATTATCGGGCGTTCGGAAATGGCGCCTCGGGCCAAGGACCCGCGCTTTGTTCTGCCCGTCCCCACCAAGCGCGACGCGCCTGTCGAAGTCGGCGTCGCGTCGGCCATGGTCGTGAGTGGAATATAAGATTGCCATAATAGCCGCCGTTGGATATCTTATGGTCCATGTCACGGACCGCCCGTCCCCCGCTGCCGGGTGTTGCTCGCGCTCTTGCCGAACTGGGCGAGAATATCCGCCTTGCGCGTCGGCGACGGAAGCTCTCGGCTTCGCTGGTCGCTGAGCGGGCGGGCATGACGCGACCGACGTTGCGCGCCATCGAGCGAGGCGAGTTCGGCGTGACGTTGGGCTCCTACGCCAATGTCCTGCATTGCCTTGGGCTCGAAAAGGATCTCGGGAACGTCGGCCGGGACGATGAGCTTGGACGCAAGCTGCAGGATGCGGCGCTGACCCCCGCGAACCCTCGCAAGAGGCCCGGGTCGCACGATGCCCGTTGAACGCCGCACGATCGACGTCGTCGCCAACTGGGTAGGGCTCGGGGAACCGGTGCGGATGGGCCGACTGTATGCGACGCCGTCGAGGGGTAAGGAGATCTTCTCGTTCGAGTACGACCGGGCGTGGCTCGGGTCGGAGCCCGCGCTTGTCGTAGACCCCGCTCTTCGTCTGGACCGCGGGCCACAACACGCCCCGACCGGCCGCGACACATTCGGGGTCTTCTTGGATTCGTCGCCCGACCGGTGGGGACGCGTGCTGCTGCAACGTCGCGAGGCGCAGCGCGCGCGGACAGAGAAACGGCGCGAGCGAACCTTGGTCGAATCGGACTACCTCCTCGGCGTCTACGATGGCCATCGACTCGGCGGACTCCGCTTCAGGATCGATGGCGGCCCCTTTCTCGACGACAACATCGAGCTGACGTCGCCGCCGTGGACGTCCCTGCGAGAGCTCGAGCATGCGAGCCTTCAGCTCGAGCGGGTGGGCGTCGAGCGTGACCCGTCGTATGGCAAGTGGCTCAGCATGCTGATCGCGCCCGGGCGCTCACTGGGCGGAGCGCGCCCGAAGGCGAGCGTGCTCGACACAAAGAAACGCCTTTGGATCGCAAAGTTCCCCAGCGCCAACGACGCCGAAGACGTCGGCGCGTGGGAGAGCGTCGCGCACGCGCTCGCGGAGAAGGCGGGCGTCGGCGTCGCCGTCGCAGAGTGCAAACGCTTCGGCAAGAAGCACCACACGTTCTTGAGTCGACGCTTCGATCGCACCGGCGCTGGCGAGCGCATCCACTTCGCCTCCGCGATGACCATGCTGGAACGCGGCGACGGCGAAGAAGGCGCCTCGTATATCGACCTCGCTGCAGTGCTCACCCAACGCGGGGCGCACGCGCCGCGGGACCTCGAGCAGTTGTGGCGCCGAATCGTCTTCTTCGTATGCATCTCGAACGTCGACGACCACCTGCGCAACCATGGCTTTCTCCTTGAGAAGAAGGGCTGGGCGCTGGCGCCGGCCTACGACATTAACCCCGTGGCCCACGGCGATGGGCTTACCCTCAATATCTCGGAGACCGACAACGCCCAGGATCTCGAGCTCGTGCTCGACGTGGCGAAGCACTTTCGGGTTAAGGCGGCGCGCGCCAAGGAGATCGTGGGCGAGGTCGAAACCGCTGTCGCGCAGTGGCGCGCCGAGGCCAGGCGGGCTGGAATCTTGCGTGCGGAGCAGGACCGGATGGCAAGCGCGTTTAGGGTCGCGGATGGGGGCGCGTGACCCTCCCCTATCGGCGTCGAGACGAACAACCGATCCGACGGCGCCCCCGGTTGATGTTGCAACTGCCTTTCTCGGGATCTGACACGTCCCGGTCACGCCACTTTTGATGGCAGCAAGCGCCCGTGGGGGCGTCGTACGTCTGCCCGCGCTGCGATGCCAGGCGCGAAGTAGCTGCGCCGGGTGGTGCCGATATCGACGTGGCCGAGCGCCCGTGTGATGGCTTCGTCTGTGGCGCCGCCAGTAAGTCGAAGCGTCGCGTTCCGCCCTCGAAGCGTGCGAAACCACCCGCTTCACCGCTGAGTCCTCACCGTGCCTTACGCGCTCCGATTCCGGATGGCGTTCAATCTCGGATCCGAACGGCAGCCACCGAACGATCAAGATCCCCTGAGGGCTGGCGGGTCTCCTCTACGTTCGATCGGACGAACTGCCAACTAGATTCGAAGCCCCGCGACAGACATGTCATGGCCGACGGCATTCTCAATTGCGAGCGCCGCGCGTTCTCGCATCCGTTTTGGTGGCACACCGGTTGCGAAAGCAACCGCTGCCTGCAATGACCAAGGTCCGCTAATGTCGACGCCGGTTCGAATCGATCGCGGATGTCTGAAGCATCGACCGACGAACCAGGCTTCCCGCAGCTGGCTAGCTCGCCAGAAGATGTCGCTGTCTCCCGGGGCCCGCTCGGCGTAGAACTCGCACGTGCTGAGGCGGCTGCTGTCGACCTACCTTCGCCCGTTTCGTCGCTCGCTCGCGGCCGCGACCGCGCTGCAGCTCGTGGGGGTCGCCTGCACGCTGCTCTTGCCCCGCCTCAACGCCGCGATCATCGACCGCGGCGTCACGCCCGGCGACACCGGCTACATCTTCCGCGCCGGCGCCGTGATGCTCGGGATCGCCGCGGTCCAGGTGGTCTGCACGATCGCCGCGGTCTATTTCGGCGCCCGCGCCGCGATGGGCTATGGCCGCGATCTGCGCGGCGCGATCATGCACCACGTCGGCGGCCTGTCGGCGCGCGAGGTCGGGCACTTCGGTGCACCGTCGCTCATCACGCGCACGACCAACGACGTCCAGCAGATCCAGACGCTCGTCCTCATGATCACGACGATGCTGCTGATGGCGCCGATCATGTGCATCGGCGGCATCGTGATGACGGTCCATGAGGACGTCTCCTTGTCGCGGCTCTTGCTGGTGGCGGTGCCGGTGCTCGCCGGCAGCGTCAGCGTGATCATCGCGCGGATGGTCCCGCAGTTCCGGCTGATGCAGCCCATCATCGACACCGTGAACCGCGTGCTCCGTGAGCAGATCGGCGGCATGCGCGTGGTCCGCGCGTTCGTGCGCGAGGATGTCGAGGCCGCGCGCTTCGAGGACGCGAACGCCGCGCTCACCCGCACCGCGCTGCACGTCGGCCGGCTTCAGATCCTGATGTTCCCGACGATCACGCTCGTGTTCAACGCGTCGAGCGTCGCCGTGCTTTGGCTCGGCGGGCACCGCGTCGCGAGCGGCGGGATGGACGTCGGGCAGATGACCGCGTTCATCAGCTACCTGATGCAGATCCTGCTCGCCGTGATGATGGCGACGTTCATGGCGATCTTCATCCCGCGCGCCGCGGCCTCGGCGGAGCGCATCGGCGAGCTCCTGGCGACGCCGTCGTCGGTCGTGCCGCCCATCCACCCGGTCGTTCCCGCCGGCCCGCCGGGGCTCGTCGAGCTGCGCGCCGTGAGCTATCGGTACCCGGGCGCCGAGGCGCCGGTGCTGCGCGGGATCGACCTCCAGGCGCGGCCCGGCGAGATCACCGCGATCATCGGCTCGACCGGCGCGGGCAAGACCACGCTGCTCGAGCTTGTCCCGCGGCTCGTCGACGCGACCGCCGGCACGGTCGCGGTCGCCGGCACCGACGTCCGCCAGATCGAGCTTTCGGCCCTGTGGGCCGGGATCGGGATGGTCCCACAGCGGCCCTACCTGTTCGCCGGCACCGTGGCGACGAACCTGCGGTTCGGCAAGCCCGAGGCCACGGACGCCGAGCTGTGGGCCGCGCTCGCGATCGCGCAAGCCACCGACTTCGTCGAGGCGATGCCCGGCCGGCTCGACGCGCCGATCGCACAGGGCGGCACCAACGTCTCGGGCGGCCAGCGCCAGCGCCTGTCGATCGCGCGCGCGCTCCTGCGCAAACCCGCGATCTATCTGTTCGACGACTCGTTCTCGGCGCTCGACCTCGCAACCGAGGCGCGGCTGCGCGCCGCGCTGCGCGAGGTCACCAAGCACGCCGCCGTCATCCTGGTCGCGCAGCGGGTCGCGAGCATCGCCGACGCGGCGCAGATCCTCGTGCTGGAGGGCGGTGCGATCGTCGGGCGCGGCACCCACGCCGAGCTGCTCGCCACCTGCCCCACGTACGCCGAGATCGCGAAGTCGCAGAGCGACGGCGGGCAGGTCGCCGCGTGACGGATAGCGCCCGCCCCGCGCCTCCGGCGGCCCCCGCGCGCCCGATGGGCGGCCCGTTCCGCGGGCTCGGCGCCGCGCCGCCGCAGAAGTCGAAGGACTTCAAAGGCTCGGGCAAGCGGCTGCTCCGGCGGCTCGGGCCCGAGCACCGGCCGATCACGGCCCTCTTGGCCGCCGCCGTCGCGAGCGTGGGGCTCTCCGTGATCGGGCCGAAGATCCTCGGCGACGCCACGAACATCATCTACCGCGGCTACCTCGGCACGCATCCCAGCGGCAACGCCAAGCTGGCCGGCCGGATGGGCGTCGTCGTCGGGCACGGCATCGACTTCGCCGCGCTCGCGCGCCTGCTCGCCCTCGCGGCCGCGCTCTACGCCTGCGCGTCGCTCTTCATGTGGGTGCAGGGCTATCTCATGACCGGCGTCGTCCAGCGCTCGATGAAGCGGCTCCGCACCGAGGTCGAGGCCAAGCTCTCCCGGCTGCCGCTCGCGTACTTCGACACCCAGATGCACGGCGAGATCCTCAGCCGCGTCACCAACGACATCGACAACATCGGCCAGAGCCTCCAGCAGTCGATGAACCAGATCCTGAACGCGATGTTCACCGTGATCGGCGTCGTCGTGATGCTGTTCGTGATCTCGCCGCTGCTGGCGATCATCGCGCTCTCGACGGTGCCGATCTCGGTCGGGCTCACCGCGAAGCTCGCGCGGCGCGCCCAGAAGCGGTTCGCGGCACAGTGGAAGCATGTCGGCGAGCTCAACGGGCAGATCGAAGAGGCGTTTACCGGGCACTCGCTGGTGAAGGTGCTCGGCCGGCGGCGCGAGGTCGAGGCGCGGTTCGCCGCGAAGAACGACGAGCTCTACCTCGCCAGCTTCCGCGCGCAGCTTCTGTCGAGCTCGATCATGCCGGCGGTGGGGTTCGTGGGAAACCTCACCTACGTCGGGATCGCGGTCGCCGGCGGGTTGCGCGTGGCGAGCGGCGCGATGCAGCTCGGCGGCGTACAGGCGTTCATCCAGTATTCGCGGCAGTTCACGCAACAGCTCAGCCAGCTGGCAAACATGGCGAGTGTCCTCCAGTCGTGCGTCGCCTCCGCCGAGCGCGTCTTCGAGCTGCTCGACGCGCCGGATCAGCGGCCCGACGCCGAGCCGGCGCGCCGGCTGCCCGCCGCGCGCGGCGAGGTCCGGTTCGAGGACGTCTCGTTCCGCTATCGGCCGGAGCAACCGCTCATCGAGCACCTCTCGCTCGTCGCCCGGCCCGGCCAGACCGTCGCGATCGTCGGCCCGACCGGCGCGGGCAAGACCACGCTCGTCAACCTCCTCATGCGCTTCTACGAGCTCGACGATGGGCACATCCTGATCGACGACACCGACGTCGCGCAGGTCCGCCGAGATGAGCTGCGCGCCCAATTCGGGATGGTCCTTCAAGACACCTGGCTGTTCGGCGGCAGCATTCGAGACAACATCGCGTACGGCAAGCCCGGTGCAAGCGAGGCCGAGATCGTCGCCGCCGGGAAGGCGACCTACGTCGACCGGTTCGTCCACGCGCTGCCCGGCGGGTACGACACGCAGATCGCCGACGACGCCTCCAACGTCAGCGCCGGCGAGAAGCAGCTCATCACGATCGCGCGCGCGTTCCTGGCCGACCCGCCTATCCTCATCCTCGACGAGGCGACCTCGTCGGTCGACACGCGGACCGAAGTCCTCGTCCAGCGGGCGATGGCCGCGCTCCGCGAGCGCCGCACCAGCTTCGTGATCGCGCACCGGCTCTCCACGATCCGCAACGCAGACCTCATCCTCGTGCTGGAGCACGGCACGATCGTCGAGCAGGGCACGCACGCCGAGCTGCTCGCCAAGCGAGGCGCGTACGCGGGCCTCTACAACGCCGCTGGCTAGGGGTACAGGTTGTTCCTTTCACACCCGCTTGACGTTGTTACGTCCGATCGTTGCGATTCCATTGCGACGCCGTTGCGAAGCACGTGTGCCTGACGCTTCTGTCATCAGTGGAAGAGCACCCTCCGCAGCAGAGGTTCGACCTCGGCGGTCATGCCGAAAGGCATCGTGATGAGCCCGACCAGCCCGAAGATCGCCGCGCCGACGAACGCCTGGAGTCGCGGCGCAAAGAAGATCAACCCCATGATGATGAACAGGCCGTACTGCTCAATCCGGCGATAGAAGACCAGGGTTTCCCCGGAGAGGAAGAACTGCACGATCCGCGATCCGTCGAGCGGCGGGATCGGCACGAGATTGAAGACAGCCAGCAGCACGTTTAGATAGATTCCGATGGCCAGGATCTCGGTCACTCTGGATGACGGGTCCGCGAAGCCCGCCAGCGTCACGGCCCAGAGGATGGCGCTCAGAACGATGGCGATCGCCACGTTCATGGCGGGTCCCGCAGCCCCGACGAGCGCCCAGTCTCGCCGCGGGCGTCTCAACCGTTTGACATCCACCGGAACTGGCTTCGCCCCGCCGAAGATGAACCCCGCGTGAGAGAGAATGAGAAAGACCGGCAGCAAGATCGTGAACACCAGATCGATGTGCGGAATTGGATTCAGCGTCAGCCGACCGCGCTCTCGCGCCGTGGGATCGCCCAGACGATCAGCGACAAAGCCGTGAGCGGCCTCGTGACTTGTAATAGACACGATAGCCACACCCGCCACGCCGATCGCTGTCGCCAGATTCATCGTTGGTTTCCTTCATGACTTCATAGGCCCCGTCGGAGCCCATCGCGGGAGGTTCTAGGGACCCTCCCAGGATCCCTAAGAAAGCCGATGTATTCCGTCGACGACGTGCCAGGT
>DASRLC010000560.1:0-9045 GCA_035648655.1 Polyangia bacterium
GGGGAATGGGGGTGGTCTACAAGGTCGAGCATCTCCACCTGGGCAAGATGGCCGCCATGAAGGTGCTCTCGCCCGAGACCGCGACCAAGCCAGAGATGTTGCGGCGATTTCGAACCGAAGCCCAGGCCATCAGCAAGCTCAATCACCCCAACATCGTCCAGACCTTCGACTTCGGTCAGTCGGATGGCGCGCTCTATCTGGTCATGGAATTCGTGGGCGGCGACGATCTGTCGGCGCTGCTCAGGCGCGACGGACCGTGGACGTTCCCGCGCGCCGCGCGGCTCTTTGCGCAGGTCTGCTCGGGGCTCACCGAGGCGCACGAGGCCGGAATCGTTCACCGCGATCTCAAGCCGGAAAACCTGATGGTGGTTCGGCGCCGCGACGGGAGCGAGCACGTCAAGGTCCTCGATTTCGGCCTCGCCAAGCTGCGCGAGCGCGGCAACGGCCCCGAGGGCGCGGCCGTCAGCTCGAGCGGCCAGGTGTTGGGCACCCCCTACTACATGGCGCCCGAGCAGGTGCGCGGTGAGCCGCTCGATGCGCGGGCCGATCTCTACAGCGTGGGCGCCACCCTCTACCGGGTGCTGACCGGCGAGCCGCCGTTCGATGCCCCCTCGCCGATCAGCGTGCTGGCCAAACATCTGACCGAGGAGATCGTTCCGCCGCGGTCGCGGGCCCCCGATCGGGCGCTGCCACCGGAGGCGGATCGCATCGTGCTGCGCGCAATGGCGAAGTCGCCGGCCGATCGCTACGCCTCAGCGGCCGAGCTGCAGGCCGATCTCGAGGCCGCCCTGGTCGCGCTGAACAACAGGTCCGCACCGTCGCCGTCGTCCCCACCCTCGCCGCTGGGCGCCGGGGCCGGCGCGGTCACCCGGGCGGCCAGCGAGGCCCCGACGGTGGCGATCGAGGACTCGGACATCGCGGACATCTCCGAGCTGGGAGAGGTCGGCGATCGCCTGCGGCGCTCGGACGTCGATGACTTCGAATGGTCGATGCGCCGCCGCCGCTGGCTGACCCGTTTGGTGCTCCCGCTGGTCGGGATCGCCATCGCGGCGGGGGCGGTGCTGTTCTCGCGCAACATGGGCGAGCACGCCGACGTCGTCGAGCACGAGCCCAACAACACGCCCGGATACGCCAACCTGCTCGGTCAAGGGACACCGATCCGCGGCACGATCGGCAAGCGCAGCGAAGGGGGACAGGGCGACGTCGATTTCTTCCGCGTGCCGCCCGGCAAAGGGGCGCGCGTGGTGAGCGCGCGGCTGGAGGGGATCCCGAACGTCGACCTGGTGCTCGAGCTCTACGACGGCCAGGGGCGGCGAATCGCCAAGAGCGACGCCGCCGGGCGGGGCTGGGGCGAGTGGCTGCAGCCGACCTCGATCGGTCCGGCCGAGGTTTACCTGGCGGTGCGCGAGCTGTGGGTCGAAGGCGTGCCGCCGACCGAGGATGCGCCCGATCCGTACACGCTGACGGTTCGCTGGGGGCCGCCACAGGCCGGCTGGGAAATCGAACCCAACGATTCGCCGTCGGATGCGACGCCGATGGTCGCGCCGGGCCGCGTGCGCGGCTACCTGGGCGGCGCCGACGACCGCGACTGGGTTTCGATCGCGGTTGCCGCGCCCGCCACGCTGGTGGCCACCGTGACGGCTCCATCCGGCGTAGACGTGGTTCTGCTGCACGAGGGCGCGGGCAAGGAGCTGGTGGTCAACAGACGCGGCGCCGGCGAGAGCGAGCAGCTCTCGATCGAGGCCCTGCCCGGCAAGCCCCTCTTCATCGGCGTCGCCCGCAAGCCGGCCGCCAAGAGCGACACGGCCGACGCCAAGGCTCAAGGCCTCCCCGGCCTCGACGATCCCTACGAGCTGACGATCCAATCGAGCCCGTCTCGGAAATGATCGGAGGGGGCTCCGCCGCGTGGAGACTTGGTGCGTCGAGCAGATTCGCGCCCGGATCCCGTCGGCTGCGGGGTGGCCCCCGTGGGAAGGCCAAAGCCCCTCCCACGCCGCTTTAGCGGAGCAAGCGGGCCGCCTCTTTCGCGTGGTAGCTGAGGATGATGTCGGCGCCTGCCCGGCGAATCGAGAGCAACGTCTCGAGCATGACGCGGTCGTAGTCGATCCAGCCTTTTTCGGCCGCCGCCTTGAGCATCGCGTACTCGCCCGAGACATTGTAGGCGGCGATCGGCAGATCACAGTCGTTGCGCACCTCGGCGATCACGTCCAGGTAGGCCAGCGCTGGCTTGACCATCACGATGTCGGCCCCCTCCTCGATATCCAGATTCACCTCACGCATCGCCTCGCGCACGTTGGCCGGGTCCATCTGGTAGCCGCCGCGATCGCCGAAGGACGGCGTCGAGTCGACGGCCTCGCGAAACGGCCCGTAGTAACCCGAGGCGTACTTCGCCGCGTACGCGAGTAAGCCCACCTGTTCGAACCCGTCCTCGTCCAGCGAATCGCGCAGAAACCCCACGAAACCATCCATCATCCCCGAGGGTGCCACCAGGTCGGCGCCCGCCCGCGCGTATGATACGGCCGCGCGCCCCAGGTTCTCGAGCGTCGCGTCGTTGTCGACCTCGCCGTCGACGATGACCCCACAATGGCCGTGGGTGGTGTACTCGCAAAAACAGGTGTCGACGGCCAGCGCCAGCTCGGGGACGGCCTTCTTGATCGCGCGCAATGCCCGCTGCACGACGCCTTCGGGGTGCCAGGCTTCGCTGCCCACCTCGTCCTTCTTTTCGGGCAGCCCGAACAGGATCACGCCCGGGATACCGAGGCCGGCGATCTCGGTGACCTCGCGCGCCAGCTCGTCGACCGAGAAGTGAAACTGCCCGGGCAGCGACGGGATCTCGCGCTTGATCCCTTTGCCGGGACAGACGAACAGCGGGTAGATGAAGTTGTCGGCCGACAGCGTGGTCTCGCGGACCAGGCGGCGGAGAGCCGGCGTGCGGCGGAGACGGCGGGGGCGCGTTTCGGGGAACGACATCGCGCGAAGCCTAGCCCAGCTTGCCGCGACCCGGTAGGCGCGCCGTCGGGCGCCGCCGCTCAGGCGTGCGGCGCGGTCCGCCGCGCGCGGACCAGCGCATTGATCAGCGCGGCGGACGTGGGCGTGGCGGCGGTGGCGGCGAGCGCGATTCCCGCCTTTCGCACCGCCTCGGCGGTGGTGGGGCCGATCGCGACCACGACCCGGCCGACCAGTGGCGCGGCGGTAAAGGCCGCCACCAACGCCCGCAGCGCCGAGGGGCTGGCGAAGGTCGCGGCATCGAACGCCGGCAGCGGGGGCAGCGGGTCGATGGCGATGGTCTGCGAGACCGGGACCACGGCCACCCGGATCCCGCGCGCGGCCAGCGCGTTGCGCAGATGCTCGCGGCCGCCCAGGGCTTGCAGGAAGAGCACCCGCCCACCGGCGGGCAGCGCAGACAGCGCCGCCACCAGACCCTCCTGACGCTGGTCGTTCTCGGGCGGAACCAAGGCCACCGGCAAGCTCTCGGCGGCCAGCGCGCGCGCGGTGCCGGGACCGACGGCGGCGATCCGCGCGGCCGCCAGGGTGGCGAAGCGTCCGCCCAAGCGGGCGCGCGCGGCCGCGAAACGGACCGCCGACGGGCTGGTGAACACGATCCAGTCGGCGGGCGCGACGCTGGACCCGTCGTCCAGCGCGCGATCGAACGGCGCCCAGTCGGGCGGCGGGCCAACGGCGATGGTCGGGTAGGCCAGCGGCTCGGCGCCGGCTTCGCGCAGCGCCGTCCGCAGAGCGCCGGCCTGTTCGGTGGGGCGGGTCACGAGGACCCTCCAACCGGCCAGAGGCGGCGCGCCGTCGCTCACGTTTCGATGATACCGTGCGGGGCGTGAAACGGTGCATGGCTCTGGGTCTGGTCTGGCTGGCCTCAACCGGCGCGCTGGTCTCGCTACCCGCCTGCAAGAGCGATGGGCAGAAGGCGGCGCCGGCCTCCGCGCCCGCCAACACCGCCGCGCACGTGACCATCGACGCCGGCGACCGCAAGATTGTATTTCGGGTCGAGGTGGCCCTCACGGAAGAGGAGCATGCCCGCGGGCTCATGTACCGCACGCGCCTGGCGACCGACGCCGGGATGATCTTCGTCTTCGACGAGCCGCGGATCGAGCGTTTCTGGATGAAGAACACGCTCATTCCGCTGGACATGATCTTCATCGGCGCCGACCGCCGCATCGTGGGCGTGGTCGAGAACGCGGCGCCCGAGACGGAAGACGAGCGCAAAGTCGGCGCGCCGTCGCAATACGTCTTGGAGATCGGCGGCGGCCTCGCGGCGCAGCTCGGGATCCACGCCGGCGAGTCGGTCGATTTCCAGGGGGTTCTTCCCCCGTGAGCCCTCGCGCCCCCCGTTAGGATCTCCAGGATCTCCCGCATGCAGCCGATGCTGGCGACCCTGGCCGATGCGCCGCTCCGCGATCCGAACCTGGTCTACGAGCCGAAGTACGACGGCATCCGCGCGCTGATCTCGGTGGCACCGCACATACGCGGCATCGAGGTGACCATCGCTTCGCGCCTCGGCAACGACAAGACCGCGCAGTTCCCCGAGGTCGCCGCGGCGTTCGAAGCCTGGGGGCGTCGGCGCAAGGCCGAGGTGATGTTCGACGGCGAGATCGTGGCGCTCGATCCCCTGGGCGATCCGCTGGGGTTCGAGAACCTGCAGGACCGCATTCACCTGACTTCGGCGCGCGACGTGGCACGCCTGGCCGCCGCCAAGCCGGTGGCGTTCGTAGCGTTCGATCTGCTGCGCGAGGGTGGCGACGATCTGTGCGGCTTGGTGCTCACCGAGCGGCGTCGCCGGCTGGAAGCGGCGCTGGCGGGCGTCGGTGACGGTGGCCCGATCCG
Organism: Polyangia bacterium; assembly: GCA_035648655.1. Classification (GTDB taxonomy): domain Bacteria; phylum Myxococcota_A; class Polyangia; order Fen-1088; family Fen-1088; genus JADGRB01. The sequence continues at coordinate 4,837 of DASRLC010000560.1, forward strand.
GATCTCGCGCCAGGAGCACGACGGCGCGGCGTTGATGGACGAGGCGCGGACACGCGGGTGGGAAGGGATTGTCGCCAAGGACGCGCGGTCGATTTATCGCCCTGGCCGCCGGACCCAAGATTGGCGAAAGCTCAAGCTGGTCCAGGAGGAAGATCTGGTCGTGGGTGGCTACACCGAGCCACGCGGCGCGCGCTCGGGGTTCGGGGCGCTGCTCCTCGGCCTACCCGCCCGCGACGGCCGATTGCGCTATGCCGGGCACGTCGGAGGCGGCTTCAGCGACAAGGAGCTGGCGCGGGTGGAACGTCTGCTCAAAGAGCGCGCGACGGTGACTTCGCCGTTCCTGACGCCGCCGCCCGCCAATGAGAAGCCACACTGGGTCCGCCCCGAGCTCGTCGCCCACGTGAAGTTTGCCGAGTGGACCTCGGAAGGCTACCTGCGCCAGCCGATCTATCTCGGGTTGCGGGACGATCTGTCGCCGAAGGAGATGATCGCGGCGCCCCCGACCGACCGCCCTGTGCAATCTGTGGAGAGAGCCAAGCGACAGGCGTCTGCGCCTCCGGCGCCCGAGCGGCGAAGAGCCGCCACCCACGCCAAGACCAAGACCAAGGTCGCGCCGTCGACGCGGAAGGCAGCGGCCGCCGCCGCCGTCCCCCCTGGCGCGGACGAGCGGCGCCGGCTGGTCGAAGCCCTCGACGAGCTCGAGGCGCGCGGCAGCGGCCGGCTCTCGTTGCCCGACGGCACCGCGCTCGATCTCGGCAACGTCGGCAAAAAGCTCTGGCCCGAGCTCGGTCTCAGCAAGGGCGATCTGCTGCGCTACTACGTGAAGGTGTCGCCCTACCTGCTGCCGGTGGTGCGCGATCGCCCGCTCGTGATGCGCCGGTTCCCCAACGGGATCGCCCACCCGGCTTTCTACCAGCACCGCGCGCCCGAGCAGGTGCCCCCGGGCGTACGGGCGGAGCAGATCGCACCCGACGACGACGTGCCGTCGCGCTTCGTGGGCGGCACGATGGCCACGCTGCTGCACATGGCCCAGCTGGCGGTCATCTCGCAGGATCCGTGGTTCTCGCGGGCGCAGTCGCCGTGCGAGATGGACTTCGCGGCCATCGATCTCGATCCGATGGACGAGGCGCCGTTCTCGCGGGTGCGCGACGTGGCGCGCTGGGTCCACGACGAGCTGGAGGCGCTGGGGCTACCCAGCTTCCTCAAGACCTCCGGCTCGAGCGGCCTGCACATCTACCTGCCGCTGCCGCCCGGCACGCCATTCGAGGCCGGCATGCTGTTCTGCCAGATCATCGCGTCGATCGTGGCCGGGCAGCATCCGGAGGCGGCCACCGTCGAGCGCGCCGTCAAGAAGAGGGATCCCAAGACGATCTACGTCGACTACCTGCAGAACGTCGAAGGCAAGACCTTGGCCTGCGCCTACAGCGCCCGGGCCAGCGACTACGCGGGCGCCTCGACGCCGCTCGCCTGGGACGAGCTGGACGACCGCCTCGATCCCCGGGCCTTCACGATCCGGACACTGCCGGCGCGGCTGGCCGAGGTGGGCGATCTGTGGGCGCCGCTGGCGCAATCGCCTGGGATCGATCTGGAAGCGGCGCTCGAGCGGGTCCGCGCCCGCCACGGCTGAATCGGCCGCGATCGATGTTGGGGGTGAAAAAACGCTCGACTCGGTGGTAATAGTACCCGCGTTCGAAACTCAGGGAGGCCTCGACCATGCGCTCGAAAATCTCGTTTTCCGCTCTGCTCGCCTTTTCGCTCCTCGGCGCCACCGTCGCCCGCGCCGATGACGACGATCCCGCCAAGGGGAACTTCACGATCGCCGACGCGACCAAGGGCCTGGCCGGCTCGGGCCCGTTGATGGCCAAGATCGAGACCACGCTGGGCACGTTCACCTGCGAGCTGTACGACAAGCAAGCGCCTGTCACGGTGGCCAACTTCGTGGGCCTGGCGCGCGGCGTGCGCCCCTTCAAGAACAAGAGCGGACAGTGGGTCAAAAAGCCGTTCTACGACGGGCTCATCTTCCACCGGGTGATCCCGGGCTTCATGATCCAGGGCGGCGATCCGCTCGGCATCGGCAGCGGCAACCCGGGGTATCGTTTCGACACCGAGGTCTCGCCCGACCTGACGTTCGACAAGCCGGGGCTGCTCGCGATGGCCAACGCCGGCCCGGGCACCAACGGTTCGCAGTTTTTCATCACCGAGGGAACGCCGATGTACCTCAACGGCAAGCACACCATCTTCGGCAAGTGCGAACCGCTGTCGCTGATCAGCAAGATCACCAACGTCGACCGCGGCCCCCGCGACAAACCCACCACCGACGTCGTCATGAAAAAAGTCATCATCACCCACGGAAAGCCCAAGAAGTCGAAATGACGAACGCGAGCGTAGGGTGGCTTGGCCAGCCCGAAGCGAGCAGGGGGTGCGGGGGACCAAAGGGCGCGCAGCGCCCGACGTCCTCCGGTGGAATATGAAGCATTTCGTCCTAGACACAAATGTCCTGATTCACGATCCGCGGGCACTCCTCTCCTTCGCCGACAACGAGGTGGTGGTCCCGATCTTCGTCATCGAGGAGATCGACCAGTTCAAGAAGGAGGCCTCCGAGCGCGGGCGCAACGCGCGCGAGGTGGCCCGCATGCTGGACGGGTTGCGGACCGGCGGTGCGCGGCTCTCCGACGGCGCGGCGCTGCCATCCGGGGGGCGCCTGCGCGTGGCCTCGGCGGCGCGCGCGGTGCCGACGACGTTGCGCGAGAGTCAGATCGCCGATCACCTGATCTTGATGGTCGCGCTCGACGTGCGGGACATCAACAAGAACGAGCCGACCATCTTCGTCACGATGGACGTCAACCTGCGCATCCGCGCCGATTCGCTGGGCCTGACCTCGATGGACTTCGAGGCCGAGCGGATCGATCTCGACGAGCTCTACACGGGCATGACCGAGCTGGTCGTGAGCGGCGCCGACGTCGACACCTTCTACACGCAGAACACGGTCGACCTCGCGGAAGCGAATCTCAAGTCGAACCAGTACGTTCTGCTGCGCGATCGCGACAATGGATCGCACAGCGCGCTCGGGCGCTTCGACGCGACGACCAAGAAGCTGGTGCCGCTCAAGAAGCTCCGCGAGAGCGTGTGGGGGATCCGCCCGCGCAACAAAGAGCAGCATTGCGCCTTGGACCTTCTGCTCAGCGACGACATCAAGCTGGTCACGCTCATCGGCAAGGCCGGGACCGGCAAGACCATGTTGGCGCTGGCGGCGGGCCTGCAAAAGGTGGTCGAGGATCAGGTTTACTCGAAGATGCTGGTATCGCGGCCGATCTTCCCGCTCGGGCGCGACGTCGGATTTCTCCCCGGCGATCTCGAGCAGAAGCTCAATCCCTGGATGCAGCCGATCTACGACAACGTCGAGTTCCTGATGGGTCTCTCCAAGACCGAGCGCAAGAACGGGCGCAGCTACCAGGAGCTGATCGACCTCGGCTACATAGAGATCGAGCCTCTCACCTACATCCGCGGCCGTTCGATCCCCAACCAGTTCATCATCGTCGACGAGGCCCAGAATTTGACGCCGCACGAGGTGAAGACCATCATCACGCGCGTGGGCGAGGCGACCAAGGTCGTGCTCACCGGCGACCCCTACCAGATCGACAACCCCTACGTCGACGCCACCTCCAACGGCCTCACCACGGTGGTCGAGAAGTTCAAAGGCCACCCGGTGGCCGGCCACGTGACATTGTCGAAGGGGGAGCGTTCGGCGCTGGCCGAGCTGGCCTCGAACGTCCTTTAGCGGCGGGGGCGCAAGCCGCTCGGCGTATCGATCGGTCGTTGGGTGCGCTTCCGGTGCGCCACCGGCCGGCTTTCTTGCGGTGTTCGCCGCCATTGCCTTAGAGTTTCCGCCAGCCGAATTGCCAACCCTTCGTCCAACCCCTTCGTCCAGGAGTCTCGATGCGTAGCGCGACATGGCTTGTGTTGCTTGGAGCCGTCATTGCCGTCAACGGATGCGGTAGCTCGTCCAGCGGAACGGGGACCGGTGGCCACGGCGGCGGTACCGCTGGCAACGGCGGCGCCGCGGGCGGAGCGGCTGGGACCGGCGGCGGCACGGCCGGCGGCGGAACGACCGGCACGGGTGGCGCGAGCGGGGTCGGCGGTACCGGCGGGAACGGCGCGACTGGAGTCGGTGGCGGCGCCGCCGGAAGTGGAGGTGGCGCGGGCGGAGGT
>DASRLC010000561.1:0-2596 GCA_035648655.1 Polyangia bacterium
ATGTCGATCTCCCGCGCCCCGTGGCGCGCCAACTCGGCGATGAGCGCCGCCAGCAGCGACTCCAGCGCGCTGCCCCGGTTTCCGACGCCCATGCGGCGCTCTTTTCGCAATGAAAACAATATATTACCCATAGCCGGCGCCGCCAGTCGCAACGCGCGGTCCATCACGTCGTCGAGGTCGACCACCATGGGCGCGCCGTCCCTGACCGCGGCGTCCACGAACCCCACCAGGGCGTTGAGCCGCTGGATGTTCTGCTCGGTCTCGGTGAGCGCACCCACGATCTCCGCCTCCGAGTCTGACGGCGAGGCGGCCCGGATTTCGGTGGCCGCTGCGAGCAGTACCGTTAGATGGTTTCGAAACTCGTGGAGGACTCCGTCCCATATCGGAGCCAGCCCGAAGAGCTCGGTGGCCGCATCATTCCGCGAATCGTAGCGGGCAACCGTGGTGTGGGCTGTGGAAGTCAGCATTGTCATCAGCGTTCTCGTGTTTGTCTCTACAAGAACCGTGCCGATCCTCCGCACAGGTTGGTCAGGTCGGGCCAACCTGCCGCCGATGGCTTATTCCGGCGCGCTCTCTAGTACGACCGGAGCGTTCACGGTAAAAGGCGGACCGTGAACCGGAAGCTCCCGCGCGCGTGGCTGACCCTCGCGCTGGCGTTGGTCCTATCGGCCGCCGCCTGCGGCCGGAAGATTGGCGACAATTGCCAGACCGCTGCCGACTGCGATCCGAATGGCGGGCGCATCTGCGACCTGTCACAGCCCGGTGGCTACTGCACCATCCTGGGTTGCAACGAGACGACCTGCCCGAGCGAAGCGACCTGCATCCGCTACTTCCCGGTCGAGTACCTGAGCAAGCCCTGCAACCCGTTCTGCGAGGATCGGGCCTGCGGCGGGCCCGACGCCGGCACCGATGCGGACGCCACCTGTCCGCTGATCTGCGCCCAGGGCTCGGCCACGTCCGCCCCGAGCGACCCGTGCCCGAACGGTGCGACCAACGATTGCACCGCCGACGAAATCTGCCTCGATCAGGGGGTATGCGCCCCGCGCTCGAGTGAAATGCGGTTCTGCGCCTTCGTCTGCGGCAGCAACAACGACTGCCGGAGTGGATACGTCTGTCGGCCTACGGGTACGGCAGGCGCCGTCGCGCTGTCGGCCACCCCGTGCACCCAGACCGCGTTCTGCTCGCCTGGGCCGTAGTCGGGGTAGTTCGGATAGTCGGGAAAGCGGCCTGGCAACCGAGCTGGCGCCGGTGCCGACAACCCGTCGTGCGTGCCGGCCCCGCTTTGATCCGTTTTCCTCTGGTAGGCCTGCTCTTGATGCTGAGCCCCTCGTTCGCGCGAGCGGGCAAGGCCGTCGAGGGGGTCGTCAACCTCAACACCGCGCCCCCGGAGGTGCTGGCGCTGCTGCCCGGAGTCGGACCGGCCAAAGCGGTCGCCATATTGGCGTACCGAAAGCGGCGCCCTTTCCGGACGGTCGACGAGTTGGTGCGGATCAAAGGTCTCGGCCGAAAGATGGTCCGCCGGCTGCGCCCGCATCTAGCTGTGGCCGGGCCGACGACCGCCACGGCCGCCACCGCGACCTTGACGCCGGCCGCGCCAACGCCCGCGCCGCCGCCAGCGGTGGTCCCTAACAAACGCCCGCCGGTCTGTCTGGCGGGGTCGAATGGACATCCGCCGAGCGGACATCTGCCGAACGGGTCGCCCGCCACCGCGCGGCTTCGCGCGCGCTCCCCGGGGCGGCAACCGCCCGCCGCCCGGCCCTGGCGCGCGGCCTGTCTCGGACCGCCCTGAGACTCAGCGCGGGCGCGCGCCGATTTCGGGAAGCGGTAGCTCGGCCGCCGGCACGCCGGCGCCCGTGGGCGTGCCCGGCGTGGTCGGGGCGCTCGGCTCCACGTAGGTCGGATCCTTTTCGAGCCGCAGCACGAAGGACGGCCCGACGGACTTCTCGTAGCGGGCCACGGTGCGGGCCGGACGATAGCCGACCAAAGTCGCCTCAATCACGTGGTCGGCCAGATCGCGTTTGACCGAGAGGGAGGTTGGCGAGGTGGCGCGCAGTGCCACACCGTCGAGCCGCAAGGTGGCGCCTTCGGGCTCGGTGGCGATGGCGATCCGGGCCGGCTTGAACCACACCAGCAACACGTCGACCGGGATCAGGAAGCGGTGAACCGCGGCCAACCCGCCACCCAGCAGCAGCAGTAGCACCAGCAGCACCGAGCGCCAAGGGCGGCGCGAGCGGAGTTGGACCCGCGCCGTCTCGCGCTGTTCGCGGGAAAAGCCGAAGTTGACCGGGACGCCGGCTGGGACACCGGCCTGTCCTCCGAAATGCACCGGTCGAGCTTGGCCCGGCGGCCCAGCCGGACGCTGCGTTCCAAAGGCCGGCGTCGCCCCCATTCCCGGGCGCCGCATACCGTGCGCAGGCGTTCCGGGAATCGGCTGCGCCTGCGGCCCAGCTCCCGGGCCCAGGATAGGGCGCTGGACGCCGAGCGGTCGCGTTTGCGAAGTCGGCCGGCGGGGCCCTTCATGCGCCGGGCTGGGACCCATCGGCGGACGCTGCGTTCCATGGGCGGGGGTGGGACCCATCGGCGGACGCTGCGTTCC
>DASRLC010000562.1:0-3819 GCA_035648655.1 Polyangia bacterium
GTGCTGACGCCCGCCTGTGCCATGACGTCCCCCCTTCAGAACGGCAGCGCCGCAACCACCGCGGGCGGGATCGCCATGGTGGTGGAGCGCCAGAGCTGCGACGAGACCGTGCAGCCCAGGCAACCCGGCAACGATCTGGTGGAAGCCATTGTCGAGCTGGAGGTCCGCAACCCGACCGACCAGCCGGTGGCCGTTCACCGCGACCGGCTCCGGCTGACCGCGCCGGACGGCAGCAGCATCCGCACCTCGACCTGGTTCGCCAACCATCCGCTCACCATCGCGGCGGCCCAGCGCCAGACCTTTCAAGTTCGGTTCATGAGCCGAGGCGGCCTCAGCTGCTGGAAGCCGATGGAGCTGCGCGCGGACGGAGCCGTCACACGCGGCGCCGAGCCGCTCACGTTGGCCGCCGTCCGGTTCACGCCCGCGCACGCGCCGCCGGGATACGGCACGCCGTCCGGGCCCTGAGCGGCTAGCCGCGCCTTTCGGCGATCAGCTCGCGCTCGGCCTCGACCCAATCTTCCTGATCGGAGCCGTGCGCGCCACCGCGGGCCACATATTTTTCGTAGGCTCGCTTAGCGATCGCGTCCGACGATACGGAGCCAGTCGCGTGGTCGGCGCCGGCCACCGGAACGGCTTTGGGCGGCTTGGCCGCGCTGGGCGCAACCGCGCCGGCCACCTGAGCCTTGCCCTTGGCTCGCGAAGGCTGGGACACGCTGGGATAGCTGGTCTGAGACATGATTTACCTCGAGAGGGTTTGGGATCTACTCCGACAATGGTGGCGCTGTCGGTGAAAGCAAGCCTTCCACCGCAACCTCGACCAGATCGTGTGAAATCTGAAGCGTTTCTGCGGCGATTTTCGGGCGGGCGTCAGGGGACCGCGGTCAGTGGGCGGCGGTCGGGATCTCGCCTTTTTTGATCTGCTTCTCCATGGCGGCGCGGGCCAACGGCGTTTCGGGGACCGCCACGGCATTGTCGTCCGGCACCACGTGGGTGCCGTAGCGGTTGGCGTAGACCCGGGTGAACGCCGCGCCGAACAGCACGATCAGCGACGAGTAGTAGACCCACACCAACAGCACCGCCAGCGAGCCCGCAGCGCCGAAGGTCGAGCCCACGCCGGCCTTGCCGATGTAAACCGAGATCCCGAACTTGCCCAGATGAAAAAGCGCCGAGGTCACGAGCGCGCCGACCCACACGTCGCTCCAGGCCATCTTGACGTCGGGCAGGATCTTGAAGATCGCCGCCAAGACCAGCGCCACCAACCCCAGCGACAGCCCGTAGCTGAGGAGGTAGCCGGCCACGATCCACCCCGGAATGAGGCCGCCCAGCCACGAATCCAGGATCGACACCGCCGCGCTCATCACCAGCGAGACCAGCAGTAGGAAACCAAATCCCAGCACGATCCCGAACGAGAGCAGCCGATCCCGGAGGATGCCCTTCACGCCGCGCCCCGGTTTGGGCACCACTTTCCAGACGGTGTTGAGGGCGTCCTGCAGCTCGACCATCACGCCGGTGGCGCCCACGATGAGGGTGACGAACCCAATCACGGTGGCCAGGATGCCGTGGCCACGATCACCGACCTTCTGGAGCATCGTTTCGATGACCTTGGCGGCCTCGGTCCCGAGCAGTCCGCTGAACTGGGCGACGATCTTACCCTGCGCGGCTTGATTGCCGAGCACCAGGCCCGCCACCGCGATAACCAGCAGCAGCACCGGCGCCAGCGAGAAGATCGTGTAGTACGAAAGCGCCGCACCCATGCGCGGCGCCTTGTCGTCGCTCCAGTCGCTGGCCGCTTCCTTGACGAGCTGCCAGGCTTTGCGAAAAAACTTCACGACAAGGTTCAGAACCGATGCAGGTGGCCGGTGCCGATATTGCCGGTGGCCCACAGGATGACCAGGACAACCAAGATGATCCCCAGCGGCGACCAACCGGCGTAGCCCCAGCGCGAGTGGCCCCAGCCGCCAAATACCGCCGAGATGATGAGCAGGATGATGAGAAGTGTCAGCATGCGTCGAACGTAAGGACGGATCGCCGGTTGGCGAGTGGTGGGGCGGCGATCGCGGCACGGGCGGGACGTGGAGCGCCGTGGACCTTGCGCCCCCGACGATCCGCTGCCTCTAACGCAGCCATGCCGTCCTCTATTCCGCGGGCGCCGAGACGAGCGGAAAGGTCTCGGCGGCCGGCAGCTGCTTTGCGATGTCGACCAGGGCGGTGCGCAGGCCTTCCTCGACGGTGGGGTGATAAAAGGGGGCGCGCAACAGATCGAAGACCGTGCTGCGGCGGTGGATTGCCAGGGCCAGCCAGTGGGCCAGGTGCTCGCCTTCGGGCGCGAAGAGCTCCGCCCCCACCAGCGCCCCATCCTCCCGATTGGCACAAATCCGCAACAGGCCCGCGTTGCGCAACATGATCCGGGCGCGCCCCTGGTCGGTGAAGCGGGCTTCACCCACCACGACCCGGTCGGGATCGAGCGCGTCGAATCGCCGCCCCACCAACGCCAGGGCGGGATCGCTGAAGACAATCGACAGCGGCGTTCGCCGCACGAACCTCCTCCCAAAAGGCCCCTGGGAGGGTCCTTTAGATCCCCGGTCGTCGCTCACGCGACGTTTGACCAAAGAGGAGACCGCGTTGAGACCGGCGATGTGGCCGTCGTCGGCGGCTTCGTGTTGCAGGGGGACCTCGGCGTTGGCGTCGCCGGCCAGGAATACCGGCAGGCCAGGCACCTGGAGCGTCGCGCGGTCCACCGTGGGCAGCCCTTTTTCGTCGAGGGGAACGCCCAGGTTCTCGAGGCCGAATCCCTGGACGCACGGCGAGCGGCCCATGGCGACGAGCACCCGATCGACCACCATGCCGGCAGCGCCCGCCGTCACCCGCAGCCCATCTCCTTCGGCGGTCAATCGAGCGCCATGCCCGAGGTGCACATTCAGCTCGTGGCGAAGGATATCGAGCGCCGTGTCGTTGACGGGCCCCTCGCAGAGCCCAGCGATCGTCCGCCCGGCGTGGAAGCCGGTGACCTGCACGCCGAGCCGCGCGAGCGCCTGCGCCATCTCGAGACCGACCGGGCCGAGGCCGACGACCGCCAGCCGCGACGGCAGCGTGCTCTGTTCAAAGAGAGAGTCGGTGGTGAGCAGCCGGTCGGCGAAAACCTCCCAATCGGCCGGGACGACCGGCCGCGAGCCGGTCGCGATGACGATGCTCCGCGCTTCGAAGACGCGACCGTCGACCTCCACCTCATGCGGCCCCCGCAGGCGGGCGCGCCCGGAGATCGCCCGGTCGCCGAGATCATCCGTGAGCTCTCGGGTTTCGCTCACGAAGCCGTCGCGCATCTTGCGAACGCGCGCCAGGACCGCGCCCGCGTCGACGCGCAGGCTGTCGCCCCCTGAAAGACCCAGCTCGGAGAGGATCAGGCGGCGATGGAATTCGCCCGCGGCTTCAATCAGCGCCTTGGAGGGCATGCACCCGACGCGGGCGCACATGGTCCCCCAGGGACCGTCGTTGACGATGATGAAGCTGTCGGTGCGTTTCCGGACCTCGCGCAACGCACCGAGGCCGGCGGTCCCCGCGCCCACGATGATCACGTCGACTATCCCCATCGAGGCGGCTTTCACTCAGACTTGGCCGGCGGCGCGGCGCAAGGCCGTGCCGGGATCGTGTGTGACGGGGCTGCCGTGCCCCACCAGCACCATGCGGAGATCGGGGCGCTCCGCCATTGATCGCATCCAGGCCTGGGCGCGGTTGCGATCGGAAACCTCCCGCCATCTCACCACGCGCGCCACCCCCAGCCCGCCGCCCGGAGGTCCGAGCACGCGCAACAGCACACCCATC